>CAZKHO010000067.1:0-12969 GCA_964552505.1 uncultured Bifidobacterium sp. | reverse complement strand
CACGCGGCAGCCGCCCTCGTGGATGAAGCGGGGGCCGTAGTCGCGCGCCCAGATGCTGTTCAGCGGCGCCGTGAAGACGCGCACCTTGGACAGGTTCGCCCCGTAGGTGGTGAAGCGGTTCGTCATGTCGGTCTGCTGCGCCGTGCTGGTGACGATCACCCAGCACTCGGTCTGCGCGTCCACCGTGATGTACTTGGCCATCTGCGCGATGATGTTCTTCCAGCCGTTGGTGCCGGAATAGCCGAACAGGATCGCCTGCGACGGGCTGTACTCCGTGGTGGCCACCAGCGGACCCGTGGGGGGCGCCGTGAGCGCCTTGAAGCCGGCCGCGGGATTCTTGGCGGCCCAGTCAAGTTCCGACGCGGTCATGGTGCGCGGCAGCGCGGGTTCCTCGCCGGCCATGGCGACGGCGGGCATGGCAAGGGCGAGCATGGCGGCAAGGTGGCGAAGCGTGCGCATCAAAGTCTCCGGAAGCGTGGGTGAAGGTGCGCCGGGGTCGGCGCGAGAGGCACAAACTAGCCCGAATCAGGGGCCCCACCAAGGGAAATTCGTCAGAAACTGGCTCAGGACCGCGCCGGCACCGCGCCCGCATGATGGCCGCGTGCCAAGGCGCCCACGGCGGCCGCCACCGCAGCCTCCGGCAGTGCATGCACTTCGGTGAAGGCGCCCGGCGCGGTGATCAGCGGAATGGCGAGAGGACCGCCCAGATGCTGCCGGAAGTGCTCCAGCCCACGCAGCAGTCGATCGACCGGTTCCAGCAGCGGATGGAACACTGGCAGTCCCAGCGCCCGCAGCACCTGCAGGATCCGTTCCGCGGCCACCGCATCCAGCACGCCCAGCTCACGCGCGATGCACGCGTCCAGCGCGACGCCCACCGCCACCGCCTGTCCATGCGGGACGGCCCACTCGCTCATGGCCTCCAGTCGGTGCGCCGCCCAGTGCCCGTGGTCCAGCGGCCTTCCCGATCCCGTCTCGAAGGGATCGCCGCCGCGCAGGATGTGTTCGCGGTGGAGCTGCGCGCTTCGTCGCAGCACCGGACGGGCGGCGGCCATGTCGCGTGCGCGGATGGCGGCCGCGCCGCGCTCCAGCTGCTCCAGCAGGTGCGCGTCCTTCAGCAGGGCGATCTTCACCGCTTCGCTGAAGCCACCCAGCCAGTGCTCCGTGGGCAGCGTCTCCAGCAGGCGTTCACAGCAGATCACCGCATGCGGCACGCCGAAGGCACCCAGCGCGTTCTTCTGGCCGAAGGCGTTCACGCCGCACTTCACGCCCATGGCGCTGTCGTCCTGCGAGAGCGTGGTGGTGGGCACGCGCACCAGCGGGACGCCTCGGTGCGCCATGGACGCGCCGAAGCCCACGGCGTCCAGCGCCGCACCACCGCCCACCGCGATCACGCACCCCCGTCGGCTCACCCCCAGGTCGAAGCAGGCCTTGGCCACGCGTTCTGCGTGATGCGTGCCGTGCTTGCACGCTTCGCCACCTGGCACGGTCTCCACCGCGCGCAGTTGCAGGTGCGGCGCCGCTCCCTTCACCACCGCGTGCAGCCGCTCGGCCAGTCCGGGCCACGCCGCGGCCACACCCGAGTCCACGAACGCCACGCACGCGCCCTCCAGACCCGCCATCGCCTGGCTCCAGCACGCGCCGTCGCCGTGCAGGGCGTCTGCCGACCACCACACGCGGTGCGCGGCGTCGACACGGAGCGGACTGTTCCAGGCGAGGGGCTCCATGGGCCCGGGCAGGATAGAAGCCGGGGAATCGTCAGCGCGGCGCTGGGCCTGTGTCGGACGGCGGACGAGGCGGCGATGCGGGATCCTTGGGCGAGGCGTCGCGTGCCAGCACGCGGTCCACGATGGCGCAGAGGGCGGTCTGGTCGCTGGCGGAAAGGCCCGCCCGCACCACGCGACCCTGACGATCCAGCACGGCCACGCTGGGGATGCCGGCCACGCCCCACGCGCGGTTGAACACGCTCTCCTTGGTGAAGGCCACGGTCCACGTCATGCCCATGTCCTTCATGAAGGCCAGCGTCTCCTCACGCTCCAGGTCGGGCTGGTCCTTGCACGCCACGGGCGGGCGCGTGCGATGACTCACCTTGCCCTGCAGGCTGGTCACGCCCACGATCTCCACCTGACTCTGGGGCCAGCGCGTGCGCAACTCCGCCATCTTCGGGAAGGACGCCACGCACGGGCCGCACCAGGTGGCCCAGAAGTCCACCACCACCACCTTGCCTCGCAGGTCCTCCAGCGAGCGCCACGGCGTGCTGCCGTCCGCTCGCCGAACCCACTCGATCTGCAGCGGCGGGGCGGGTTGGCCGTCCAGCTGCCCGCATCCGGCGGCGCTCTCCAGACGCGCCACGGTCCGACGAAGGGTGGCGGCCGCCAACTCCGCGCGCAGCAGCCGTTGTCCCCGCTCCTTGGTCTGGGCGGCGTCCTGGGTCGGCGTCTCGGCCTTCAGCCGTTCCACATCGGCCTGCAGTTGGGCCTGACGCGCGCGAACCCCGGCCAGCAGCGTGGCGTGCGCGGCCGCGGCCTCCGGTGCGGGCAGCAGGGCGCGCGCAAGTTCGGCCAGTTCGTCCGCGTTGTTCGCAAGGTCTGGTGGCGCGGTCTCCTGAAACCGCTTCACCGCACGCCGAAGCAGATCCGCCTGCGGGGCCAGCTCGGACGCGTCGGCGCCGGCGTTCCATGACTGCAGCAGCCGAAGGGTGTCCGACCTGTCGTCCACCGCTTCCTGCCCGCCGTGCGCTGCACCGACACACAGCAGAAGCGGCAGGAACAGGACATGCACGCGCATGCGGCCAAGGCTAACCACGGACGAGGCGAGGTCGCGTCAGACCACGCGCTCCCTACTCAGGGGCCGGGCTGCAGCAGCTGTCCGCGTTCGTCACGCACCGCCACGCCGGCGCGCGGACGGGTGGTGAGCTTCACGTCGAACACCATGGGCTCGCCGTCGCGCGTGCCCTCCACCTTCACCACGCTGCCCGGCGTCCGGGTGCCCACGGTGCGGATCAGGGCGGCGCGCCCGCTGATGGGTTCGCCGTCGATGCGGGTGACCACGTCGCCCGGCTGCAGGCCGGCTCGCGCGGCGGGGCTGTTGGCCACCACTTCCGCGATCACCGCGCCGCCAGACTCGCGCGCCTCGTCGGCCGACTGCTGCAGCAGCACGCCCATGTAGCCGTAGCGCATGCGACCGTCGGTGAGCAGCGACTCGGCCACACGCTTCACCATCTCCATGGGGATGGCGAAGCCCACGCCGTCGCTGCCTCCGCCGCTGCCGCTGCTGATGGCGGTGTTCATGCCCACCACCGTGCCGTCCAGCGTGCAGAGCGGCCCGCCGCTGTTGCCGGGATTGATGGCGGCGTCGGTCTGCAGGTAGTTCTCGAAGGTGGCCAGGCCCACGTGATCGCGGCCCTTGGCGCTGATGATGCCCGCGGTGACGGTCTGGTCCAGGCCGAACGGGCTTCCCAGCGCCAGCACCCAGTCGCCCACGTCCACTTCCTTGCTCTCCACCAGCCTGGCGGCGCTCAGCCCCTTGGCGTCGATGCGGAGGACGGCCACGTCGGTCTCCGGATCCGCGCCGGCCACGGTGGCCTCGAAGTCGCGACCGTCGGAGAGGCGCACGCGGATCTCGCCCGCGCCGCGCACCACATGGTTGTTGGTGACGATCACGCCGTCCTCGCGGAGCACGAATCCCGTCCCAAGTCCCTGACGCTGAGGCGCGCCCGCGCTGGGCGGCACGATCTCGGGGCCCATGGGTCCCATGCGCAGCATGGGGCGACCGCGCATGTTCACGGCGGCGGGTGCGGTGCGTTCCACCGTCCGGATGCTCACCACGCTGGGCTGCAGCGACTTCGCCACCTGTCGGAAGGCGTGGGAGAGGTTTCGGGCGAAGCGGAGGTCGGCTTCAGGAATGGCGGTGTCGGCAGGCGTGGCGGGCCGGCCTGCGGGCGTCTGGGCGGGGGGATCGGTCACGGGTGCGGCGGTGCCGGCGCGCGCGGCCGAGGCCAGCAGCAGCATCAGGGGAATGGCGGTCCGGATGGGTCGCATGAGGTTCCTCTTTCTCCATGTACGCGCCTTCGGGCGCGGGGTGACGCGCTACGGGGTCCCGAAACCATGGTTCGCGGGATCGGGGGTGCGGGTCAAGCAAAAAAGGAAAGGGCCATCCCGCGTGGGGATGGCCCGGTGTCGATTCCAAGCCCAAGGACCGCTCAGGCGCGGCGGCGTCGGGCCATCAGGCTGGCCAGTCCCACCAGCGCCACCGCGCCGGGAGCCGGCACCAGGTTGCCGCTGATGGTCACGTCGTCGAAGCGCACGGTGCCGCTGGTGGCGTAGGTGGAGGTGGAGCGCGACGCCAGGTAGCCGCTGCTGCCCGGGTTGTACGCCGCCATCACGCGGAAGCCGAAGCTGGACGCGTTGGCGTACTCGGCCCCCAGGGTGACCGAGCGCTGGTACCAGGTGTCGCCGGTGCCGGTGGCCGCCGGCGTGAAGGTGAAGACCTGCACCTCGGACCAGTTGGTGCCGTCGGCGCTGGCGAACACGGCCACGGTGTTGGCGCTGGTGTTGCTGTGACGCTCGTTCCACGCCAGGGTGATGGTGTCGTAGCCGGAGGTGGAGCCGGTGAACTGCACGCCGCGGGTGCGGTCGCCGGTGTTCTGCGCCGCGTAGCCGGTGGTGTTCATGGCGAAGGTGCCGGCGCCGCCGAAGCCGGTGGCGAAGGTGTTGGTCACGCCGCCCACCAGGGAGGCGGTGCCGGTGCCGGTGGAGGCGAGCAGGGTCTGCGCCTCGAAGTTCCACTGGGTGATGACGTCGGCCGAAGCCGCGCCGGCGACAAGGGCGGTGGTGATGAACGCGAAGCTGCGGATCATGAGGATGTCTCCAGAAAGGGGGAAGAGGGATCGAACAGTGAACCGTCGTGGACCAGAGGCGGCCGGGGCGGCCGCGTGTCGACGCTGCCCGGAGGGACCTGGGCAAGGACCCACTATGACTCCCGCAGATGGGGATTGCCGCCAGTGTTGGGTGAGGGTTGTGTGAAGAACAGGGAGAGGGGAGAGATCAGTCCAGCAGCGCAGGCCCCATGGGATCCCAGATCAGGTCCGGGCGATTGAAGTCGACGCCCTTGGCGTTGGACGGCTCGGACTGGCCGTTTGGGGTGGTGGCCTGGGCCTGGTCACGCCATTCCACATGGCCGTCGGCCATGAGCACATGACCTCCGTTTCGGTGGCGCGCGGCCAGGCGCTGCCAGTCGCCGCGGTGGCGGTTGAGCTGCTCGCCGTAGTAGGGGAACCAGTACCTGGGCGCCCGACCGTTGTTGGTGCCCAGTCCGTCCAGCTCCTCCGGAACGGAGCGCATCTCCAGCATCACCACCGTGAGCGCGCTCTGCTTGCAGGCGGTCAGGCGCATGCGGCGCGCGTCGACCCAGTCCGTGGAGAGCTTCTTCGAGGTCGGATCCAGCTTGTTGGTCGTGGAGCGCGAGTCCCCGCTGGGCAGCGCGTCCATCTGCGCCTCCAGCGTGTTGTTCAGCTGGGAGTTGGGGACGTAGTTGAAGTAGAAGCGCTGCTTGGAGCCGGGAATGGTCCAGCCGATGAACGCCCCCGAGGTGTCCGCGGGCGTGGTGGCGGACGGATCGATGAAGATGCTCTGGCCTGTCCGCGGCGTGGGCACCGCGCCGTCCGGGGAGATGAGATCGGCGTACGGGGCCTGGTCCACCAGCGGCGGGATCACGTTGGCCCAGAAGCGCGAGCGATCCGCCAGGTTGGTGGGCATGTCCTTGGCGTCCTTGAGCCCCTCCCATGGAAGCAGACCCTTCCGATCGGCGCTGAAGCTGGTGTAGCCCACACCCCACTGGCGCAGGTTGCTCATGCTCACCGTGGCGCGCATGCGCGAGCGCACGCTTCCCACCGCAGGGAACAGCAGCCCGATCAGCAGCGCGATGATGGCCACCACCACCAGAAGTTCGACCAGGGTGAAGGCGCGACGCATGCGGTTTCCCTCCGCGCGCGGCCTCACGAGCAGGGCCCCGCGCTGAGCAGGATCAGGGCCACGTCGCCGAAGTCCACGTCACCGCTGCCGTCCAGGTCGCTGGGGCAGCCGGGGCACGGGCCGTAGTCGAGCAGCGCGAAGGCGATGTCGCCGTTGCCCACGATCTGGTCGCCGTCGATGTCTCCGAAGCAGGCCGTGACGCACGCGGGCACGCCACCAAAGTCCTGCACGTGCAGCACGGCGTCGTCGGGGCAGTTGGCCCAGGTGTTGGGCGAGCCGAACGAGCTGAAGCGACCCGTGTCGTCCAGCCAGCTGCTCGAGCCGATGTGGCCGGAGGGATCCTCCTCGAGCCGGCAGACGTCGGTGTTGCTCACGCCGCCGCGGTGGTAGCCCAGGCTGCCCTCGCCCGCGGACGACGCGATGACAGCGCCCGACGCGTCCTTGATGGTCAGCGTCCAGCGGTCGCTGCTGGTGGTGAAGCTGCCCAGGGTGGCGCCGGGACGGGTGTTGGTGGTGCCGGCCACCACGGACGCGTCCGTGGTGCAGATGTTCATCCAGCGGTCGCCGCCCGCGATGTCCACCGTGAGGTCGGTGCTCCTGCCGCCACCGGCGGTGTTCTTCTCGATGAAGGTGACGATGGTGCCGCCCGGCACGCTGGCCAGGGCCGCCGCGTCGGAGCGGAGCGTGATGGAGCCCGCGTAGCCGCCGGTCTTGTTCTCCTTCCACTCCAGTTTCATGCCACGCATGTCGAAGTTGTCCACCGCCACCACCAGCTCGAACCAGTTGCCGCCGTTGCCAGCCTTGCGGCCGAAGAAGGTGTCGGACGCCGCGCCGCCGTTGGCGTCGGTGGTGGCGGTGCCGCCGTTGAGGAACAGCGTGCTGGAGACGGCGTTGTACTCGTTCAGGAAGATCGGATTGCAGGCGGCGCAGTCGGCCATCACCGGAGCGCGCAGGTCCGTGAAGTCCTGCGTGTCCTTGCACTGCAGGTTCACGGCGTCGGTCCAGGAGTTGGGCCGGCCGAAGGAGCTGGTGTCGGCGTCGTCGTACATGGTGGTGTCCACCACCAGGCGCGGATCGCCCTCCAGACGGCAGTTCTCGGTGCTGGCCACCCCGCCGCCGGGGTAGCCCAGCGCGCCCTCGCCGCACGCAGGAGTCACCACCTGGCCCTGTGCGTTCACCACTTCCATGAGCCAGCCGTCGTTGCCCACGCTGAAGGCGCCGGCCGGATCCCCGGTGACGTTGGTCACGGTGGAGATCAGGGCCGCGTTGTTGCGGCTGTGCACGTTGATCCACCAGTCGCCGGCGCACGGGTCGAAGGTGAAGTCGTCGTCGAAACCGGCGCCGGCTGCGTCGAACTCGATGACCGTGAGGATGGTGCCCGCGCGCAGGTTGGACCATCGCGCGTCGTTCGAGAAGGTGATGATGCCCTGATTCACCAGACCGTCGCCGTACCAGAGGTTCTGGCCGGTGCTGGTGAACTTCAGATTCTCCGCCCAGCGCAGCTTCCAGCCGCGGATGTCCAGATGATCGGTGGTGACCACCAGCTCGATCCAGTTGTTGCCGTTGCCCACCACGCGCCCAAAGGTCTGGTCCTCGGCCTGACCGCCGGTGGCGTCCGCGGTGGCGGTGCCGCCGTTGATGAACTTGGTGCTGCCCACGGCGCAGTACTCGTTCAGGACCAGTCCGCCGGCAAGGGCGGGCCCCACCAGACCGAAGGACAGCGCGAGAGCGGCGTGAAGACGGATTTCCATGACGGAGCCTCCAGGGGCGGTTGGGCGGAGTCCCGCGACGCCGCGGGCAAGAGGAAGTCTGGGCCGCGTCTGTGCGGCTCACGGTGAGCGTTCCGCAAAGTCCGCGTGTGAACCACGTTCGGGTTGTGTTCACGGACATGTGGCGCGGCGCCGGAGCGGTGCTGGATCTCCTTATAAATTGGAGAGATGCGACTGGCGCTCCACCTGCTCCTCCTGGCCGTGACCTCCAGCGCCTGGGCTCAGGCGCCGGCGTCCGATCCGCATGCCGGCCACTCGGGCCATGGCGCGGACGCGGCCCCCGCACCCGCCGGACTGGACCCGCTTCGTGACGCCGGGGTCCCCGCGGTGGACCGCCAGAAGGCGCTTGCGGCCAAGGGCGGCACGATGGCGGAGGCGGCATGGAAGGAGATCGAAGGTTGCGGCGCCTGCTTGGCCGCCAACGATCTGGCGGCGGTGCTGGCCGCCCGACCCGTCGCGGAACTGGCGTCGGTGGCTCCCGCCATGACCGCGGCACTGAAGGACGGTTCGCCGCACGTGCGTGCCGCCGCGGCCCGCGCCCTGTGCGCGCTGCCGGAGGCGCAGCGACCCGAGGCCGCGAAGCCGCTCAAGCCCGTGGCGGTGAAGACCACCACGGTGGTGGGGAAGATGGCGTGGGACCCCAAGGAGTTCACCGTGGAGCCGGGTGCACTGGTGGCGCTTCACATGGACAATCCGGACTCCATGCAGCACAACATGCTGCTGACCGTGCCCGGCGCGCTCACGGAGATCGGCGTGGCGGCGGAGAAGCTGGGCGAGGGCATGGACGGCAAGCGACGGCAGTTCGTGCCGGACAGCCCCAAGGTGCTCTTCGTGATGGGTCTGGTGGCGCCCGGACAGTCCGGCGAGATGTGGTTCTTCGCCCCGGAGAAGCCCGGCACCTATCCGCTGGTCTGCACCTATCCCGGCCATTGGCGCCTGATGAACGGCAAGCTGAAGGTGGCCAAGAAGGGCTGATCGCGCGCGGGCGGCGTTGGCACTACCCTCGCGCGATGAAGGATTCCTTCGTCGACCTTGGGCTGGGCCAGGAACTGCTGACCGAGCTGGCCAGCCTGGGCTACGAGGAGCCCACACCCATCCAGAAGGCCGCCATCCCGCCGCTGCTGGCGGGCCGCGATCTGCTGGGGCAGGCGGCCACCGGCACCGGCAAGACCGCGGCCTTTGCGCTGCCCATGCTGGAGCGGCTGGGGCGCGAGCGCGCCGAGCCCATGCGTCCGCTGGGACTGGTCCTGGTGCCCACGCGCGAGCTGGCGGTGCAGGTGGCCGAGGCCTACGGCAGCTACGGCAAGGGACTGCGCACCTCCGTGGTGCCGGTCTTCGGCGGCGCCGACTTCCGCCGGCAGGCGATGGGACTGCGCAAGGGCGCGCAGGTGGTGGTGGCCACGCCGGGCCGTGCGCTGGATCACATGCGTCGCGGTTCCTTGGACCTCTCCGCGCTGAAGATGGTGGTGCTGGACGAGGCCGACGAGATGCTGGACATGGGCTTCGCCGAGGATCTGGAGGCCATCCTGGACGCCACGCCTCAGACGCGCCAGACCGCGCTCTTCAGCGCCACGCTGCCGCCGCGCATCGCGCGCATCGCGGAGAAGCACCTGAAGGATCCCGAGCGCGTGCAGATCGCACGGGAGAAGGGCGTGAAGGGCACGGCGGCCAAGGTGCGACAGATGGCCTACGTGGTGCCGCGCGCCTTCAAGGTGGTCACGCTGGGACGCGTGCTGGACATGGAGGATCCCGCGCTGGCGCTGGTCTTCTGCCGCACGCGCATCGAGGTGGACGAGCTGGCCGACGCCCTCACCGGCCGCGGCTGGCGCGTGGAGGCGCTGCACGGCGGCATGGGGCAGATGGACCGCGACCGCGTGATGCGCAAGGCGCGCGGTCAGGCCGTGGACGTGGTGGTGGCCACCGACGTGGCGGCGCGAGGCATCGACATCGACCACCTGAGCCACGTGGTGAACTTCGACGTGCCGCCCGCCCCGGAGACCTACGTGCACCGCATCGGCCGCACGGGCCGTGCGGGACGCGAGGGCACCGCCATCACCATCGCCACGCACCGTGAGGGACGCATGATGCGCAACATCGAGACGCTGACCCGTCAGCGGTTCGAGATGGCCGACGTGCCCACGCCCGAGCAGGTGCAGGCGCGACGGCTGGATCGCCTGCGTGCCGAGCTGGTCACGCTGACCGAAGGCGAGGGCCTGGAGCCGTTCGTGGCGGTGGTGCGTTCCATGCAGGCGGATCCGGTCACGCTGGCCGCCGCGGCCATGAAGGCGGTGCACGAGGCCCGCCGCGGCGACCATGCGCACGAGGACACGGTGCAGGTGCCGCGGTTCGTGGATCGCGCGGGTCCCGCGCAGGCGGCGGACCACGGCGACGCGGCGCCGCGCGGCAAGCCGCGTGTGGAGCGTGGCGAAGGCTGGAAGAAGTCGCCGCCGGCCCGCAGCGGATGGACGCAGCGGCTGGCCGACGAACCGGGACCGGCGCGCGGCAAGCGTCCGGGGCCTGGTGGAGGCGACTTCGACGGCAGGCCGCCGGCACGCGGACCCAAGCGCGGCCCCGTGCGTGGTGGATCGCGCGATCCGGAGTTCGTGCGGCTCTTCGTGGGCGGCGGCAAGCGCATGGGCATGCGGCCTGCGGACCTGGTGGGCGCCATCGCCAACGAGGCCGACGTGAATCCGCGGGCGCTGGGTGGCATCGAGATCGAGGAGATGGCGTCGTTCGTGGAGGTGCCCGCGCAGGAGGCGGACCACATCATCCAGGTGCTTCGGAAGGCCACGCTGCGCGGCCGCAAGGTGAAGGTCAGCCGCGACCTGGGATTCAAGCGCGGGCCGCGACCCGAGGCGTGAATCCCCGGATGCCGCGATAGATTGTCCTGCCATGCGGACTTCCGACGCCAACGCCCGATCGGCCACGGCCGACCTCTGCGCGGCCATCTGCACCTTCAACAGCATGCGCACGCTGCCGCGCGTGATCGAGTCGCTGAAGGGCGTGGCGGACCGGGTGCTGCTGATCGACTCCGGCTCCACCGACGGCACGGTCGAGGCGGCGCGGGCCGCGGGCTGCGAGGTGCTGCACCGCGACTGGCAGGGCATGCTGGTGCAGCGTCGACGATGCCTGGAGGAGGCGGCCTCCGCACGATGGATCCTGCTGCTGGATTCCGACGAGAGCCTGGAGCCCAGCCTGCAGCGATCGATCCACGACATGCTGGCCGCGGACGATCCCACCTTCGACGCCTACGCCGTGCAGCGTCTGGTGCACTTCGAGGGCGCCTGGCTGCGTCACACCTTCCAGCCGGAGTTCCGCGTGCGTCTGGTCCGAGGCGGCAAGGCGGAGGTGGTGGGCAGCGGTCCGGAGCAGGGTGGCATCCATGACCAGCTGGTGGTGCCCGGCCGCGTGGGCCGGTTGCCCGGCGTGCTTCGTCACGACTCGTGGCGGGACCTCACGGACTTCTGGGAGCGGTCCATCCGATACTCGCGAGACGCCGCGCGCACCGGCGAGCGTGGCGGCAGGCCGGTGGACGCGTTGGTGCGTCCGGCGCTGGCGTTCCTCAAGCAGTACGTGCTTCGCAGCGGTTGGCGCGACGGAAGGCGCGGTTTCATGCTGGCGGTGATGCTGGGGATCGGAAACGCCATGAAGCAGGTGGAACTTCTGCGGCGCCGCTGGGCGGACCGCATCGAGCGGACCGCGGACGAGAGCCGTCTCTGACGCGCAGGCGTGCCGGCGCCGAGCCGTCGATGCGCCGGAAATTCGCTTCGTGTCCCGGGCCTCTTTCGATACGCTGTCCGTCATGACCACGCTGCACCCGGTGGAATTCGTCCGCCGCAGCCCCGTCGAGGCGCTGGCCGAACGCGGCCCGGCGCTGGCGTGGACCGTGTGGCCGGCGCGCGAGCATCCGGTTCGGACCGCGTGGGTGGCGCTGGCGCTCCCGGCGCTGGGCGCCATGGTGGGCGTGGCCATGCAGGACGTGTGGTTGGGCGTGGTGGCGGGCGTGGCCCTGGCCGTGTCGCTGCATCGCTTCCTGCTGCCCACCGACGTGGTGCTGCACGACGACGGCGTCACCGTGCACGAGCCGCTTCGAGTGCGGCACGTGCGCTGGAGCGACGTGGACGGCGTGGTCTGGCATCCGGAGCAGGGCCTGCTGCGCGCCGCGCGAGACGCGCACGGTCGTTCGCTCTCCCGCAACGGCGGGTTGCGCGGCGTGGTGGTGCCGCTGGGCGCCGATCCGGTGCAGGCGGAAGTGCGGCGTCGCGCCGTGGACACCTTCATCCGTCGTCATGGCCGCTGATCCGGCGCCGCCCCAGGGCTGGCGCGCGAAGCTTCGTCACGCGTTCGCCGTGGAGCCGGACGGCCCCGTGGCGCCGCCGGAGCGCGAGCGGGCGCTGCTGGAGGACCTGCTGGGTCGCATCGTGTCGCGCGGAATGACGGCGCCGGCCATCCTGCTGCTGGAGGGATTCCGTCCCATGGGCGCCGTGGGTGCGCAGGGGATGCACGCGCTGGCTCCGTTCGCGGGCGCCGTGGTGGATCCGACGCTGTGGGAGGGACTGGCGCGCTGGCTGCAGCGACGCGGTTCGCTGCCGTGGATGCTGGAGCGGCTGGAGTCCATGCAGGCGCAGGCGGACGCCGCGCGTGCGAAGGGTGCGGACACGGACGGGCCGAAGACCTGAGCCGCGGCCCCTATCCTGCGCGCTTCATGCACGCCGAAACGAAGCTCGATCCCTCGCGCATCCAGATCGTGGTGGCCACGGACTGCGGCAGCACCACCACCAAGGCCATCCTGATCGAGAAGCGCGACGGTGCGTACCGGCAGACGCATCGCGGCGAGGCGCCCACCACGGTGGAGGAGCCGCTGGCCGACGTCACGCTGGGCGTGACCAACGCCGTGACGGAACTCCAGGAGCTGAGCGGACGCCGGCTGGTGAATCCGGACGGCACCATCCTCCGCCGCACCCGTCCGGACGATCCGCACGGCTGCGACGTCTACGTGAGCACCAGCAGCGCGGGCGGCGGCCTGCAGATGATGGTGGCGGGCGTGGTGCGCGAGATGACCGCGGAGAGCGCCAAGCGAGCGGCCCTGGGTGCAGGGGCCATCGTGATGGACACCATCGCGGGCAACGACCGCCGCAAGCCGCACGAGCAGATCCAGCGCATCCGCGAGCTGCGCCCCGACATGGTGCTGGTGAGCGGCGGCACCGACGGCGGCGACCAGCGCAAGGTGG
>CAZKHO010000066.1:0-13231 GCA_964552505.1 uncultured Bifidobacterium sp. | reverse complement strand
CCGGAGCTGCCGAAGCCGGTCATGTTGAACACCTCGCCGCCCGTGTTGGTGCGCAGGTTGCCCAGGGGGTCGGCGGAGTTCGCGACGTAGCGGACGATCTGCGAGATTCGGCCCTGGGCGTTGTACAGGGTCTTGTACATGTAGCCCTGATTGGTCTGCGACTGCGTGAAGTCACCGAAGATGCAGGTGTACTGCGCATTGGTGATCGAGGGGCTGACCGAGCTGAGCACGCCGCCCGTGTTGCTCGCCACGGTCGAGATCGATGAGAACAGCGTGATGGAGTCAGCAGCTCCGGAGCCGCTGGTGCCGGTCTTGTAGATGCCGGTCATCGCGCCGTGCGCGACCGAACCAGCGGCGAGGGTGCCCAGAACGAAAACGGCAGGGAAGATCCTGTTGTGTCGCACAGCTCAGTTCTCTCTCTCTTGTCGGAAAGGAAGTTGAAGGAGGGGGCGGGAGCCCCGGGATAAGGAAGGGAGTGACGCGCGCAGGATGTCCCTGAAGCAGGGCGCGTCAAATACTTTCCGCCACAAAGGTCGGAATTTTGACAGAACGCACGGGAAGGAAGGGGAACAGCCCGCGCCCATGGAAACGAAATCCAGGCCCCGCACCCCTCACGCAACCTCGAATGTTTCTGAAATCCGTCGGGCACCGCCCGTGGGGAGGGGTCAGACGTTGAACAGGAAGTGCACCACGTCCCCGTCCTGCATCACGTAGGCCCGGCCCTCGCTGCGCAGCTTGCCCGCCTCGCGGATGGCCTTCTCGCTGCCCAGCGCCTCCAGATCCTTCACCAGATAGCACTCGGCGCGGATGAAGCCCTTCTCGAAGTCGGTGTGGATCACGCCGGCGGCCTGCGGGGCCGTGTCGCCCTTGCGGATGGTCCAGGCCCGGATCTCCTTGGGACCCGCCGTGAAGTAGCTCTGCAGGCCCAGAAGGTCGTAGGCCGCGCGGGCCACGGTGGCCAGCGCCGGCTCCTTCATGCCAAGGCTGTCCAGCATCTCCTTGCGGTCGGCCTCGGGCAGCTCCGCCAGCTCGCTCTCGATCTTGGCGCAGACCACCACCACGCCGCCACCTTCGGCCTTGGCGCGCTCGCGCACCTTGGTCACCATGGGGCCCTTGCCCTCCAGGTCGTTCTCGTTCACGTTGGCCACGTACAGCACCGGTTTGGCGGTGATCAGGCCCAGGCCGCGGCCCATGGCCACCTCCTCCGCCGTCCAGGTGCCGCCGCGCAGGGGCTTGCCGTCGCGCAGGAAGGCGAACGCCTTCTCCAGGTAGGCCACCTTGGCGATGGCCTCCTTGTCGCCGCTGCGCGCCACGCGCTGCTGCTTCTCCAGGTTGGCCTCCACACCCTGCAGGTCGGCCAGGGCCAGTTCGGTGTCGATGGTCTCGATGTCGCGGATGGGATCCGGTCCGCCGTCCACGTGCATCACGTCCGGATCCTCGAAGCAGCGCACCACGTGCAGGATGGCGTCCACCTCGCGGATGTGGCTGAGGAACTTGTTGCCCAGGCCCTCGCCTTCGCTCGCGCCGCGCACCAGGCCGGCGATGTCCACGATGCGCACGCTGGCGGGCAGGATCTTCTCGCTCTTGATGTGCTTGGCCAGCGTGGCCAGGCGCTCGTCGGGCACGCTCACCACGCCCACGTTGGGCTCGATGGTGCAGAAGGGGTAGTTGGCCGCGGCGATGCCCGCGCTGGTGAGCGCGTTGAACAGGGTGCTCTTGCCGACGTTGGGAAGTCCGACGATGCCGCATTCCATGGTGGGGGGGTTCCTCAGGCCGCGCGCGGCGCGGGGCGACAATCCTAGCGCGGGAAGGTCCAGCCCACGCGAGTAGGATCGACGCATGCGCAACCTTGGCGCGGGATCCAGGATCGGGCTGCAGGTGCCGCGAAGCGTGGGCACCAGCCCCGACATCGCCGCACGCCCCCGTCTTGGGTGGGTGGCGGCGGCCATCGTGGCGTGCGCGGCGCTGCTGGGGGCGCGCCTGCTCCAGCTCTCCTCGCTGGACGCCGGTGACAACCTCCGCAAGGCCGAGCAGCGGATGGGCCGCTCGTTCCTGGTGCCCACGGTGCGCGGCTCCATCCTGGACCGCAAGGGCCGCGTGCTGGCGCAGGACGTGGCCAGCTGGGACGTGGGACTGGACTACCGCTTCATCGACGGCACCTGGGTGCGCGAACGCGCCGAGCGCGACGCGCGCAAGGCGCTGGGCCGGTCGCTGTGGGCCAAGCTTCCCAAGGACGCACGCGACTCCGCCGTGGAGGCCCGGAGCGACGCGTGGCGTCAGCGCCGTGACGAGCTGCTGGACGCGGTGGCGGGGCAGGTGGGATTGACGCGCGGCGAGCTGCTCACGGAGATGGAGGCCATCCGCGACCGGGTGGAACGCCGGGCCGAGGCCACCTGGGAGCGGCAGCGCGCGCAGCTGGCCGCGCGCAGCGAGTCGGCGGCCCGGTCGTTCGTGCCGGAGCCCATCGAGGAGCAGCGCATGTCGCACGTGGTGGCCGCGGGCGTGCCCGACGCCGTGGCGTTCGAGCTTCGCAAGCTGGGCGACCAGTGGCCGGGTTCGGTGGAGGTGATCGACGGCATGCGGCGCGAATACCCCGAGCGCGGCACCGACGTGATGCTGGACCTCTCCACGCTGCCGCTGCCGCTGCGGCGCACGGGACTCCGCACCGTGCACGTGGACGGAGCGCTGGACGGGCTGGTGGGCGCGGTGCGCAACGAGGTCTGGGCCACCGACGTGGCGCGCCGACCGTTCAGCGACAAGGAGAAGGGCATCGACCGCGGCGGCTACGGCCCCACGCCGGACGCCATCGGCAAGAGCGGCCTGGAGGCGGCCTACGAGGACCGTCTGCGCGGCCAGCGCGGCTTCGTTCGTGAGGGGGTGGACGGCACACGCGACCAGAGCGACGAGCCGGTGCGGGGTCGCGACCTGCATCTGACCATCGACGCGGCGCTGCAGGCGCGCGTGCAGGCGCTGCTGGATCCGGCACTGGGCCTCACGCGCGTGCAGTCGTGGCAGCACGGCGGCAACTTCCCGCTGCCGGACGGCACGCCGCTGGCCAGCGCGGCGGTGGTGATCGAGGTGGAGTCGGGCGACGTGCTGGCCATGGCCAGCTGGCCCACGGCGGCGGACGCCGAGCGGCTCACCCCCGAGGAGCGCAGCCGCCTGATGCCCGGTCTGGACCGCGCCGCAGAGGCCGTCTACCCGCCGGGCTCCATCGTGAAGCCGCTCGTGTACGCCGGCGCCGTGGCCACCGGCAAGATCACGTCCGAGACCGCGGTGCCATGCAACGGCCACTTCTTCCCGGAATTCAAGGACCGTGCGCGCTGCTGGATCTGGCGTCCCGAGCACGGCATGGCCACGCACTCGTCCATCCTGGGCGGACCGCTGCCGGTGGAGGCCGCCATCAGTCGCAGCTGCAACATCTACTTCTTCACCGTGGCGCAGCGCATGGGGCTGCGCGGGATCGTGGACTGGTACCGGCGGCTGGGCCTGGGCCAGACGCTGGGCACCGGCCTGCAGGGGCCGCTGCCGCGCGGGCAGCGCGAGGCGGGCGGTGAGTCCGCGGGCATCCTTCCCGACGAGGAGGAGCTGGCGCGGATCGAGGCGCGCCGCGACGCGTTCACGCCCATCATCCTGGGCATCGGTCAGGGGCCCATGGCGTGGACGCCGCTGCAGGCCGCCAACGCCTTCGCCACGCTGGCGCGCGGCGGCGAGCTGCGCGACGCGCGCGTGGTCAGCGACGACGACGCGCTGCCGCCCGACCGCCGGCGCGGCACGCTGGCCATTCCGGAGCAGGCGCGGCGCCGGGCGATGGAGGGCCTCCGTCAGGCGGTGGAGGAGTCGCACGGAACCGGGCACCACGTGAAGTACGACGACGGCCGCAGCGAGGTCATCTTCGACGTGCCCGGCGTGAAGGTGATGGGCAAGACCGGCACCGCGCAGGCGCCGCCGCTGGCCTGGGACCGAGACGGCGACGGCACCCGGGAGACCGTGGTGCGCGCGCTGGACCACTCCTGGTTCGTGGGACTGGTGGGCGAGCGCGGACGTGCCACGCCTCGCTACGCCGTGGCCGTGATCGTGGAGTACGGCGGCAGCGGCGGCAAGACGGCGGGGCCGCTGGCCGAGCAGGTCATGCGCGCCCTGGCGGACGAGGGCTATCTGGACGACGGGTCCGTGGAGAAGCCCGCCAAGCCGCGCAAGGGACGCTCCGGCTACCAGCCCCGCGACGACGACGGCCCCTCGCACGACGGGGAGCCCAACGAGGGATGAGCTTCTCCGACCGACGCATCCGGCACGACAGCGTCCTGAGCACCGCGCAGGGTCAGCGCCGCCGCACCTGGAAGCTGCCCATGGCCATGCTGGCGCTGCTGGGAGCCGCCGTCGCGCTCACGTGCGTGGGCATCGTCTCCATCGCCACCACCGAGCCGTCCCTGGCCAAGCGTCAGGCGCTGTTCGCGGGAGCGGGTCTGGTGGCGGCCGTGATCGTGATGCTGCCGTCGCCGCAGCGACTGCGCTGGGCGGCCGAGCCGCTCTTCGTGATCAGTCTGGCGCTCCTGGTGTTCGTGCTGCTGCCCGGCGTGCCGGAGTGGCTGGTGCGGCCCAAGAACGGTGCGCGCCGCTGGATCAGCCTGGCGCTGTTCGAGTTCCAGCCCAGCGAGATCGCGCGCATCGCCGTGGTGCTGGTCACCGCCAAGGCGCTCTGGGTGGGCGGCATCGTGAGCCGGTTCCGCGGCCTGCTGCTGCCGCTGGCCGTGGCCGCGGTGCCCATGGTGCTGATCCTGCTGGAGCCGGACCTGGGAACGGCGATGCTGCTGGTGCCCGCGGTGATCGTCACGGTGCTGGTGGCTGGCGCGCGTGTGCGGCACCTGCTGCTGCTTGGAACGCTGGCGCTCGCGTTGGGCGCGGGCGCCTATCTGGGCGGATTCCTGAAGTCGCATCAGCGCGACCGCATCGACGCGCTGCTGGCGCAGTTCTCCGCCGACAACGAGCGCTTCGTGCGCGGCATCGGATTCCAGGCCGACCGCGCCAAGACGCTGGCCAGCGCCGGCGGCATGACCGGTCTGGGTGCGGAGCGTGCGCGCGAACTGGTCCGCTCCAACGGACTGCCGGAGGAGCACAACGACATGATCTTCGCGGTGGTGTGCTGTCGGTGGGGCTTCCTGGGGGGCGCGGCGGTGCTGGCGCTGGGGGCGGGCTACGCGTTGGCGGCCATGGCCGTGGCGTCCGAGGTGGGGGATCCGTTCTCGCGCCTGGTGGTGGCGGCGCTGGGCGCCATGTTTGCGGGCCAGCTCTGCATCAACACCGGCATGACGCTGGGCGTGATGCCGGTGACCGGCGTGACGCTGCCCTTCGTGAGCTACGGCGGAAGCAGCCTGGTGGCGTTGTGGATGCAGACCGGACTGATCCTGGGACTGGCCCTGCGACGCATGCGAGGGTCCCGGGGAGCGGGAGCCTACGAATGAATCGAGCCGGAACCCCCACGCCTGCCTTTCACCGGACGCTGGCGGAGCAGCACATCGAGCTGGAAGCCGGCGAACTGGAACAGCTGGCCACGCATCTGGACCTGCTGCTGGAGGCCAACGAGCGCGTCAACCTGACCGCCATCAAGGAGCCGGCGGAGGCGTGGGTGCGGCACGTGGCCGACAGTCTCTCGCTGGTGCCGTTCCTGGGGGAGACCGGCGCGCGCGCCGTGGTGGACCTGGGCAGCGGCGGCGGCTTCCCGGGCGTTCCGCTGGCCATCGCCATGCCCCAGGTGCGGTTCACGCTGGTGGAGAGCGTGGGCAAGAAGACGCGCTTCCTGCAGGAGGTGGTGGATCGACTGGGCCTGTCCAACGTGAACGTGCGCCAGGCGCGCGCCGAGGACCTGGCGGAGTACAAGGGTGGACAGCGCGAGAGCTTCGACGCGGTGGTCTGCCGTGCGGTGGGTGCGCTGGCCGGTCTGGTGGAGCTCTCGCTGCCGCTGGTGCGTGTGGACGGCTGGCTGCTGGCCATCAAGGGCGAGAAGGCTCCCGACGAGATCCTGGCCGCCGAGCGGGCGCTGGCGGAACTGCATGGCGAGGTGTCGGCCACGCACCGCACGCCCACCGGCACCATCGTGGCCATCCGGAAGACCGCCAAGACCTCGCGCCTGTATCCGCGCGGACAGGGACTGCCCGGGCGGAAGCCGCTTGAGAATCGTCCGTCCAAGGACGCTTGAGCGGGGGGCGTGGCCGAACCCCGGTGCGCGCGCGAGGCGCCGGATGCGGAGGCGCCGCCGTGAGGGTGAATCAGATGGCCGTTTGTGGTTCAATGGACGCATGAGCGCCACCACCAACGCCCCGTTCGCCGTGATCCCGCCCGCGGAGGCCGCCAGGCTTCGTGACGGCGGACAGGCGGTGATCGTGGATGTCCGCGAGCCCGACGAGTACCGCCAGCGTCACGTGCCGGGCGCCGCCCTGTTCCCCACCTCGTGCTTCAGCGTCTCCGGCTTCCCGGCCGCCGCGCCGGGCCGTCGAACGCTGGTCCTCTGCAAGGGCGGAGGTCGCGCGTCCAAGGTGGCGGCGGCCATGTGCGCCAGCGGCCGCTCCGACGTGGCCGTGATCGAGGGCGGCATCACCGGGTGGACCGCCGCCGGCCTGCCCACGCAGGGCGACGCGCGTGCGCCCATGCCCATCATGCGTCAGGTGATGATCATGGCCGGATCGCTGCTGGCCGCGTTCACCGCGCTGGGGTTCTTCGTGCATCCGGCCTTTCTGGCCGGCACCGCCTTCGTGAGCCTGGGGCTGGTCTTTGCCGGCGTCAGCGGCATCTGTCCCATGGCGTCCATGCTGGGACGCATGCCGTGGAACCGCGCGCCCGCGGTGACGGCTCCGCCCGCGGGCGCCTCGTGCGCCACCGGCGGCTGCGGCTGCAGCGGCTGAGCGGCCGTCGCCGGGTGCGGCACGGCTAGGCTTGCGCCGTGCCCCTCCACGCCGAAGCCATCCTGAGCGACACCGGCCCGCTGGCGCGCCGACTGCAGGGCTTCGAATTTCGTCCGCAGCAGCTGCAGATGGCGCAGCTGGTGGAGGACACGCTGGAACGCCGAGGTCGCCTCATGGTGGAGGCAGGCACGGGCGTGGGCAAGAGCTTCGCCTACCTGGTGCCGGCCATCCGACGGATCATCGAGCGGCGCGAGCGCGTGGTGGTGGCCACGCACACCATCAGCCTGCAGGAACAGATCGTGGAGAAGGACATCCCGCTGCTGCGCGCGGTGGCGGCGGACGAGTTCAGCGCGGTGCTGGTGAAGGGTCGAAACCAGTACGTCAGCCTGCGCCGGCTCCGTCTGGCCAGCCAGCGTCAGGAGCGCCTGTTCCCCGACGAGGAGGAGCGGCACGCGCTGCACCAGCTGGAGGACTGGGCCATGGAGACCCGAGACGGGTCGCTCAGCTCGCTGCCCGTGCAGCCCGGCCCCGCCGTGTGGGACCAGGTGCAGAGCGATCCGCACAACTGCATGGGCAAGCGCTGCCCCAGCCACGAGAAGTGCTTCTACCAGAGCGCGCGCCGCCGCATGGAGAACGCCGACCTGCTGGTGTGCAACCACGCGCTGTTCTTCAGCGACCTGGCGCTGCGCGCGCGCGGCCGCGGCTTCCTGCCCGACTACCAGCACGTGATCCTGGACGAGGCCCACGACATCGAGGACATCGCCAGCGAACACTTCGGGCTCAAGCTCTCGGAAGGTGCGGTGCGGCACCTGCTTCGCGCGCTGCTGGCCACCGGCGGTCGCGGGTTCCTGCCGCACCTGCGCGTGCGCGGCGGCGCCGAGTCGCGCGTGGACGCCGCGCTGCGGGCGGTGGAGCGATGCGAGCACGCCGGCGAGGCGCTGGGCGTGGACCTGTGGAACCTCTCGCGCGCCGACGGCGACGCCGCCGAACGCCGGGTCTCCGGACCGGACGCGGTGCCGGACTCCCTCTCCGGCCCCATGCGCGAGCTGGCCGGCGCGCTTCGGCTGCTCAAGGAGGACGCGCTGGAGGAGGCGGACGCGTTCGAGCTGAACGCCTACGCCGAGCGCGCGGACGGCTTCGCCACCGCGTGCGAGTCGCTGCTTGCGCAGTCGCTGCCGGGCTGCGTGTACTGGGTGGAGAGCCGTCGGAAGGGGAAAGGTCGCGGCCGGCCGCCCATGGCGCTGGCCGCCGCCGCGGTGGACGTGGCGCCCATCCTGCGCGAGCACCTCTTCTCCCGGCCGGTCTCCGTCACGCTGACCAGCGCCACCCTGGCCACCGGCCCGGGCGACTTCGCGCTGGTGGCCCGGCGTCTGGGCTGCGACGACGCGCGCGCCTCGCAGCTGGGCAGCCCCTTCGACTTCGCCCGACAGGTCACGCTGCTGGTGGATCGCAGCATGCCCGATCCGTCGCATCCCAGGTTCGAGGCGGCGCTGGCCGAACGCATCCTTCGTCAGGTGCACGAGACCGACGGCGGCGCCTTCGTGCTGTTCACCAGCCTGGCCACCATGGAGCGCGTGGCGCGGCTGGTGGAGGTGCCCGTCACCGACGCGGGACATCCGCTGCACGTGCAGAACCGCGGCTCGCCGCGCAACGTGATGCTGCAGCGCTTCATGGAGGACCCGCGCAGCGTCCTGTTCGGCGTGAGCAGCTTCTGGCAGGGGGTGGACGTCCGGGGCGACGCGTTGCGAAACGTGATCATCACGCGCCTGCCCTTCGAGAGCCCGGACAAGCCGCTGGCCAAGGCGCGCACGGAGCGCGTGCAGGCCGAGGGCGGCGACGCGTTCCGGCAGGACTCGCTGCCGCGGGCCATCCTGAAGTTCCGGCAGGGGTTCGGGCGCCTCATCCGCAGCGGCACCGACCGCGGACGCGTGGTGGTGCTGGATCCGCGCATCGCCACCAAGGGCTACGGGCGCGCCTTCCTGGAGGCGCTTCCGGAGGGCGTGCAGCCGGTGTGGCTGGACGAGGCCTGCGATCCGCCGTGGCAGGACGGCTGAGCCGGGCGCGGGGTCAGGCGCGGATCACGCCGGGCCGCGCGTAACGGCCGCCCAGCACCTTCTCCGACGGGGCCTTCAGCCAGTCCTCCAGCACCGCCGCGTACACGCCACGGAAGTCCTGCGTGAACTTCAGGTCGCCGTTGTCCAGGTCGGTCAGGCTGGGATGCGTGCCGTGCACGCCGGCCTTCACGGGCGCCCCCACCAGGAAGCATGGGGCCGCCGTGCCGTGGTCCGTGCCGCCGCTGGCGTTCTGGCGCACGCGCCGCCCGAACTCGCTGAAGACCAGGCTCATCACGCGGCCATCCTGGTCCTGGGCCTTCATCTCCTTCTGGAAGGCCAGCAGCGCGTCGCCCACCTCCTGCAGGTTCCGAGCGTGGGTGCCCAGCTGTCCGGCGTGCGTGTCGAAGCCACCGGCGCTCACGTAGTAGACGCGGGTCTTCATCCCGTCGCGGATCATGGCCGCCACCATGCGGAGCTGGCGCGCCAGGTTGCTCGAGGGCCACGTGGTCAGGGGCTGGCGCTCCACGGCTGCGCGGATGCGGTCGCTGCTCAGCTGCGCGTCCAGCGCCGTCCGCATGAGGAACGCCGCCTGGCTGCGGTCCGGCGTGCCGGGCAGCACGCCCGCGCGGTTCATGGCGTCGTAGGTTCGCTCCAGGCCGCGGTCCGCTTCCGCTCCGGTCCAGCGGAACAGGTCGGCGCTCTCGAAGTTCACGGGCTTCTGCACCTTGCCCAGCATGGCCAGCGGCGCCACGCGACCGATGCTGATGGCGGCCTCGGGTGTGGGAGTGCCGTTGCACGTGCAGTCGAAGTACCGGCCCAGCCAGCCGTCGCCGCGCGCGCCGCCGTTGGCGGTGTGCCAGATGTCCATGCTGGTGAAGTGGCTGCGGTTGGGGTTGGGGTAGCCCACACCCTGCAGCACCGCCAGCTGGCCGCCGTCGAAGAGTTCCTTCAGGCCCCGCAGCGACGGGTGCAGGCCGATGCCCTTGGCGCGGTCCAGCTCCAGTGCCGCGCCCGCCTGCGCCTTGGCGGCGGATCCCGGCGCCTGGATGCCGATGGTGGGGCGTGCCTTGAGGTAGTCGTCGCTGCCGTAGGGCACCACGGTGTTGAGGCCGTCGTTGCCGCCGCCCAGCTGCACGATCACCAGCACGCGTTCCTCCGGCAGGCCGGCCTTGCCCGGCGTCCGAACGGCCTGCTCCACCATGCCCAGCGCCGAACGCTGGATGAAGGAGGGCACGGTGGCCGCCAGACTGGCCAGCGTGACGCCGTGCCGGATGAAGAGTCGCCGCGAGAAGGGGGTGTGGGCTGGGTCCATGGGCTTCTCCTCAGCAGAGCTGGAACTCGGGGATGGCGGTGACCAGACACAGCGTCTCCAGGATGTCGGCGCTGGTGGAGAGATCGGCCCGGCGGTCGCGCAGGCTGGACAGAAGGGCCGCGCGGCGTTCCGGCGGTACGGACACCGCCAGCGAGCAGCGCAGGAGCCAGTCCAGGCCCGCCTCCAAAGGCACGGTGCCCCCTGAGGTACGTGCGTCCGACACAAGCGCCGTGGCGTCGAACGGATCGGCGTTCGCGTCCCATTCCGCGCTCTTGGGGCTTCGGCCGGTGAGCAGGTACACCAGCAGGTTCTGGCGCGTGAAGAGGGTGCTGGTGTTGATCCAGGAGCGTCCGCCGTCCCACCCCTTCACGTTGGGTGGCTGGAAGAGCGCCTGCCCCATCAGGTCGGAGGCGCTCAGCAGCACGCTGAGTTCGCGCGGCGGGGCGCGGAACTGCCGCACCGACTGCGCCACCAGCTGCACCGGGCTCTTGATGATGGCGCCGCGGTTGGCCGGCGCGTGGAAATGCTCGCTGGCGAAGAGCGCGCGCAGCACCGGCTTCAGCTCCGCCTTGGCCTCCACCAGCATGCGGCTCATGGCGGACACCACGGCCTGCTGCTCACGTGAGAGGCCGTCGGGGCAGTCGTTCACCAGGAAGCGGTAGAGCTTGCCGCAGACGAACTCCGGGCATTCGCGCCGTGCCAGGATGAGGTTCACGAAGCCGTCCGGATCGAAGGTGCCGGTGAAGCCGAAGATGGTCTTGGATCCCGCGTCGTGGGCGCCCGCCTCGAAGCGCCCGTCGTCGTCACGGAAGGTGAGGCCGGTGAGCGCGCGCGCGCCCTCCTTGATGTCGCCTTCGGTGTAGCCGCGGCCCTCGCCCAGCGTGAACAGCTCCATGAGCTCGCGGGCCAGGTTCTCGTTGGGCCTGCCCTTTCGGTTCTCGTCGTTGTCCAGGTACTTGATCATGGCCGGGTCGCGGACCACGGCGCGAACCAGCTGCGCGAAGTTGCCGGTGGCATGCGTCCGGAAGAGCCGGTTCTGCTGCAGCATGTGCCAGCTGTCCTGCACGGTGCGGAAGCCGCTGGCGAAGTGCCCGTGCCAGAAGAGCGTCATCTTCTCCTCCAGCGGGCGCGGACTCTCGATCAGGCGCTGCAGCCACCACTTCTGGATGTCGCGCATCTGCTCGCGGTCGGCGGCCTGCCGGCGGTTGCGCTCGCGCTCCAGCTTCTGCTGCACGGCCTCGTCGCCGCTGCGGCGGCCGGCCACGATCTCCTGACGCTCCTCCTCCGTGGGGGGGCGCATGATGTCCTTGTCGAACACCTTCTCGCCGTCGTCCGGGTAGGGGATCTGCTCGTAATCCACCAGCCGCGCCACCGCGCGCTTGGCACCCAGGTCGGCGATGGCCTTCACCTGCTGCGGCGTGCCCCCGAAGCCCGCTCTGGAGAGCAGGTGTCTCGCCTGGTCCACGCCGAACGCCCCGTCGGGCAGCGGCCGCAGTTCCGAGGGGATGTTGGGGGCGGATGCCACGCGGCCCTCAACGAGGGTTCGTTCGGGCGATTTCCCGGGTTCCGCCGGATTGGGAGGGACCCATCAGTCCGGTGAGCAGGATCACGCCCAGCGACGCGGCCAGCAGCGGCATGTTGCCGCCCACCATGCCGCGCTCAGCCAGCACGGCCGCGACCAGGATGGACAGCCACTGCCGCCATCGAGGGACATGCCGGACTCGGAACAGCACAAGGGCCGGGAACAGCACGCCGTAGAGGCCCAGCCACCGCAGATAGGTGGACTCGCCCGCGCTCCATGGCGTGGCGCCCCCCGCGGGCAGCAGGGTGGCCGCGGGCAGCAACGCCGGAACGCGGACGGCCGCGTAGGTGAGCGCCAGCAGCAGCAAGGGCCCCACCACCACCGCCAGGGGCGGACTCCCCAGCCTGCGGATCAGGCGTCCCATCGGGGAGGCCCCGCGGGACGGAGCGGGAAATTCGGTGGGAGCCAGCGGCCAGGCGTTCCTGGCCAGCGGTCCGGTCACCGCGAGCATGGCGGCGCTGGTGAAGGCGGTCTGCAGCGTCCACTGCAACCAGACGGGCACCGGCACCGGAACGGCCACGCCGTCCACGCGACCGTCGTAGGTGCTGGCGGCGAACAGCAGCGCCAGCGCGAACGCCACGCCGAACACCGCGAACGCGTGCCGGCTTGGCGACTGCTGCAGCGCGCGATGGAAGGTGGGGTCCAGGTACGGACAGAGGGCGAAGCCGAACGCCATGAACGGCGCGGCCCACAGCAGCGTGGAGGGCGGCTGCGTGGTGGGGCCCAGTGGCGCCGTCAGCGCCCCCGCGCCGTTCCAGACAAAGCACGCCATGCTGGCGGCGAACGCCAGCGAGCCGGCCATGGGCCAGAAGCCACGGCCGCCGGGGAAGAACAGGAACGCCAGCGGCAGCAGCGCGCAGACCGGCGCCAGCGCCGACGCCACAGGCGTGCCGGTGGTGGCCCATTGCACGAACCACGCCTGGTAGGCGACCGTGGCCCACGCAAAGGCGCGCAACGCACCGGCGTTTCGAAGGCAGAAGCCGCGGCTGGTCTCGGGCGAGAGCACGTAGCCGAAGAGCGCGCAGCCCAGCACGTTGGGAACGGCGAACGCCAGGAAGCCCGGCCAGCCCCACCAGCGCAGCAGCAGCGTGGGGAGGAACATGCCGATGCACCACGTCCAGCTGCTGGCCAGGTAGAGGCCCCAACCGACGGTCTGCATCGCTCGCCGCATGGGCCGATTCTGCCCCCCGGCGCCCGTGCTGTCCAATGGCGCGGTGCGTCAGTCCGATCCGGCGGACTTGGCGTCCAGAGCCTTGGCCGCCGCGGCCTTGCGCAGGGCGCGCGCCTTCATCATGGCCTTGGGCGCGCAGTGGAAGGTGATGAAGCACTTGCCCACGCGCTTCTGCTTGCCGTGATCCTTCACCTGCTGGCGGATGTCCATCTC
>CAZKHO010000065.1:0-13302 GCA_964552505.1 uncultured Bifidobacterium sp. | reverse complement strand
CCGCGGATCTCGTTCACCACCAGCAGCGTGGTCATGGCCGGATAGAGCAGCTCGTAGCGCAGCGTCATCTGCACCGCCACGATCAGCATGCCGGCCACGGCGATGCGCGCGGCCTCCGTGGCCCGCCCCGGATACGGCTGCAGGTCCTGCCACAGCTTGGCCCACAGTCCCGGCCGCTGGGACGGCGCCACATACGGGTGCTGCGCTGGAGAGGACGCCACGCTCATGCGGATCGCCGCCGTGGCGGCCCGCGCACTCTACAGCGCGCCGTTGCGCCGGCCACGCGGCCTGCTACGCTCCAAGGACGATGACCGGTGCACGGATGCGCCCCATCTCTTCCGCGATCGTGGCCGCACTGGCCGCGTCGCTTCCCATGTCCTGTCAGGAGAAGCCGCTCTGGGACGACCAGGCGTTCGATCGCCTGGCCGCGCCGGACGCCGGCGCCGTCTTCGAGACCGGCCAAGCGGCGCCCGAACCACCACCGGCGCAGGCCAGCGTGGCACCGTGGGGCGAGGGTCCGCGCGACATGGCGTTCCTCATCGGCTTTGCGCTGGAGCACAACCCCGGCACCCGCGCCACCTGGGAGCGGGCCAAGGCCACCGCGGCGCAGTGGGCCATGGTGGAGAGCCTGTGGTGGCCGCGCCTGAACGCGTTCGGCTTCGCGGGGTACGTGCAGGAGGCGCTGCCGCAGCAGAACGAGCGGCTGCTGGACCGCGGCCCGCAGGGCGACCTGGGCCTGGAGCTCACCTGGGAGCTGATCGACTTCGGCCGCCGAGACGCGCTCACCGACCAGGCGCGTCGCGCGCTGGCCGCCTCCAACCTCACCTACAACCGCGCCCTGCAGACGCTGGTGTTCGAGGTGCAGACGGCGTACTTCACGCTGGACACCAAGCTGGCGCTGCTGGAGACGGCCGAACAGGACCTGGAGACCACGCGCGTGCAGATGGAGGCCGTGGACGACAAGCTCCGCAACGGCCTGTCCATCATGCCGGACGTGCTGGTGGCCCGGCAGCGCTGGGAGCAGGCGCGCTTCCGCGTGGAGGAGGCGCAGTCGCAGGTGTTCGACGCGCGCGGCACGCTGGCCCGCAGGATCGGCCTCAGCGCGGACACCCCCGTGGACATCCTGCCGCTGCGCAAGATGCAGCTGCCGGCGTCGCTGGGCGAGAAGGTGGAGCGCCTGATGGCCGTGGGCGGCACCGACCGGCCCGATCTGCTGGCCGCGGGCCAGCGCGTGCGCGCCGCCGAGGCCGGGATCCGGAAGGCCGAGGCGGACTTCCTGCCCATCGTCAGTCTCTACGGCAACGTGGCCAACAAGTGGTTCGACTACACGCCCAGTCCGGTGGACCAGGTGGACCGCATCGACACCACGCTGCCCACCTACATGGTGGGGCTGAAGGGCACCTGGCTGCTGTTCGACGGCTTCGAGCGCGTGAACGCCGTCCGCAAGGCCCGCGCCGAGCGCAACCAGGCGGTGGCCGAACTGGCCCGCCTGCGCCTGGAGGCGCTCAACGACGTGTGGAGCGCGTACTTCAAGCAGCTGGCCGCCGAGCGCCAGTACGCCTTCGGCGAGTCGCTGCTGGCCGCCAGCCAGAACACCTACGACGCCATGTTCGACGCCTACGTGAACGGTCTGCGCACGCTTCCAGAGCTGCTGCAGGCCGAACTGGACCTCTCCGCCGCGCGGAGCACGCTGATCCGCACGCGGGCCGACCTGCTGGACAGCGCGGCGCGTCTGGCCTACGCGGTGGGCTCGCCGGACACGGCCGGCCGCTTCGCGCGCAAGGTGGATCCGCGACCGGACGCTCCGGCGGTGCGCTGAAACCCCCGCACGGCGCTATCGTGCGCACATGGACCCCGCCCTCCTGAAGGCCGCGTTCGCCGCGGCCCTGCCCTACGACCGTTACCTCGCCGGCGATCCCGAGAAGGCCGCCGCATGGCGCGCCGTGAAGTCGGAGCTCACCACGGAACAGCGCTCGCTGCTGGCGGGCTTCACGCGCCGCATGCCGGTGCTGGTGCTCAGCGGCGTCTGGTGCGGCGACTGCGCGCAGCAGGGACCCATGCTGGAGGCGATCGCCAAGGGCAGCCCGTGCATCGACCTTCGCTGGATCGACCGCGACGCCGCGCCGGCGCTGCGCGACCAGGTCAAGATCTGCGGAGGTCATCGCGTGCCCACCGTGATCTGGATGGCGGAGGACTTCGAGTTCGTGTCGCTGCTGGGCGACCGCACCCTGCCCCGCTACCGCGCCATGGCCGCGCGCCAGCTGGGCCCGTCGTGCCCGCTGCCGGGTGCGTCGCTCCCGCCGGACGAGGCCGCCTCCACGCTGCAGGCGTGGCTGGACGAGTTCGAGCGTGTGCAGCTGATCCTGCGCCTCTCCGGCCGCCTTCGTCAGAAGCACGGCGACTGATCCGGCCCCCATGCCTCCCAACGACACCGCCCGCGAAGTGCAGCAGCTGCTGGAGCGGCACCACTTCGGGCCGGCAGTGACCGCGGCCGAGCGCTGGGTGCAGCGGCAACCCGGCGTGTTCGCGGCCTGGATGGGACTGGCGCGCGCCGCCCTTGGGCTGGGCCTGCTGGGACGGGCCGACCAAGCCGTGGCGCGCGCGTTCGCCTTGGCGCCCCGGGATCCGCAGGCGATCTTCTACCGAGCGGTCATCGACCATCGACTGGGCCGCAGCGACGCGGCCATCGAGCGACTCGCGCCGCTGGCGCGTCAGGACGGACCGCTGGCGGTGGACGCGGCGCTGGCGCTGGCCGAGGCGCTGCATCGCACCGCACGGCACGACCAGCTGAAGGCGCTGGTGGACGCAGGCGGCCCGTGGATGCGCGACGAACGCGCCATCCTGCACGCGGCCCGCACCCTCCAGCGCAGCGATCCGGACGCGGCCATCTCGCTCCTGGAGGGCTTCGCTCGCGGTGGCGGTCCTGCGTGGCTCCGACGCTTCGCGGGCTTCGACGCGGTGCGTCTGCTGGACGCGGCGGGCCGGTTCCGCCAGGCCTTCGATCTTGCCACGCATCTGCACGCCTCCACGGGCCAGCCCTTCGACGTGGCCGGCCTGGAGCGCGACATCGATCGACAGCGCGCGCTGCTGTCCAAGGGCGCCGCGTGGTGCCTGCCTCGTGCCCCACGCCTCACGGGGCACTCGCTGGTGGTGTCGCTTCCACGCAGCGGCACCACGCTCCTGGAGCAGATGCTGGACCGGCACCCGCAGGTGACGGGCATCGGCGAGTACGACGGCATTCCCAATCTGGCCGACGACCTGGTCTCCACGGGGCTCTGGCCGGACGGCCTTTCAGCGCTGGATCCGGCGCAGGCCGCGGCCTTCCAGCGACGGTACGTGGAAGGCGCCCGGACGCTGCTTCGCCCCGGCACCACGCATGCCTTCGACAAGATGCTGGTCACCTGGCAGTGGCTTCCGGCGGTGGCCTGCGTGCTGCCCGGCGCCGCGGGCCTGCACATGGCGCGTGATCCGCGCGACATGGCGGTGAGCCTGTTCCTGTCCAACTTCCATCCCGTGGGCATGGGATGGACGGCCAGCATGGACGGCATCCGCCGCGTGGTGGCCGCGGAGCGTTCGCTGCTGCCACAGGCGCTCCAGACGCTGCAGATCCCCCACGAGACGGTGATCTACGAGCACCTGGTGGATCATCCCGCCGCCACGGTGGAGCGATGCCTGAAGCGCATGGGACTGCCCATGCACCCCGCGGTGCTGGAGCCCGAGCGCAACACGCGCACCGTGCACACGCTCAGCCACGACCAGGTGCGCAAGCCCATCCACGCCGGCTCGATCGGCCGCTGGAGGAACTACGCGTTCGCGTTCGATCAGGCGTGGAAGCCGCTCGCGGACCTGCACGATCGGCGTCGCGCCGACCTGCCCTGAACGTCAGCGCTTCCACTCCGCGGGCTCGGCTGCGCGGTCGGTGAGACGCCAGCAGGCCTCCAGCATCTCGCGAAGGCCCTCGCCCGTGGCGCCGCTCACGGCCAGTCGGCGATCCTTGGGCACGCGCAGCGCGTTGGCCACCTTGGTCACCAGCTTCGCGCGGTCCGCCTGGGGCACCAGGTCGATCTTGTTGAACACCACCAGCTCGGGCTTGCGTGAGAGCTCCTCGCTGAAGGCCTCCAGCTCGCCCCGGATGACGCCGGCGTTCTCCACCGGATCGCTGCCGTCCAGCGGCGCCAGATCCACCAGATGCAGGATCACCTTGGTGCGCTCGATGTGCCTGAGGAACTCGTGCCCCAGGCCGGCGCCCTCGGCGGCACCCTGGATCAGGCCGGGCAGATCCGCGATCACCATGCGTCGCTCGCCGGGCAGTTCCGCGATGCCCAGCTGCGGGCTGATGGTGGTGAACGGATAGGCCCCCACCTTGGCGTCGGCGCGCGTGAGCGCGCCCAGCATGGTGCTCTTGCCCGCGTTGGGCAGGCCCACCAGCCCCACGTCGGCCAGCAGCTTCAGCTCCAGACGAAGTTCGCGCTCCACCGCGGGCTCGCCCAGGGTGCGCTCCGTGGGCGCCTGGTGCGTGGCGCTCTTGAAGCGCTCGTTGCCCAGTCCGCCCTTGCCGCCCGGGGCCACCACCACGCGCGCGTGGGGCTCGGTGAGATCCGCCAGCAGCTCGTCGGTGTGCAGGTCGTAGACCAGCGTGCCCGGCGGCACGGCCACCAGCCTGTCCGCGCCCGAGGCGCCCGCACAGCTCTTGGGCTGACCCGGCTCGCCGTCCTGGGCGAAGAAGTGCCCCGCAAACTTGAACTGCAGCAGCGTGTCCAGGTGCGGATCCACCCACAGCACCACGTCGCCACCGCGGCCGCCGTCACCGCCGTCGGGACCGCCCTTGGGCATGGCCCACTCCCGGCGCATGTGACTGCAACCGTTGCCGCCCTTGCCGGAGCGGACCACGATGCGTGCCGAATCGACGAGCATGGTTCACCCTGCGCCGCGGATGCGCGGCCGGGATCAGTTGGCGGCGGGCACCACGTCGACGAAGCGACCACGGAAGCGCACGGCGCCCACGGTCTCCGACATGATGCTGTCGTCCTTGGCCAGGTAGGTGTTCATGCCCGGCTTCCACCGGGTGCCGCACTGGCGCAGGATGATGCAGCCCGGACGCGCCACCTCGCCACCATAGAGCTTGATGCCCCGGTACTGCGGGTTCGAGTCGCGGCCGTTCTGCGTGGAGCCTTGCCCCTTCTTGTGTGCCATGGCGAATTCCTTCCTGAAATGGTGAGCCGGGCAGTCTAGCCGAAGCCCGGCAGGCCGCCAAGTGCCTTTCTCGCCGGGGAATGCAGGCTCCCCAGGCGCCTAGCGGAAGATCCAGGAGGGATTCGAGTCGCCCAGCGGGGCCTCCGCCATGGGAACCGGCCCGTGTAGCAGCGAGGGGTCTCCGGGAATCTGGTAGTCCATGCGAAGCGTCTTGCGGGTGGGCGCGGAGCCCCCGCTCTTGACTTCCTTGATCTCGCCTCGCTCGCTCGACAGCCCGCTCACGAAGATGGTGAAGCGACGGACGTCGTCCGACACGGGAAAGACCACGAACCCCGCGCGCGCGTTCTCGGGGCCCCGCCCCACGGGGCCGATGATGCAGCCGCCGTCCTCCAGCAGCGGGTCGTTGAGCAGCCGCTGGATCCGCCGGCGGACGTCGCTGGGAACACCCTTGCCTTCAGGGCAGATCCGACCGTGTTCGTCCACCAGTTCCCAGCGTGGCGCGACCACCCGGTCCGCCTCGCCTCGATTGAAGACGGTGTAGGTGGTGTACCAGTAGGCGGTTCCGGAGTCCGGATCCACGAACTTCCGAAGCGGTCCGGCCTCGTACTCCAGCGTCCATCGGTCGCTCGCCGGGGCCTTGGGCTTGCGTGTCGAGGGCCGCGCCGCCGTCGCGGCATCCGAGGCCTTGGGGGCCTCCGGAGCGGCGGGTGCGTCACCGGCGGCCTGCGAGAGGGCCAGACAGAGGACCAGAGTCGAGAGCATTCTCGAATGGTAACCGCTGCACGCCCCCCGGTAGGCTGCGAGCGTGGCTGATGACGAACGTGCATCCGTCCGTTCCGGGCCGGCCGGCCCCACGGAACGCCTGGCCGCCGCCGAGCGCCTGCTTGGGCGTGGCCGCGCGGAGGCGGCCTGGTTCCTCCGGCGTCTGGAGGACGACGGCTGGCGCCCCCAGGATCTCTGGTGCCTTCGGTCCCCGTCGGGGCCGTTGCTGGCCTGCGGCCTCATCAGCGAACACCCCGGCCGGACCGCATCGGTGACCATGGGCACCAACCGCGGCGCGGAGCAGATCCGGCACGCGGCCCGGCTTCTGGCGGATGTGGTGGCGGAGTTGGCCCGCCGCGGCACGGTGGCGCTGGCGCAAGGCATGACGCCGGCGGAGGATGCATCCGCAGCCGAGCCGTTTGTGCAGGCAGGCTTCGCGGAACTCGCCGTGCTGGCCTGCATGGACCGGCCCAACGGCCGGCGTGCCGCGGTGCGGTCGCTGCCCGCCAACGCGTCGCTGCACCCAGCCGGGGACGACGCTTCCCTGCGAGCGCTCCTGCGTGCCACCTACGAGGACACGCTGGACTGCCCGGGTCTGGCGGACCTCCGGAGCGACGAGGACATCCTGGAGGGCCACCGTCGCGGCGGCAAGGCCGACACCTCGCTCTGGACGGTCCTGCAGGTGGACGGCCGGGACGCGGGCGCCGCCCTCCTGCAGCAAGGCAGCTCCGGCGACACGGTGGAACTCTGCTATCTGGGACTGGCCAAGTGGGCGCGTGGCAAGGGGTTCGGCGCGCTGCTGCTGGACGAGGCGCTGGCCAAGGCGTCCAAGCTCCCGGAACGGCTGGTGACGCTGGCGGTGGACGAGCGCAACACGCCCGCCGAGCGGCTCTACCGCTCGCGCGGATTCCGAACCGTCGCGCGGCGCAGGGCTTTCGCACGACGCGTCGATTCATCCACATGATGTGGACAGTGCGCGCGCGCGACGGTGGAGAAGATTTTCCTCCGCGTGGAAGTGCCGCGATTTCCGCGGCTTCGTGAGAACCCGACCGGTTTCATCCCTCGCGGCTCTTGCGAGCGTGAAGATTCGGTCTATCTTCGCCGCACTTCGCAGGACGCGAGTGCTGGTCAACCCGGTCGGTTCGTGAGGAGGAGCGGCAAGGCGCATGCCTTGCCCGCGGTGGTCCTCTTGTCCCAAGCCGGTGCGTGAACGGATTCCACATTGAAGTCTGGAGCGTCGGAGCCGGTTTGTTCACGGCCCAGCGCTGTCGGCCGCGCGCGTGGGGCGCCGGCCCAAGTCCCCTTCCGCCTGGAGCACCGCGCCTGTGACAGCCACGCGAACCGAAGAACTTCCTGCGCGCATCCGGACCCTGCTCGATCAGCGTCTCGGTTCGCGAAGGGCCAGCATGTGGTTCGACGGCGAGGCACGACTGGAGGTGCGCGAGGGACGCCTTCACGTGGAGTCCCGCAGCAGCTTCGTGTCGGACTGGATCCAGCGGAACTTCCGCGGCGACCTGGCCGCCGCCGCGCGCGAGACGCTCGGCTCGGAGGAGCTGCAGTGGGCGGTGATGGAGCCGGAGCGGCCCGCGGAGACCGAACGCCAGTCCCCCGAGCGACGCGAGCGCCAGCACGCCGTCCGCGAAGGTGCAAGGGGTGCCGGCCCACGGTCGCACGCCGCATCGTGGCGACACCTGTCGGACTACGTGCCCGGCGAGAGCAACCGCCTGGCCTTGGACGCCGCGCATCGGATGGCCACCGGCGCCGACGCGTTGCGCTGCATGGTGGTGCATGGCGGCTGCGGCGTGGGCAAGACGCACCTGCTGCAGGGCGTCTGCCGCGCGCGACGCGAACGCTCCCCGCAGGCGCGCATCCGCTACGTGACCGCCGAGCAGTTCACCAACGAGTACATCCAGGCCGTGCGCCTGGGTGGCGTGGAAGCCTTCCGCGGCCGCATGCGCCGCGTGGACCTGCTGGCCATCGACGACGTGCACTTCCTGGCGGACAAGGCCGCCACCCAGAGCGAGTTCCTGCACACGCTGGACGCGCTGGATCTTGCAGGTGCCCAGGTGGCCCTGGCCAGCGACGAGCATCCCCGCCTCATTCGCCGATTCGCACAGTCGCTGGTGAGCCGCATGCTGGCCGGCATGGTGGTGCGGGTGGAGGCACCCGACCAGGGCACGCGAGCGGCGTTGGCCGACCGGCTGGCGTCACGCCGTGCGCTGCGGCTGTCGCCCGAAGCTTCGTGCTCCATCTCCGAGCGTTGCGTGGGCGGCGCACGGGAGATCGAGGGCGTGCTGAGCCGCATCGACGCCATGCGCGCCGTCACGGGCTCGTCCGGACCGGTGGGCGCCGGCGAGGTGCACGCGATCTTCCAGCAGGATGACGCGCAGCGCGGCACGCATCCGGTGCGTCTGCCGGAGATCATCCGTGTGGTCTGCGAGCGTCTGGGCGTGGAGGCCGAGCAGCTTCGCTCCAACGGCCGCCACCGCCGCATCGCGCTGGCCCGTGGCCTGGTGGGATGGCTCGCACGGGATCTGACCGCCATGAGCTTCCCCGAGATCGCGCGGGGGCTGGGTCGCACGGCGCACTCGGCGGTGCACGGAGCCTGCGCCCGTGTGCAGGCGCTGGTGGAGGCGGATGCACGCGTGGACGCGGGATCCTGCGGTCCACTGCCGGCCCGGGAGCTGGTGGCCCAGTTCCGCCACGCGCTCCGCGCGGCGCGCGGCTGATCGCACCGCATCCTCCGTCGATACACTCGCGCCGATGTCCGCGTCCCGCCGACTTGCCACCGCGCTGCTCGTGCTTGCCGCCGCCGCGCCGGCCCTGGGGCAGCGTGTGGATCTGGCCGAGGCGTCCACGCTGGCGCTGCAGAGCGCGCTCCTCTTCACGCCTTCGGGCATCCAGCACCCGCGCATCGTGGCGCTTCGCGCGCTGCACGACCCGGCCATGAAGCCCCTCTTCCAGGCGCTGCTCAAGGCCGAACAGCCCGCCATGCGCCTGGACGGGCTCCTGGGACTGGCGGAGGCCTCAGGCGAAGCAGGGGCGGATGCCGAAGTGATCCGCGCCGTGGGCGATCCGGCGCTCCGAACCGTGGCCATCCAGCAGTGCCTTGGACTGTCGCTGCTGAAGCCGGCCGCCATCCGTTCGATCCTTGCGTGGAGTGACCTGCCCGCCTACGACCGCACGCTGCTGGTGGCGGAACTGAACCGTCGACACGAGGCGTGGGAACCCGCTCTGCTGCAGGACGCCCCCCAGAGCGCCATGGCCGAGACCAAGTCCCTGGCCGCCATGCTCCAGCTGGAGCGGGGCGACGACTCCACCTGGCGCGAAGTCCTGGAGAAGCTGCCCAAGGTCTCCGCCGAGGACCGCGCCGATCTGCTGAGGCGCCTGGCCGACGCCGCGCTCCATTACGAACTCAAGGCCTCCGCCAAGCCCCTGCTGGACGCCACGGCGGACTCCCGCGGCTCCGAGCGCCTGGCCGCGCTGGCGGCGGCGGCCACCCTCCAGCCGGCGCTGGGCCGGCAGGCCATGCTGGCGCACCTGAATGCGGACCGCTCCCCCGCCAACGCGCTGCAGTGCGGGATGGTCATGCTGGCCGCCAGCGAAGCCTTCGAACCCGCGGACTTCGCCCAGCTCAAGGGCCTGGGCACCACCGCCGACGCCATCGCCGAGGCGGGGCAGGCCAAGCGGACGCCGGGCGCCGATGCCAGGGCCCCGCTCCTGGCGCTGGTGCAGTCCGGCAACCGACCGGTGGCGGAATGGGCCCTCCAGGAACTGGCCAAGCTTCCGCCCGACGCTCGTCGCGAGCCGCTCCTCAAGGTCATCGACCGGCTGGAGACGCTGGAGCAGCCCACCATGCACGACCGTCTGCTGGCGGTGCTGGCGGCGCAGAAGTTGATGGCCTCGGATGCGGACGAGCTGGCACGACGGATCACCGCGCAGGGAGGACGTCCTGAGATCGCGGACTCCATCGCCACCGCCATGAGCGACCTGGGCACGCCGGAGGCCGCGGCTTTCGCGCGCATGGTGCGCGGGAAGCTCACGCAGCAGGGCGAGAGCATGGCCCTGGTGGCCATCGCGCGCGCCAACGCCGGCATGAATCCCGGCGAGCTGCGCGAACTGGGCCGCATCGGCGGCGGCGGCGGTCGCGTGGACGAGCCCGTGCAGATGCAGGCCGCATGGCTGTACCTCAAGCAAGCCAACCGACTCGACCAGGCCATGCCGCGCCTGGTGACGCCGTGAACCGCCCATGATCCCTCTCCATCAGCCCGCCCTGCAACCCGCCGACTTCGAAGCCGTGTCCACCTCGCTGCGCGGCGGCCGCCTCACCATGGGCCCGTCGCTGGTGGCGTTCGAGCACGCCATGGCCCAGCGCACCCGCCGCACGCACGGCGTGGGCGTGGCCAGCGGCAGCATCGCCATGGAGATCGCGCTGAAGGCCCTGGGCGTGGGCACCGGCGACGAGGTGCTGGTGAGCGCCTTCGGCTACAGCAGCAACGTGAACGCGGTGCTGCACGTGGGGGCGCGTCCGGTCTTCGTGGACGCCGATCCGGCCTCGCTCAACATGGACGTGGCCAAGGCCGAGAAGGCCGCCACCCCGCGCACCCGCGCCATGCTGGTGGCCGAGACCTTCGGCAACCCGGCCGGATTCCCGGAGCTCATCGCGCTCTGCTCGCGCCTGGAGATCCCCATGGTGGAGAACGCCACCGAGGGCCTGGGCGGCACGCTGGGCCGCGACAACGTGGGACGTTTCGGACGCCTGGCGTGCTTCGGCTTCTTCACCAGCCGGCCCATCACCACCGGCGAAGGCGGCATGATCGTCACGCACGACGATCATCTGGCCGCCGCGTGCCGCGCCATGCGCCATCAGGGTCGCGTGGACCGCTACAGCTTCCCCGACCAGCCGCAGGAACTGGGCACCAAGCTCCAGCACGCCTTCGACGGCTACGACGCCCGCCTTCCGGAGATGAACGCCGCGCTGGGCCTGAGCCAGCTGGAGCGGCTGGACGCCAGCATGGAGCGACGCCGCGCCGTGGCCGACGCCTACGTGCGGCGCCTGGCCGGCGAACCCGACATCATCCTTCCCGGCGTGCCCGCCGAGTGCGCCATGAGCTGGAGCAGCTTCGTGATCCGCCTGTCGGACCGCTACACCAAGGAGGACCGCGACTTCATCATCGACGGTCTCCACCGGCTGGACATCGGCGCGGCGGACTGGTGGCCCTGCGCCGCCCTGCTGCCGCACGTGCGTCAGGCGCTGGGCCACGCGCCCGGCGATTTCCCGGTGGCGGAGCGTGTGGCGCAGCGCACGCTGGCGCTGCCCTTCTTCGAGCGCATCACCGAGAACGAGATCGACGAGGTCTGCGAGTCCCTGCGGCTGCTGATGGGGCGCGTGGGCGGCTCGCGCGACTGACCGTTCAGCGGATCGCGCTCTCGCGCGCCAGCAGGATGGCCAGCAGCGCCGCGCGCTCGGAGAGGCTGTCGGGCCACAGGAACTCGTCGGTGCGGTGCAGGTTGCCGCCACGCACGCCCAGGCCGTCCAGCGTGGGGGGACCGGCGTGCTGGATCAGGTTGGCGTCGCTCACGCCGCCCGTGGAGGCCAGTCCCACGCGCAGCCCCAGATCCGCGGCCACGGCCTGCGCGCGCTCGCCCAGCGCGCGCACGGCGTCGGTGCAGGGCTTGGCCGGTCGGTTGTGCACACGCCGCACGCGCACGCGCGGCAGGTCCGTCTCGCCGCCGCAGGCCGTGGCGTCGATGGCTCGCCCCAGCGCCTCGCCATCGGCCTCGTCGGTGTAGCGCAGGTTGCCCCACGCGCGCGCCGTGTCCGGCACGATGTTGGTGGCCACGCCGCCCTGCAGCGGTCCCACGTTCACGATGCGTCCGCGCGCCGGATCGGCCAGCGCCCCGGCGGCCAGCACCGCCTTGGCCAGCGCCTGCACCGCGCTCACGCCCTGGGCGAAGTCGCGGCCGGCGTGCGCCGCACGACCGGTGGCCTCGATGAGGAACTGCCCGCTGCCCGGCCGCTGCACCACCAGGTCGCCCGAAGGCGTGGCCGGTTCCACCACGAACGCCCGATCATGTCGCGCCGCCTCGCGCGCGATGGTGTCCGCCGAACCGAAGCTTCCGCTCTCCTCGTCGCCCACCAGCAGCACGGTCCAGGCCACGGGCAGGGCAAGCGCCTCCAGCGCTTCCAGCGCCGAGAGCATCACCTCCACGCCTCCCTTCATGTCCGCGCCGCCGGGTCCCGTCATGGCGCCGTCGCCGCGATGCTGCAGTTTCTGGAACGGGCCGTGCGGATCGTGCACGGTGTCCAGGTGGCCGCTGAGCAGCAGGTGGGCCCCTGGGCGTCCCTCCGTCCGTCGAGCCACCAGCGTGGGCGGGCGGGCGTCGCTGGCGGGAACCGGATCCACCCACACGGGCCGCGCCGCGCTGGGCACCAGCTCCACCGACGCCCCCATCGCCTGCAGCCGCGCGGCCACCATGGCGCGCATGCGTTCCAGTCCCGGCGCGTGACCGCCGCCACTGGGCACGGCCACCATCTCGGCCAGGCGACGCACCATTTCAGGCTGCATCGTGAGAAGGCGATCCCGAAGCGCCGATTCCTGAGGAGAGAGCGCCATCAGCCCGCCTCCCTGACCAGCGCGTCGCACAGCGTGCCATGCGCCACATGCTCGGCGGGGCCGGTCATCCGGACCTCGGCCTGGCCGCCCTCCCACTCGATCGCCAGTTCGCCGCCGGGCAGTTCCACACGCATGGGTCCCGCCGCACGCCCCTGCCGCACCGCCGCCACGCCCACCGCGCTGGCGCCCGTGCCGCAGGCCATGGTGGCGCCGCTGCCACGCTCCCAGGTGCGCATGCGAAGGCGCCCGTCGCCCACGCGCTGCACCACGTGCGCGTTGATCCGCTCCGGGAACCACGGATGCCGCTCCACGAACGGCCCGACGGCCTCTAGGGGAACGGCCGACACGTCCGCGCACCAGAAGACCGCGTGCGGATTGCCCATGCTCACCAGCGTGAGGGTGGGCTCCAGTCCGCAGCCACGCGTCCAGTCCTTCGGCGCGTCCAGACCCTGCCAGAAGGAGTCCGGCAGATGCCAGCCGATCACCTCGGCGCCGGCGGGCACGCCGGGCACGCGCGCCGGAATCTCGCCGCACGCCAGGCGCGGGGCGCCCATGCGGACGGTGGCGTGGAACGCGGGCTGCGCGCTCCATCGCACTTCCAGCGTTCCGCGCCCCGTCTGCACGCGCATGGGGTTGGCGTCCAGACCCAGCTCGCCGGCCAGACGCACCACGCAACGGATGCCGTTGCCGCACATCTGCGCCTCGCTGCCGTCGGCGTTGAAGATGCGCA
>CAZKHO010000064.1:0-13328 GCA_964552505.1 uncultured Bifidobacterium sp. | reverse complement strand
GACGAGCTGGACGAGGCCATCATCAACCACATGAAGCGCCGCCACGGCATGGCCATCGGCGAGCAGATGGCCGAGCGCGTGAAGATCGAGATCGGCAGCGCCGCGGCGGTGGGACCCAGCACCACCTTGGAGGTGCGCGGGCGTGGCGTGGTGGACGGTCTTCCCAAGAAGGTCACCGTCACCAGCGAGGAGATCCGTGACGCTCTGGCGGAGCCGGTGGACAGCATCGCCGAGGCGGTGCGTCGCACGCTGGAGCAGGCCGAGCCGGAACTGGCCGCCGACCTTGTGAACAACGGCATCACGCTGGCCGGCGGCGGCGCGCTGCTGCGCGGTCTGGACATCGTCCTGCAGACCAAGACCGGTCTGGACGTGAAGATCGCCAACGACCCGCTCACCTGCGTGGCACGCGGCACGGGCAACTACCTCGAGAACCTCGAGCAGTGGAAGACCACGCTCGTGACCGACGGCGACGAGGCCTGAGACGTGCCCGGCGCCGTCACGGGCGGCATGCGCGGCCCTGCGCGGACCATTCGAGGTCCTGGGCGTGCCTTCGTCGTGGCGTTGATCTTCTCCGGCATTGGATGCATGCTCCCGTCGGGGCTGCTGCGGCCGTGGTCTGCCGATCTGGCGGCGCTCGTCTGGCTTCCGCTGCGGCCGGGTGAGTACCTGCTCACGTCGCTGCGTCACTTCCTGCGTCCGGACGGTCAGGGGGCCGCGTCCGGCGACCTGCAGCTGCTCACGGAGGAACGCGACCGGTTCCGGGCCATGTGGCATGCGGAACGCCTGCGCGCCGACGAGCTGGCGCAGCGGCTGGCGCAGTTCGACCGCACGGGCGAACTGGACCGCGGTGGCTCCCAGGTGGATCCCATGCTGGTGATGGTGGTGGGAACCGGCGCCGGTCCGGGCGGACGATTCCTGACCCTGAGCGCGGGCAGCGTGCAGGGCGTGGCCTCGGGTGATCCGGCGGTGGTGGGCGGAGACCAGCTGGTGGGGCGCGTGATGGGCGATCCGTCCACCATGACCTGCTGGATGGCTCCCATCACGGACGCGGCCATCGGCCGTCTGGACGTCTACGTGGCCCCGGCGGATCGGCCGGAGGCGGCGCCCTCCGAAAGCGTGCGGGCGCAGCTCCGCCCGGACGGACGGGGACTGCTCGTGGGCGAGCTGGACGCGTCGGGGCGCGTGAGCCAGGGGGACGTGGTGCGCCTGGACGATCGGCAATGGAAGCGCGCCGCGCAGGGCATGCGCGTGGGTGTGGTGCGCGCGGTGCGTCGAGCCGACCGGAATCCGCTCCGTGCCGTGGTGGAGGTGGAACCCGGCATCGACATCGCGCGGCTCCGACAGGTGACGCTGAAGCTGGAGCCGTCGCCGTGAGGATCGCGGTCTTCGTGCTGGCGGCGGCCGTGGCTCTCACGCTGGACGCCTCGCTCATGCCGGCGCTGGCCCTGGGCGGCGCCGCGCCGTCCACGGTGGGGGCGCTGGCGGCGTTCGTGGCGCTGCACGCCGAGCGCCGTACGGCCTGGTGGGGCTGCTGGACGCTGGGTCTGCTGCTGGACCTCTCCAATCCCATGCCGGTGGCCGGTTCGGCCACGTTCGTGCCGGGTCCGTTCGCCGTGGGGTTCACGCTGGGGGCCGCGCTCATCCTGGGCACGCGCGCGGAGATCGCGCGCCGAAGCTTCCTGGCCAACGGCGCCGCCACGCTGGCGCTGCTGCTCATGGCCAGCGTGTTCTGGACGGGCGTCTGGATGATCCGCGGCTGGTGGCCGGACGGCGAGTGGGTCTGGGCCGGAAGTGCGCTGGGCGAGCTCGGCCGAAAGGCCTGGTGGAGCGTGTGGAGCGCCGTCGTGGCCATGCCGCTGTCGGTGCTGCTGGGCGCCACCTTCGAGCGCTGGGGCTTTGCGGTGAGCTGGCGATCGCGCTGAACCGCCTCATCCGTGGCGCGGTAGGCTTGCGCCATGGCGCTGGCTCGCATCGTCTTCGAGGACGGCGGAGGAAGGCTTGGCCCGCTCACGGACCTGCGTGCGGCGTGCGAGGTGCGTTCGGGCGCCTTCGTGGGATGGCAGCGTCTGGAGGCCGACGCGCTGATGGCGCCGGCCGCACGCGAGCCTGCCCTGGCGGCACGCACGGGCCTGCCCGTGAACGCGCTGCCCAAGGGGAGCCGGTTCCTGCTGCTGAACGGTCGCCTGCTGGAGGCCCCCAAGGAAGCGCGCAAGCTGGCCCTGGGCGAGGCGCTGGTGGACGCGGCGGACGGCTCGGTGCTGGCGGCCTGCCTGGACGAGGGTGCGGCGGCCGGCGTGATCGAGGGGCGATGGCCGGAAGGGCTTCGCAAGGCGGAACTGCAGGGCGCGAGCGTGCTTCGCCGCCCGTGGGACCTGCTGGCCAACGAGGCGCTGGAGCGCCGTCTGACTTCGGACGCGGAGGAACTGGCGCGCCGCTGGAAGAAGGCGGGCGAGCTGACCAAGCTCTCGCAGGTGGCCGCGTGGCGCAACGAGAAGGGCCGGAGCTGGCTGATGCGATGGACCGGCAAGCGCACGCGCCCCGTGGCCTTCGAGGGCGACGCGGTGTTCGTGCACGCCCTGGCGCGCGTGGACGCCTTCGCGGTGCTGGACTCCAGCCACGGTCCGGTGGTGATCGATCGTGACGCGCACATCGGTGCGCACGCGGTGCTGCAGGGTCCGGTGTACGTGGGACCGGGCACCATCGTGGCCCCGGGCGCGCTGCTCAAGGCGCGGACCGTGCTGGGCCCGCGCTGCCGCGCCGCCGGCGAGATCGGCGCCACCATCTTCCACGGCGAGTCGAACAAGGCCCACGACGGTCATCTGGGCGACGCGCTGGTGGGGCGCTGGGTGAACCTGGGTGCCGGCACCGTGAACAGCAACCTGCTGAACACCTACGGCGAGGTGAGCATGCGCGTGGACCAGGACTCGCCGCTGGAGCGCACCGGGCGCCAGTTCATGGGCTGCCTGATCGGCGACCACGTGAAGACGGCCATCGGCACGCGCGTGATGACGGGCACCACGCTGGGCACCGGCAGCATGATCGCCTGCAGCGTGCCGCCTCCCCCGTGCACGCCGCGATTCAGCTGGATCACGGACGAGGGCGCCAGGACCCACCGGCTGGACCGGTTCCTGGCCACCGCCCAGACGGTGATGAAGCGCCGCAACGAGACGCTGCACCCCGCGGAGCGGGCCGAGATCGAGGCGCTGCACGCGAAGGCGGCCGGCGGCGCGGCGTGAGCGAAGGCGCCGGCGACCAGCTCTGGATCATCGACGGGCACGCGCAGTTCTTCCGCGCCTATCACGCCATCCGCGGGGGCATGACCAGCCCCATCACCAACGAGCCCACGCACATGGTGTTCGGGTTCACGGCCACGCTGCTGAAGCTGCTGCGGGAGAAGGCGCCCTCGCACCTGGTGCTGGTGATCGACGCGGCGGGGGACCGGGGCACCTTCCGCTCGGAGATCTATCCGGCCTACAAGGCGCACCGCGAGCCGCCGCCGCAGGACTTCGGTCCGCAGGTGGTCCGGTGCGTGGAGATCTGCCGGCTGCTGGGCGTCCCGGTGGTGGCCGTGCCGCGGGTGGAGGCGGACGACGCCATCGCCACGCTGGTTCGCCGCGTGCGCAAGTCGCACCCCACGCGCGCCATCCGGATCCTGAGCCGCGACAAGGACCTGGCGCAGCTGCTGGACGACCACGCCATGCTGGTGGACGGGCAGACCGGCCAGATGATCGACGCCGAGACGCTCTTCGAGAGCAAGGGCGTGAAGCCCTCGCAGGTGGTGGACATGCTCACGCTGATGGGCGATCCCGTGGACAACGTGCCGGGCGCGAAGGGGATCGGTCCCAAGACGGCGGCCGCGCTGATCACCCAGCACGGCTCGCTGGACGCGCTGCTGGCCCATCTGGACACGCTCACGCCGAAGAAGCGGGAGGCCATCCAGGCCGTGCAGGCCGACTTCCCCATGACGCGTCGACTGGTGGCGCTGAAGGACGACTGCGCCGTGGAGCCTGGCGTGGAGGACCGGCCGTTCGATCCGTCCCGGGCGGATGCGCCGGCGCTGATGGAGCTGATGCACCTGCTGGGCTTCCATCGGCTGCGCAGCGAGATGGCGCAGGTGCTGGGCGTGACGCCGGCGGCCTTGCCGGTCACGGCGCCCCAGCCCGCGAAGGCGCCCGAAACAGCTAGGGCCACGCCCGCCCGGTCGCGCAAGGCGGAGGACGGACCGTCGCTGTTCGACGCGCCGGTCGAGCCGTCCGCGGCTCCGGCGCTCGAGGGCGTCACCCGCGACGGCACCTATCGCATGCTGGGCACCGCGGAGGCCGTGGCGGCTTTCGTGGCGTCCGCGCGCAGCGCGTGCGCCGCGGGAGCCGTGCTCGCGTTCGACACCGAGACCGACGCCCTCAGCGCCACGCGCTGCGGACTGGTGGGCCTGTCGCTCGCCTTCGAAACCAACCAGGGCGTCTACATCCCGGTGCGGAGTCCGCAGCCGGAGCGGCACCTGGCGTGGGACGCAGTGCGGCCGCTGGTGCAGCCGCTGCTGGAGGACACCGCGGTCCCCAAGACCGCGCACAACGCCAAGTTCGACCTGATCGTGCTGGAGCGGCACGGGGTGCAGGTGCGTGGACTGGCGGACGACACGCTGGTGAGCAGTCATCTGGTGGACGCCGGACGCGTGGGGCACGGTCTGGACGCGCTGGCCGAGGCGCTGCTGGGGCACCGCAACATCCCCATCGAGAGCCTGATCGGCAGCGGCAGGAACCAGCGTCGCTTCGACCAGGCCGACCTGGACCTGGCCACCGACTACGCCGCCGAGGACGCGGACATCGCGCTGCGGCTGCACGCGCACTTTGCGCCGCAGCTGGAGCGACAGGGGCTCTCCAAGCTGCTGACGGAGGTGGAGCTTCCGCTGGTGCACGTGATCGCTCGCATGGAGCGCTGGGGCATCCGCGTGGACGCCGCCGAACTGGACCGCCAGCGGCAGGGGCTGGAGCTTCGACTGGCGGACATCCGCACGCAGGCGATGGCGGCCAGCCCGCGCGAGTTCAACCTGGACTCGCCCAGGCAGCTGGCGGAGATCCTGTTCAACGCTCCGGGCGACGCGGTGCCCGGGCTGGGTCTGAAGGTGGTCAAGCGCACCAAGACCGGTGCGAGCACGGATGTGGAGGTGCTGGAGAAGCTGGCGGCCGACCCGCTGGTGGACACGCCCGTGCCGGCGCTGGTGCTGCAGCATCGACAGCTGTCCAAGCTGGTGGGCACCTATCTGGTGGCGCTGAAGGAGGCCATCGACCCGGCGGACGGTCGCGTGCACGCCAGCTTCCATCAGCTGGGTGCGGCCACGGGCCGACTCTCGAGCAGCGACCCCAACCTGCAGAACATCCCCATCCGCACCGGCGAAGGGCGCGAGATCCGCAAGGCCTTCAGGCCGGCGGACGGGTTCGTCTTCGCCAGCGCGGACTACTCGCAGATCGAGCTGCGCCTGCTGGCGCACCTGTCCGGGGATCCGGGACTGAGCCAGGCCTTCCGCCGGGGCGAGGACATCCATCGCGCGGTGGCGGCGCAGACCTTCGGCGTGCCCATCGATCAGGTGAGCGACGAGCAGCGCAGCGCCGCCAAGATGGTGAACTTCGGCATCGTGTACGGCATCACCCCGTGGGGACTGGCGCGGCGGCTGGGCCCGGGCGCCAGCGTGGAGCACGCCACGCGGATCATCCACGACTACAAGGCGCGGTTCCATCGCATCCAGGCGTTCCTGGAGGCGTGCGTGGCCAAGGCCAAGGCGGACGGCTTCGTCAGCACCATCCTGGGGAGGCGCCGACCGATCCCGCAGGTGCACTCCCGCAACCCGGCGGAACGCGCGCTGGGCGAGCGCATGGCCATCAACACGGTGGTGCAGGGGAGCGCGGCCGACCTGATCAAGGTGGCCATGGTGCGGCTTTCGGAAGAGCTGCCGAGGCACCATCCGGAGGCGCGGCTGCTGCTGCAGGTGCACGACGAACTGCTGGTGGAGGCGCCCAAGGACCAGGGCCAGGCCGTGCTGGCGCTGATGCAGCGCGTGATGGAAGGGGCGATGGCCCTGGACGTGCCGCTCAAGGCCGACGGAGGCCTTGGGAACGACTGGTTCGAGGCCTGAGGGCCGGCATGGCGAGCGCCGCAAGTGCCTGAAATTTCGGGGTCTGCCGCCGCAGGATGCACCCCATTGACCCCTCGGACGCCTTCGCTAGACTTGTCCCTCCGGACCTTGGTCCGGTGTTGGGGCGGTAGCTCAATTGGTTAGAGTACCGGCTTGTCACGCCGGTGGTTGCGGGTTCGATTCCCGTCCGCCTCGCTTCCTCGGGCCGTCGCGCAAGCGGCGGCCCTTTGCATTCCGGGCGCTTAGCTCAGTTGGCAGAGCACCGCCATTACACGGCGGGAGTCACAGGTTCGAGTCCTGTAGCGCCCATTCGCCGCCTCACGGCTCGAGCCTGGGCACCGACATGCGCGTCGACGGCCGGTTCGGCTTGCCGGGAAGCGGGACGCCGCGATCAGTGCGCCGCACGCAGCACCCAGCTGAGCGCCCCCGTTCCCAGAAGTGCCCATCGGACGGCGCGAGCCACGCCGGGCTGCGCGATGCCCAGCCAGATCAGTCCGCCCAGCGCCAGCAGGATGGCCACCAGCACGACGGTGAGCTTTCGGGATCGCCAAGGATCCGGCGGAGGCTGCTCAGGGCCGTCGGGCCCGTTTTGGGTGCTTCAAGAAGAGGCGCCCGCCCAGACCCATGACGCCAGCCTAGCGGACCCTCCAGCGTGTTTGGACGCCGTTCCCGGCCTTTCCGCTTGTACGGGTGCTGTGCTGGGGTACCTTCCTCCAGCGATCGGGTGCCGCCCGGGCGCCTGTACCGCACTCCCGCCCCACGAACGGACTCGCCGCACCCATGAATCGAACTGCGTTGCCCATCGTCCTGGCCGCCGTGGTCTCAGCCGTGGTGGGGGCGCCCGCGCTTGCCGTGGGCACCTGGACCCGCGTCACGGCCAGCGCGCCCCACACCAACGGCGGCGTGATGCTGGTGCTGTCGGACGGCTCCGTGATCTGCAAGACCTACGCGGGCGGCACGGACGGCATCGGCAACACCTGGGACAAGCTCACGCCCAACGCGCAGGGCAGCTACATCGGCGGCACCTGGACCAGCATCGCGCCCATGTACGACACGCGTCTGTACTTCTCGTCGCAGGTGCTCATGGACGGCCGCGTCTACGTGGCCGGCGGCGAGTACGGCACCGGCGGCACGGCGGGCGAGGTCTACGACCCGTTGACCGACACCTGGACCCGCACCGCCACGCCCAGCGCCCGCCTGAGCGACGCCAACAGCGAGATGCTCCCCGACGGCCGGGTGCTGCAGGCGCTGGTGGCGGGCACCCTGAAGAGCACCCAGATCTACAACCCGGCCACCAACACCTACTCCACCGGCCCCACCTGCAACGGCATCCACAACGAGTCCGTGTGGATGAAGCTGCCTGACCAGAGCGTGCTGTTCGTGGACCGTGGCGCGCTGACCAGCGACCGCTACATCCCGTCTCGCAACGTGTGGATGGTGGACGGCCCGGTGCCGGTGGCGCTGTTCGACAGCTACGGTCTGGAGACGGGCGGCGCCGCGCTGCTGCCCAACGGGAAGGCCTTCTTCCTGGGCTCCACCGGCGGCAAGACCGGCCTCTACACCCCCTCCAACAGCACCACCAAGGCGGGCACCTGGGCCACGGGCCCCGTGATCCCCGGCAACGGCGGCGGCCCGGACGCTCCCATGGCCATGATGAGCGACGGCAAGGTGCTGTGCGTGGTGAGTCCCTCGCCCACCTCGGCCAACCACTTCCCGGCGCCCAGCTCCTTCTACGAGTACGACTACGTCACCAACGCCTTCACGTCCGTGACGGCCCCCGGCGGCGGCAGCACCCTGAGCACCTCCACGTACGTGCTGAACATGACCTGCCTGCCCGACGGCAAGGTGCTGTTCTCCCAGCAGGGCTCCGCCGTGTACTGGATCTACACGCCGTCCGGTGCGCCGGTGGCCGCCGGCAAGCCCGCCATCAACGGCATCGAGCAGGACGGCTGCGGACAGTTCCGCCTCATCGGAACCCAGTTCAACGGCATCAGCGAGGGTGCCAGCTACGGCGACGACTGGCAGATGAACACCAACTTCCCGGTGATCCGACTGACCAATCCCGCCAACGGCAACGTGGTCTACGCCCGCACCTACGGCTGGAACTCGACCGGGGTGATGACCGGAAGCCTGGTCACCACCACCAAGTTCAAGGTGCCGGCCACGCTGCCCGCCGGCACCTACAACCTGGAGGTGACGGCCAACGGCATCGCGTCCGATCCGCTCTCGTTCGACTACACGCCCTACAAGTCCGCGGACCTGGACGGCTCCGGCGAGGTGACGTCGGCGGACGTGTCCATGCTGCTGCTGGACTTCGGCCCGTGCGCCGGATGCCCGGCGGACATCGACGGCGACGGCTACGTCACCGCGGGCGACATCGGTCTGGTGCTGCTGTTCGCCGGCCCGTGCCTGTGAGCGTGGCTGCAGAGGCCGGGCCGTTCACTTCTTGAACTTGCGAGGCGGCTTCCTCGCTGCTGCTTCAGCCTCCGCCTGCTTCCGCGCCTGCTCGGCCTTCCGCTCGGCTTCGGCGCGCCTCTCCTGCAGCGCGATCTCGTCCGCGTTGACCTTGCGGTGCACTTCGTCGGCCACGCGCGCGTGCACCGCGATGATGGGCATGGTTCCCACGGCGAACTGCCTCAGGAGCTTCGCGTCGCAGTTCTCGTACTGCCACCGGTACATCGCCAGCTGCCGAGGTTGGCGCAGCGACTGCTCCCAGAGGTACTCGCGGTCGAGTTCCGCCCCGGACAACAGGGCCAGACGGTCCAGCGTGGCCTGTGCCTGCGCGTCGATCGGCGGGAAGGACTCCAGCGTGCCGGCGGCCGCCTTCGAGAGGATGAGCTTGACGGCCGTGTGATTGGTCACCAGACGGTGCGCCAGATCCTTCACCGCCTGCGATTCACCCTTGCGCTTGACCAACTCGCCCAGCGCGATTTCGAGCATGGTGTCGGCCATGGCGAGCTCGGCGAAGCGTGACGCGGAAATCTCCGGCTGGAAGGCCGGCGCCACGGGCCGCGCCGGCGGGAACGGTCGGCCGTTCTCGTCCAGGAGCGGCGGAGGCGGCGCGTCAGCCGCGGGCCTCGTGGTGTCGTCCGCGGTCACGACGACGCTGGCCACACAGACGGTGGTCGACTGGGCGGAGGCCGACAGGTTTGGTGCGCCTGCCAGCGTCAGTGCGAGCGCGGCGGTGCCGGGCAGGAGGAAACGGCGTCGTGGCGTGGATGGAGTCAGCATGTTGGATGCCTCAGAACATGGCGCTGAAGGTGAGCCCGAACTGCAGGTCGATACCCGCGGTGTAGGTGGAGTTGGTTCCGGTGAAGCCGTCGAAGGACTGGTACTGCGTCTCGCGGACCGGGTTGGTGAGGTTCTTGGCGGCGAAGTTGACGGAGAATCCCCACAGCAGCGGCTGCCGGACGGTGACATTGAGGGTGCCGTAGGGGAGCTGGTAGATCGAGGGCGTGAGCTGAGCGCCCGGCTGGTTGGGAGGGCTTGGGGGCGAGGGATTGGCGTTGGTCGACGCCGCGGAGACGAGCGACGTGCCCTGCCAGTTGTAGAAGACGCCGAACTGCGTTCCCCAGGGCTGCAGGTCATAGGTCACGTTTCCGTTGACCAGGAAGTCCGGAACGGCGGTCATGGGCATGGAGCTGACGTCCACGCCGTAGCCGCGGAAGAGCGCCGTCTCCGTGGCGGGCAGGTCCACCGAGGAGGTCATCCAGGTGAGGTTGCCGCCGATCGAGAGCCCCTTGAAGTTCTCGCCCAGAATCGGGTCGAGCGTCACGCGCGCCTCCACCTCCGCGCCGAACAGGCTGGCATCCCCGAAGTTGATCGGCGTGGTGTAGGAGAACGAGGGTCCGTACCGCTGGACGTACTGGATGGGCTGGAAGATCTGCTTGTAGAACACCGAGCCCGAGATCAGCCAGTCCTTCTCCGGGGTCCAGTCGAGCCGCACGTCGTAGTTGTTCAGCGAGCTCATCTGGAGCGCGGGATTGCCGATGAAGATGGGGCCACCGATGTACTGGTATTGCAGCACGGGAACGATCTCGAAAAAGTTGGGGCGCGCCAGCGTCTGCGCGAACGCCGTCCGCAGCACCAGGTCGTCCCGCACGTTCCAGTTCCAACCGATCATGGGCAGCCAGTTCTGCTGCTGGATGTCGGCGTTGTAGCCCGGCGTGGTGAAGTTGAAGATCGTGACCGTGGGGTCGTTGGGATCCAGCCAGAAGCAGGTGGTGGGGCTGTCGGGCAGGCAGGTGGTGGTCATGCTGGTCGACTCGTAGCGCAGGCCGCCCACCAGATTCATGGTCTCGTTGAACGGCAGGTCGAACATGCCGTAGCCGGCGGCGATCAGCTGGCTTCCGTCGTACGAGACGTCGGTGTCGCTCTGGACGATGGGATGCACCTGGCTGGGGAAGACCTGGCTCCAGGGGTCCGACCAGGGTGCGTCATAGTTGGAGTTGATGTCACTGGCGTTGGTGAAACTGTCCTGGCGGTACTCCCGGGAGACGGAATCCATGAACATGCCGGCCTTCATGTATCCCTCACGATCGTCCCACTGCAGGAAAGGCAGCTTGATGTTGAGCTGCCCCTGGGCGCTTGACTCCGTGTTGTCGTAGGTGATGTGCTGCACCCAGCCCGCGGAGTTGAAGGGCACCAGCAGCGAGTTGATGGTCCATGTGGCCGGCAGCGTGATCGGCGGGGGGCCCGGGAAGATGCCGGACTCCGGGGTCCAGATGGAGGCGAACTGCGTCTGGTCCGGCTGCTGCTCCTCGGCCTGACTCAGCGCGAATCGCCAGTCCACTTTGGGTGCGCCCAGCGCAAGCGGCGACGGAAGCGGCTCCCGTTCGTCCGGGCCCAGGAAGCCCAGGGTGTGGGACCCGTTCAGGATCATCGCGTAGGTGTCGACCTGGGAGTAGGACAGCGTCTCCAGGCGCTGCCAAGGAAAGTCGCTCGTCTGTCCGACCTGGTTGCCTGGCGCGAAGGGATCGTTGGGGTCGTATCGGGGGAAGGGTCCGAACGGGCTCGACGGGCCCCAGTAGTAGTCCTTGCCGCGAGTGTCGGTCAGCAGCACCGCCTGGCTCTCGGAAAGGTTGGTGTAGACGAACTTGGCGCCCAGCTTGTTGTCCTCGTTCTCGAAGCCGAGGCTGCCCATGCCGCCCCACTGCACGGACTGCGTGCCCTGCGTGACGTCGTAGAGTTGCGTGAGGGCGCCCGATCCGCCTCCCGGATTTCCCTCGTAGTAGGGGACCAGAGGCTGCCCTGGCCCCACCTGCATCAGCGTGTCCAGGACGCCGTTTGAGAAGTACGAAGCGTCGTTCTCGTGGTAGAAGGTGCCGAAGGCGCCCACGCGTGTCCCGTCGTCGATTTCCCAGCTGTCGCCGGCGGTGGCGGAGAACTTGTAGATGGGCGGCGCGTCCCCGGTGGTGGTGCCCGTGGGGTTGCCCGGCCATGACTGGCCGCTCTTCTCCGGGTACGTCTGCAAGACGTCGTTGCCACCCCAGAAGTCCAGCTGCCCGCCTGGATAGGTGAGGAACGATCCGTTCTTCACCTGTGAATTCATGCCGTACTGCGCCTTGAGCTGCAGGATCGGCTCCTCGGGGATGTCCCGAAGCACTACGTTGACGCCGCCGCCTGAGGCTTCGCCCTGCAAGTCGGGTGTGAAGCTCTTGCTGACCTGGATGCTCTCGATCACCGTGGCCGGAAACTGATCCAGCTGCACGGCGCGCTTGCCAGGGGTGGACACCGGCAGGCGTACGCTGTCCAGAAGCACGCTCACGTAGCGATCGGGCAGGCCGCGCACCACCGCGTACTTGCCCTCCTGCAGTGTGGCCCCCGGGACCAGGAGCAGCGCCGCCGCCGCGTCGCCGGCGCCCGAACGTGAGATCGTGTCCACGCCGACCACGTTCAGCAGCTGGGGGCTTTCCAGTCGAAGGGAGATGTCGCCGGGCTGCAGCAGGATCGGCGGCTCGATCTCGGGCGGGGTCAGCATCGAGATCGGGCCGGTGTCCTGCTGCTCGGTCTTCACGTCCTGTACCACCACCTCGTCCAGATCCTCGAACTCGCCGGCCATCGTGGCGCCCACGTCGGTCAGCTGGCCTCCGGTGACGAAGACGTTGGCGCGGACCTCACGGACGTAGCCGTCCTTGGTGAAGACCAGCGTGTAGCTGCCCGGAGCCACATTGGGGATGGAGAACGATCCGGAGTCCGTGGTGAGCGCACGGACGCGGGAGCCCAGGATGGTCACCGTGGCGCCCGCGACCGGCGTGCCGAACTCCCGGTCGGTGACGGATCCTCGGACGGTGCCGCCCACGGGAGCCTGCGCCATCGCCGGCGCCGTGGCCAGCGCGGCCAGCACGGAAAATGCCTGGGCGGATCGCGCGGGGTTCACCAGGGGGCCTTCAGACCGCGCTCGATGCGGGCAAGCGCGGCACGCATGTCATCGGTGGGCGCGACCCCCGCTCGCGCCATCGAGAGCCAGGTCAGGCAGAGATCCTCGGCTCTGGGTCGTGCGTTCGGATTGAGCGCACCGGCCTCCAGTGCCAGGGTCCACGCGCGCATGGCCGCCCGATCGTCCCCAGCCTGATGCAGGCCTTCCGCGATGGGGCGAAGCACGTCGGCGCGATCCATGTCGACCAGCTTGGGGGCGTCGTGGAGATATCGACGCAGCATGTCGTTCAGGAGCTCCCTGGCCTCCTGTCGCATCCCGATGCTGCAGAGTGCGCGAGCGAGGTCGCGGGCGAGGGGAGCGGCGAGTTCCGGCTCGAGACGGGACTCTCGAAATTCGGTCAGCGCGGCACGCAGTTCCTTGGCGGCGGCCTCCGGGGCGCCGCAGGCCGACATCGCCTCGGCCACGCGGAGGCGCGTCTCGACCTGCAAGTCGAAGGGCAGGTGCTTGGCACCCTCACGGATGGCGCGTTCGGCACGCTCGGCCCGGACTGGATCCCGTCCGGCGCGCTTCCAGATCTCCAGATGCCCGTCGATGCCGGAACGCACGATGTCCAGGCTTCCGGTGGCCACGGCGTGGTCGAACGCCTCCGCCTGGCGATCCAGTTCCTCGGGCGAGGCGAGCGCCACCAGCTCGCGTTCCACGCGGCCGGTCAGGTCGGTGGGCGCTGCGGCGCCGAACCTTCGAGCCTGCTCCGCGCGCCCAAGGCGCGCAAACGCCACGCCGATCTCGGCGTCAAGGCGCTCCTTCATCCAGTCCGTG
>CAZKHO010000063.1:0-13657 GCA_964552505.1 uncultured Bifidobacterium sp. | reverse complement strand
ATCCGGCGGGTTCCGTGGCGTCTGGCGATGGCTTTCATGCTGACCGGTGGCTCCCTGACGGAGGCGCCGGCATCCGCGCCAAGCCGTTCCGCCGCAACCCTTTCCGAACGCTCCACCGATCGCTCGGACCTGCAGGAGGTGGTGGCCGAGGGTGCGGGCACCACCGCGGAGGCGGCGCGCAAGGACGCGCTGCGTGCCGCCGTGGCGCAGGTGGTGGGCATGCTGGTGGTGGCGCAGGACCTGGTCCAGAACGACGCGCTGATCGAGTCGAAGGTCTTCACCTACTCCGACGGCTATGTGGAGTCCTACGAACCCGTGGGCGGCGCCGTGCAGCGCGACGGTCTGGTGCGCCTGAAGGTTCGCGCCAAGGTCCGTCAGGGCAAGCTGACTCAGGTGCTCACCTCCAACCGGATCCGCGTGCGGGAGGTGGACCTGCGCAGCATCCAGGCCCAGTCGGAGACGCAGGACACCCGGAGCCGCTCCGCCGCGGAGATCGCCGCGGAGGCCTTCGCCGGATTCCCCGCCGCGCTGCTGGAGGTGGAGCCGCAGAAGGAACGCCGCGTCTCGGGCGACGCCGAGGAGTCCCTGGTGGAGTTCCCGGTGCTGGTGCAGGTGGACGACCAGAAGTGGAACGCGTGGTTCCAGCGCGTTCGACGTCTGCTGGACCCGATCGCGCAGGATCGGGGCGCCGAGAACTGGAACGCACGCCGGGCGGGCTGGCACTCGCTGCGCGCCTCGTCCGCCAAGCCGCGCTCGGGCCCGGGCGTGAGCGCGGACCAGGAGCGCAAGCTCTGGTCCATGGCGTCCGCGTACTGGACCTGCCGCTTCCTGCCGGACGCCTTCCGCAAGGACGCCCGCGCCTATGTGGACGGCGCGCAGGAGGGATCCATCGCACCCGCCGTGCTGTCGCAGCGAAAGCGTGTGATCGTGGTGCTGGACTCCATGGGCGGCAAGGCCTGGTGGTGGCAGCTGCCCCAGGAGGCCTACGACGCCGCACTGAGCACCATCGGCGTCCCCACCATCGACGTGCGGCTGGAGAACGCTGGTCAGGCGATCGGGAGCATCGTCACCGACTGGTCGGAGGTGGTCCGCAGCGACCGGCCGGGCGAGCCGGACCGCACCATGATCGAACGCGGCAGTCTGGGAGAGTCCCGACTCAGGGTGAGCAACTCCTATCACGGCGACTACGCCCACTTCGACTGCGTGACGCCCTCGCGGCACGGTCGCGCCGAGGGCGTCCTGCTCCATCCCTGTGGCTCGATGAAGCTTGACGGCCTGGGCGATCACCTCATCCTGGCGCCGTCCATGGTGTTCCCCTACCGCTTCCGGGTGAGCAGCGCCGAGGTGCCCACCGCCACGTCCGCGGCCCTCAAGTTCTCCGTGGGACAGGAGCCCGCGGGCAGGGATCGATGATCCGCGTGGCCTCCACTCTGGGCGCCAGGCACCCACGTACGTGGGCCCATCTGGTCGCCACGCTGCTGTGCACGCTGGCGCTGGCCGCACGCGCCAAGGCGGCATCGACGGAGCCCGCCGACGAGCAGGCACGGGCCTGGATCGTGCGGCAGGGATGGACCGAAGGGACGAACCCCGACGGCAGTTTCGTGGCCGTCGGCACCGGCCAGCTGCCGTCCGCCGGCGTCACCCCGGAACTGCGCACCAACGCGATGCACATGGCAAGTCTGGAGGCGAAGAACCGCCTGGCCGACTTCATGGCGGCCCGCATCTCGGCGACGGAGGAACTTGCTTCCTCCAGCCCCCTGGCGGCGGAACTGGCGCGCCGCGTGCCTTCACCCGACATCTCCAGCCCGCGCTGGCGGCAGGACTTCAAGGACGCGTTCTGGCTGACCGCCCGTGCCGAGATGAGCGGCGTGACCCCCGAGGCGGTCTTCGAGTCGCCTCAACTGCTGTCCGTGGTGATCCGATGCTCCGGACCGGGGATCCTGGCGGCGGCGGAGGCGATGCGCGGCGGGCGCGTGGAGGCCCCGGCCTCGCTGGAACCCATGGAACCGCTCCGCCGGCGTGGCGCCACGGGCACGCAAGATGCTTCGGAGCGGCTGCATGGTGTGCGGTTGATGCGAGACGCGCAGCATCGGCTTCGGGTGGTGGCCTTTGGTCAGGCGCGCGTGGACGACGGACAGGCGCTGGCGATGCACCGGGCGGCCGACCGGGCCCACGAGGACGCCGTGCGCTGGCTTCGTCTGTTTGCCAGCGAGGTTGCGGAGGGAACCACCACGCAGGAGCGCGTGGCCCGCGCCCAGGTGCTGGCGGAGGGCCGGTCGCACTACACCCAGACTGGCGCGCTGCACACCATCATCTGCACACAGGCGGCGGCGCGTCCTCTGCCTGCCACCATGGATCTGGGGGCATGGGATTTCCGCGCGGCAGACGGCTCGCGGCAGCTGGTGCGCGCCATCGCGGTGGTGCCGCAGGACGCGGGCCCGGACGACTCCGCGCTGCCGGAGCTGGGCAGCGGCGCCCGCATCCTGGGTCTGGATCCACTCGCCGCGGAGGCCGTGGGCGTGGGACTGTGCGACGACGAGGAACGCGGCGTGCGTTCCGGTCCGTTGATCCGTCGATGGAAGGCGATCCATGCCGCGGTCACGCGGGCCAAGGCCGAGATCGCGCGGCGCCTGAGTCACGCCACCGCCGCCTCCGTCTCCACCGCCTCGGATCATCAGGGAGACAGCAGGACGCGGGCCAGCGTGCGGACGGACGTGCTGCGTCGCGCTCTGGCTGGAGCGGTCATCGTGGGGGAACCCGAGATCCTCTCCACCTCACCCACGGCGGTGCGGGTGCGCGTGTGCGTGGGAACCCTGCAGGGTTCCGTCGGTGACCAGCCGCGGCTGGTGTTCGAATCCAAGGAGACCGCGGCCAAGGCGCTCCTCTCCATGGCGCTTCAGGGACTGTGTCCGCAGGGACTGGTGGCGGTCTCGGTGAAGGGGTTCCTGGGATTGGGGCAGCACACCGTGGTGTTCGCCGTGGCCCTGGCGGAAGGTGATGACGGACCGAGCATCGCCCGGACTCGGGCCAGCGAAGCGCTGGCGCGCCTCCGTGACGGCACCATCGAGGGGATCGTGGAATCGAGTGCGTCCGTGGAATTCCCCGACGCGCTCTCCGCGGGCACGGTGGATCCGGAAGTTCGACAGACCTTCCGGTCCACCTACCAGGAGTCGGTGAACACCCGCATCAAGCCGAAGACCTGGACGGACGGACACGCCGGCCTCTGGGGCTGCGTGATGCACTGGGCCGAGTGACCGGCGCCCCGCTCATCTGCCCGAAGCCGGCAGCTCCCGCACATAGATGTTGGCGAACTCGATCGGCGCCCCGTGGTGCTGCAGCGCCAGCGGTCCCTTGCGAGGCACGCCCGGCAGCTGCGCGTCCTGGATCACGGTCTTGCCGTTCAGGTTCACGGTGAGTCGGTCGCCCTGCATGCGGATGCGGAACCGGTTCCACTGTCCCGGAGGCGCGTCGGCCTTCTCCGTGGGCGTCACGCCCTGCTTCACGGCGGGCGGCTGGTTGATGTCCGTGCGATAGCCGTACACCTCGCCGCTGCCGATGGGCCAGCACCAGATGTTGACCTGGCTCTTGTCGCTGCCGCGCAGGTAGATGCCGCTGTCGCCGTAGTCGTCCACCTCCACGGTCTGCGGCTTGCCGTCGGGTCCCAGCGGGCTGGTGCCGTCCGGACGGATGAGCGGCACCTGGGCCTTGGTGGGCTGACCCGTCCAGCGCCAGTCGCAGATCAGCTCGAAGTCGCCGAACTCGTGGTCGCTCCAGAGACTGTCGCCGCGGCCGTCGTGGACCAGGCGCCAGTCGTCCGCCTTCCAGTGGCCCTCCTCGCCGGGCTTCTCGCGCCAGCCGGTCAGCGTGCCGTCGAAGAGCGACACGAACCCCTCGTCCGGCTTGCAGCGCTGGTCCGGGGGCAGCGGCATGCCGTCGTCCGGCAGCCGGGTCAGCGTGATGTTGCGGAAGCGGACGGGCGTGCCCTCGCTCTCCAGGCAGATGAAACCCTCGCGTGGCGAGATGTCGCGACCGCCGCTCACCGGATGGCCGTTCACCTCCAGCTTGAGGGTGCCGTCCTTCGCGGTCACCTTGTAGTGGTTCCACTCGCCCGCGCCCTTGGTGAAGCGGTCGCTGGGCAGGCACCGCGCCCAGCCCGCGGGATGCGGACGGTCCGGCACCATGGTGGCGCCGTGGATGGAGAAGATGTCGCCCTGCCCGGTGTAGAGCAGACGGCCTTCCTTGTCCTTCACGTCGTCGGTGAGCATCACCTGCACCTCCACGCTGCGGGTGAAGGGCTGGCCCTTGGCCGTCAGCGGATCGCTCCACACGAACAGACCGCTGTTGCCGTGCGCATCCTCGTGCATCCAGTCCATCTCCAGCACGAAGTTGCGGTACGGCTGCGCGGTCCGGAGCACGCCGGTGGGCTTGCCGGTGCATCGGATCTCGCCGTCCTTCACCGTGAAGGTGCCGGGGCTGCAGTTCACGTTCACCCAGCCCGTCAGGTCCTTCCCGTTGAACAGGGGCTCGGGCTTGCCGGCGTCCGCCGCCAGCACCATGGAGAGAGCAAGGAGGGTCAGCATGCGGGCAGCGTAACGCGGCGGGCTACCCTTGCCGCGTGAACCTGCACGTGCTCCATGACGCGCGCGCCCTGGCGCGCCTGGCCGGCGCCACGCCTCCGCCCTGCGACGCGCTCGCCTGTCGACTGGGCGCGCCGGACCGCGTGGCCGCCGCGTGGCTTGACGGGAATCCTCTCTCGCCCGGATGGATGGCCATCGCGGAGGTGCCGGCACCCCGCCTGCTCTGCTGGAGCGGCTCGCTGTCGGAGGACCCGTTCGCCGTGCATCCGCCCAACTGGATGCGTCCGGGACGATCCGCGCTGGACGCGCTGGTGACGGCCGCGGCACCCGCCCTGGAGGCGGAGGGACGCGCGCTCTGCCTTCGACCGCACGCGCGTCAGGTGCTCAGCGACGCGCAGGGATGCCTGCGCTTCCTCTCCGATCATGCGGGCCTGCCGGTGCAGGTGGCGCTGAGCCCCGCCGACATGATCACCGCCGACATGCGCGCGGACCTCACCGATCATCTGGATCGGCTCTTCGGCGCGCTGGGACCCCGCGCGGCGCTGGTGCTGCTGCAGGACGTGGGAGAGCCGGACCCGGACGGCAGCCCCCGCGCCGTGCCGCTGGGCCAGGGCGTCCTGCCCCGGGAGCACCTGCGGAAGCTGCTCGAGGCCCACGTGCCCTCCGAGACGCCCGTGGTGCTCTGCCCCGGCGACCTGCCCGCGCAGCTGGCGTGGCTTGGGACGCAGGGCTGAGAACCGGGCGGACGCCTCCAATGGTGGCGCTGGCGATTGCCTGCGCCCACGCACGGGGTAGAATTCTCCGGACCCGCGGAGGATCCGCGGCTCCACTGGAGGTGCGTCAGGATGACTGCGTTGGCGTCCGCTCTGGACGCACGAGTGCTGGTTCTCAACAGGCTGTACGGCGCCATCCGCGTCGTGGACGCGCGCCGAGCCTTCACGCTGCTCTGCAAGGAGGTGGCGGAGATCGTGTCCGTGGAGAACGGCACGTACGTCAACTACTCGCTGCAGAGCTGGTCCGAGGCCGCGGAGTTCCAGCGTCAGTTCGAGCAGGAGCAGCACGACTGGATCCGCACGCCCCGCGTGGTGATCGCGGTGCCCAAGATCATCCGCCTGCTGGGCTACGACCGCTTCCCCAAGGAACAGGTCAAGCTCAACCGCCGCAACATCTACGCGCGCGACGGCAACCGCTGCCAGTACTGCGGTCGTCACTTCCCCACCAAGGAGCTCACACTGGACCATGTGGTCCCGCGCGTGCAGGGCGGCCTGAACACCTGGGACAACCTGGTGTGCGCCTGCGTGAAGTGCAACGCACGCAAGGGCGGCCGAACCCCGGCCGAAGCCGGCGTGCGCCTGATCCGCCCGGCCATCCGCCCCCGTCGCAACCCGGCCATCACGGTCCGGCTGGGCAGCCCCAAGTACCAGAGCTGGAAGGCCTTCCTGGACGAGGCCTACTGGACCATCGACCTGAGCGAAGGCTGAGGCGCGGATCCATCCACGGGCTTGATAACCCGGTGGGGTGAAGTTTCCGTGGCCGCCTGTTCAGGCCCTGCGCCCGCACGGACCGAACAAATCCGAAAAGGTCTCCCGGAATCCGGGCCCCCTTCTTCAGGGCGCGCGCGGGGAATCCGATGGTTCCCTCGTGGCGACCCCGGCACAACCATCCGGCTGGTCCGGTGACGGACGCGGAAGCGGCGGACGCCCCGCGCCCATCTTCGGTTCGCACGCGATCGGACCGCTCGACCCGGACGCCACCAACGTCTCCTCCGCAGGTCCGGCCAGCGCGGAAGGCCGTCTGGCGGACGGCACGGCCATCGGTCACTTCACGCTCAAGCGGCTGATCGGATCGGGCGGCATGGGCCGCGTCTACGAGGCGCGCCAGGAGAACCCGCGCCGAACGGTGGCCATCAAGGTGATGAACCGTGGCATGGCCAGCCGGAGCGCGCTGCGCCGCTTCGAGTTCGAGGCGCAGCTGCTGGCGCGCCTGAAGCACCCCGGCATCGCGCAGATCCACGAGGTGGGCACCCACGACGACGGCTCCGGCGGCGTGCCGTGGTTCGCCATGGAGTACATCGGCAACGCCAAGTCGCTCACCGACTACGCCCGCGACGCCAAGCTGCGCACGCGGCAGCGCGTGCAGCTGTTCCGCCAGGCCTGCGAGGCGGTGGCGCACGGGCATCAGCGTGGCGTGATCCACCGCGACCTCAAGCCGGGCAACCTGCTGGTGGACGGCAGCGGCCAGCTCAAGGTGATCGACTTCGGCGTGGCGCGCAGCACCGACAGCGACATGGCCGTCACCACCATGCAGACCGACGTGGGCCAGCTCATCGGCACGGTGCAGTACATGAGCCCGGAGCAGTTCGACGCGGATCCGCACGACCTGGACATCCGCAGCGACGTCTACGCGCTGGGCGTGGTGCTGTACGAGCTGCTCACCGGCCAGCTCCCCTACGAACTTCGCCGCAAGGCCATCCACGAGGCCGCGCGCATCGTCCGCGAGGACGACCCGCCGCGACCCTCCACCATCCTGCCGGCCCTGCGCGGCGACCTGGAGTCGATCGTGCTCAAGGCCATGTGCAAGGACCGCACGCGCCGCTATGGCAGCGCCAACGAGCTCTCCGAGGACCTGGGCCGGTGGCTGGAGGGCGAGCCCGTCTCGGCGCGGGCGCCGGGCGTGTTCGCCACGCTTCGAAGCCTGGGCCGACGCCGTCGCGCCGCGGCGGCCGCGGCCGTGGCCGCGCTGGCCATGCTGGTGGTGGCCGCCGTGGGCGTGGGCTTCGCGTTCCTGAAGGCCGACCGACATCGTCAGGCGCTGGAGGCGCAGCAGCTGCGTGCGCAGGCCTTCCTGGACGAGGCCAACGCGCGGGCCGACGGCCTGCAGCGCGAGCGCGGACGGGCCGAGCGCGCGGTCAGCGACCTGCAGCGCGAGTCCTACGTGAGCTCCGTGCGCCGCGCCGCCGCGGCGCTGGAGGCGGGACGTCTGGAGAGCGTGGCGCAGGAGCTGGAGCACATCCGCGCGCTGGGCATGCCCGGAGCCGAGTCGCGCTTCGAGACGCGATGGCTGGCCGCGGCCCTGCATCCCGAGGCCCTCTCGATCGACCTGGGTGAGCGTGACGGAGCGGTGGTGGCCGCCGGCCCGGACGGCCGCACGCTGGCCACCGCCGGCACCGACGGCACCGTGCGACTGTGGGACGCCGACACCGGTCGGGCCATCGGCGCCATGAAGGGCCATGCGGGCCGCGTGAACGCGCTGGCGTTCTCGCCGGATGGACGCACCCTGGCCTCCGCTTCCGACGACGGCACGGTGCGCCTGTGGGGCCTCACCGGCGCCGGCGTGCCGCTGGGCGAACTGAAGGGCCATGTGGGCGCGGTGCGCGCGGTGGCGTTCTCCATGGACGGACGAACGCTGGCCACCGGTGGCGCCGATCGCTCCATCCGCCTGTGGGACACGCTCTCGCACGCATGCACGGGCTCGCTGCAGGGTCATGCGCAGGCGGTGCGATGCCTTGCGTTCCAGGCCGACGGCACGCTGATCAGCGGTTCCGCGGACCGCACCGTGCGCATGTGGAACACCTCCACCGGCGAATCCACGCAGACCTGGGCCGATCACACGGACGCCGTGACCGCGCTGGCCGTGGTGGCGGAACCATCCACCGTGATCGCCGCCATGGCGGACGGTCGAGTGGTGGCGCATCGCGGCACCGACGGCTCGCCCGCGTGGACCACCACCACCGGCGCCGCCATCCACGCGCTGCAGACCTGCGCGGACGGAACCGTGGCCGCCGCAGGACCGAACGGCGTGAACATCTACACCGCCTCCGACGGAACCGCGCGTCCGGCGCCGCGCGGAAGCGGCCTTCCAGCCACCGGACTGGCGTGGGCGGGGGCGCAGGGCCGCCTGGTCACGGCCGGCTCGGACGGCACGCTACGCGCCTGGACCCCCGCACGCACGCAGGACGACGACTCGCTTCGTCTGGGAGACGCCCCGCTGCTCTCGCTGGGATTCGGTTCCGGATCCTCGCCCCTGCTGTTCGCGGGCGCCCAGGACGGTTCGCTGCAGGCGCGCGACGCGCAGACGGGTCGCCCCGCCGCGTCGCTCCCGCAGGCCGGCGCCGTCCGAGCCACGCGCTGCGCCGCGGACGGGGGCACGGTGGCGTTCGCCTCCGCCGACGGCACGCTGACCGTGTGCGACGGACGCACCGGCGCCGTGTTCGCCACGCTTCGCCAGTCCGACGCCGCCGTGCGCGCGCTGGACGTGTCGCCCGATCGCCGCACGCTGGCCACCGCCAACGAGGACGGCACCGTCCGCCTCTGGGACCTGTCCAGCGGACGGGAGTTCGCTCGACTGGGCGGAGGCCTGGCCGCGCTCGCCGTGCGCTTCTCGCCGGACGGGATGCAGCTGGCCAGCGCGGGCACCGACGGCCGGGTTCGCCTCTGGGACGTGGCGTCGCGCGCTGAACTGGCATCCCCGGGAGGCCACGACGCCGCCGTGCGCGCGCTGGCCTTCAGTCCGGATGGCCACACCCTGGCCTCGGCCTCGGACGATCGCACGCTGCGACTCTGGGAACGCTCGGGAAGCGCGCCTGCGCGCACGCTCCGCGGACACGAGGCGGGCGTGACGGATCTGGCCTTCGAGCCCACCGGCCGCACGCTGGCCTCGGCCGGAGGCGACGGCTCGGTGCGGCTGTGGGACGTGGCGAGCGCCAAGGAGCTGGCCGTCTTCAGCCCCGGAAAGTCCGTGCCTTCCATCGCGTTCGATCCTTCGGGACGCACGCTGGCCTGCGGCGGCGGCGACGGCACGGTGCGGTTCGTTCGCGCCGACTCCGCTGCGGAGCGCGCCGCACGCGGCCAGGTCCGCGACCCGGCACCCGCGCTGGCGTCCTCCTCGGACCTTCGCTGAGGCTCACCTGGGGCGACGCGGGCGGCGGACCGCCCACACCACCAGCAGCGCACAGGCCGTGCCGGCCACCACCAGCCCAAGGAGCGCCGCGCTGCCCATCAGGATGGCCTCCCGCACCACGGCGCGCAGACCGCCCTTCTCTCCCAGTCCGGCGTCGAGCGACTGCACCGACACCGACAGGCCGTCCACGCTGCCGTGCAGCGTCTCGAAGCGACCACGCAGCCGTTCCAGTTCCGGCGAGGTCAGCGCCAGGTCCACCTGCGCCTGCGCTTCCCAACCCACCGCCGTGGGCATGCGTGAGAGCATCCAGATCATCTGCTGGCCCGTGATGCGCGTCTGCTCCAGCTCCCGAGCGGCTTCGGAGACGGGACTGAACATGCCTTCGTCCGAGGAGAGGTCTTCCTCCGGGCGTCCAGGACCCTGCCGATCCTTCATGTCCACCATGCGGAAGAGCGCCGCGGTGATCACGTCCGGGTGCCGGGACAGGTATGCGGCCACCGCCGTGTCGATGCGCTGCAGGCGGTCCGCCGAGATCCAGCGGTGCGCCATGGCATCCACGCGCTGCGCGATCTTCTCATAGGTGTCGCCGCACGTGTCCGGCGCCAGATCGGGCAGCAGCCTCACCCGGTTCGCGCAGGCCTGACGGGCCACGTGGGACCACACGTAGAAATCCACCAGGTCACGGCCTGGCTCGTTTCCCAGCGCGATGGAACGCATGTTGGCCACGGCCTCGTTGCGGATCATGGCAATCACCGCCAGCTTGCGCGGTTCGATCTTCCGGACCACGCAGTCGACGAAGACCTCCTGAAAGCGCGACGCGCCGTAGTCCGCCAGGTCCAGCAGTTCCGCGCTCAAGGCCAGTCGGTCACGCGCCGCGGATGCCGCGCCGACGCCCGGCTGCGACGCGCATCCCTCCAGCGCCGCCACCACGCCCAGGACCATCGCGTACTTCAGGAGCGGCCGGATCATCTGGTCCCGGAAGGTAGCGAAGCGGACGCCTTCGCGCGGCTCAGGCCTGCAGCGCCAGGTTCAGCGCCAGCAGCAGCCCGTTGTGCACCCCGTGCGCCACCATGCCTGGCACCACGCTGCCCGACCACTCCCGCGTGATGCAGAAACCCAGCGACACGCCGGCCAGCGCCGGCACCGCCAGCACCCCCTGCGGATGGATGGCGGCGAAGACGGTGGCGCTGAAGAGCATGGCCAGCGCCACGGAGAGCGCCTTCGGCCAGCCCGCGCTCTGCTGCCGCGCGTGACCGTAGAGAAGTCCGCGGAACGCGATCTCCTCTACCACGGGCGCGCTGACGCTGGCCAGCACGAACAGCGCCACCTTCAGCGACGGCGACGCGCCGGGCAGCATCTCCTGCACCGGATGGCTCACATCCTGGAAGCTGCGGTCGCCCAGCAGCTGGGCCAGCCACATGCCCAGCAGGATGCCGGCCCCCATGCAGGGAAGCGCGCAGGCGTAGCTCACGCCGCTCATCCAGGCCAGCCGAAGCGGACCGCCTCGGAAGTGCAGCCCCGCGGCCTCGCGCAGATCACGCCACGAGAGGCCTCGCACGATCGCCCACCCCAGCGCCGCCAGGCTGGCCACGGCCGCCACCAGCCCAAGCCACAGCCGCTGCGCGGAAGGCTCGCCGTCCCCGCCCAGCCGGCCCAACAGCTCGTGCCCGCCCAGGAACAGGAGCATCCACGCGACGAAGGTCTCGCCCAGGATCGACTGCGCGCGTGGCATCGCCTGGATGCCGCTGCGGATGCTGCCCTTGATCGCCAGCACCAGAAGGACCACCAGCGCACCAAGACCCAGAAGACCGACCGCCAGGAACCACATGCCCGCCGACAGCAGCGTGATCGTCAGCGAGGCTTCGCCGCCGTACGCCTGCTCCTGCGCCGCCGGCTCCGCGGTGAAGTCGGCACGCGCCAGCGCACCAAACCATCCCAGACGCTCCTGCACCAGCTTCCATCCGCCGTCGTCCAGCACCCCGGGGTGGGGCGTGCGTTGGCCACGCTCCCCTTCGGCCTGCGGCCAGTCCTTCACCAGCGTTCCCACCGCGGCATGCAACGGTGCGTCCACCGCCCCGTCACCCTGGCCCGCCAGCGTCCACTGCGCCTCGGCCCGCTCCCGATCGCCGGCGCGCGCCAGGATCATGGCGGCGCACAGCCGGGCCATGGGCCGAGTGCCAAGCGGATCGGGATTCTGGAGGCCCGCAGCGCCGAACCCGGCCAGCAGCTTCCCCTGAAGGGTGGTCATGGGGCCCACCAACTCTGGGGCCGCGGCGGATTCCGACAAGGACTGCTGCCGTTCCTCCGCCTCCCAGGCCGAAAGGGCGATCCAGCCGGCCGGAACGAGCACCAGAAGGCACCAGACAAGGGCGTTCCGAAGGGCTGGAGGCATGGTTTTGGCAGGCTAGCGGGGTTTTCCGCCCCGGGAGCCGACCCCCGGCCGGACCCCTCCTTCCCCTTGACAGAAAACGGCTTTTTCCTATCCTTCGCCGTTCTGCCCATTGGGCAACAGGAACTCGAAACCATGCCTCGCCAGACCACCTTCATCAAGCCCGGTTCCAACCGCCTCACCTGGCGTCATGTCGACGCTTCCGGCAAGGTGCTGGGCCGTCTCGCCACCCAGGTCGCCACCGTCCTCATGGGCAAGCACCGCCCGGACTACACGCCCAACGTCGACTGCGGCGAGGCCGTGGTGGTCACCAACGCCAGCGCCGTCGCCATGACGGGCCGCAAGGCGGACCAGAAGACGCTGCGCCGCTGGAGCGGCTACGCCGGTGGCCTGCGCGTGCGCACCTACCGCACCCTGCAGAAGGAAGATCCCTGCACCCTGGTGGAGCAGGCCATCATCCGCATGCTTCCCCGCGGTCCGCTGGGCAGCAAGATGCGTCGCCGCCTGAAGGTGTTCGCCGGCGGCGAGCATCCGCACACCGCCCAGCAGCCTCAGGCGCTGGAAGTGAAGTCCCGTCGCACCACTCGCTGAACGAACGCACCATGACCACCTTCGCCGCTTCCGCCCCCGCCACTTCCACCCGCCCCCTGCGCGCCCAGCAGCCCGCCGACCGCTTCGGTTGGTGGTGGGCCACCGGCCGCCGCAAGACCAGCACGGCCCGCGTGCGCGTGAAGCCCGGCAAGGGCGAGATCCTGGTGAACGAGCGCCCCTTCGAGCAGTTCTTCGTGATCGAGCGCGATCGCAAGAACATCCTCGCGGTGCTCGAGAAGACCGGCATGAAGGGCTCGCTGGACATCCGCTGCACCTGCGCGGGTGGCGGCGTCACCGGTCAGGCCGGTGCCGTGCAGCTGGCCATCGCCCGTGCGGTGCTGGCCTTCGAGCCCACGCAGGAGACCGTGCTTCGTGAGCAGCACATGCTCACCCGCGACGCCCGCAAGGTGGAGCGCAAGAAGTACGGCCAGGCCGGCGCCCGTCGCCGCTTCCAGTTCAGCAAGCGCTGAACCGGAATCAGCATCGACTCAACCCGAACGCGCCTCGGCGCGCAGCCTTCGGAAGGCCTGCGCTGTCAGCATGGCCGCACGCCGCGGGTGCACCCCGCACGCCCGAGCAGCCTCGCGCGCGCTGCGAGGCGCCTCGCCGCCCCAGCCGAATCGCAGCGTGAGCAGACGGGCGCCCAGGTCGTCGCTGGTGGAGGCGGCCGACAGGTCGTCGCGCAGCGGCAGCGTGGCGCTCCATGTCACGCAGCGATCCCGCAGGTTCGACGGCAGCGCCACCGCGCCGTCACGTCCCGCGGTGCCGGGCCGCAGCCATGCCGCACCGGCCACCATGCGCTCGGCCGCGGCGGCCGCCAGCGCGGCGATGCGAGGTCGCTCGATGGAGCGTTCGCCCGACATCGCCTCGTCCACGGCCTCGCCCGAAGCCAGCACCGCCGCAACGATCGCGCGGCGCAGCGCCACCGGCGGCAGCCCCTGCAACGGTCCGCCGCGCATGCCCTGCAGGCGACCCAGCGCACCAGGCAGCGCACGCTCGATCAGGGCCAGACGCAGGCGCGCGGCCCAGCGAAGGTCCGTCTCCAGCGCGTCGAGTCGCTCGCCCGGATCGGATCCGCGCAAGGTGCCCATGTCACGGGCCGTGCGCCACAGCAGATAACGCAAGGCCACCAGCCGCTGCGCGTCGGTCGGCAGCGCCCGCTCGGGTTGCGCCGCGGGCGCGAAGCGCCGCAGGAACGCGC
>CAZKHO010000062.1:0-13809 GCA_964552505.1 uncultured Bifidobacterium sp. | reverse complement strand
CAGCGCTACGTGATGAGCACCTGCATGAGCTGCGGCTGCTGCCTGGAGGCCTGCCCGCAGTTCAACCAGGAGCCCGACGCCTCCGCGTGGGACACCAGCTTCGTGGGCGCGCACGCCATCAATCAGGCGCGGCTCTTCAACAGCCACCCCACCGGGGCCACGCTGGCCGACGAACGGCTGGACACCCTCATGGGTCAGGGCGGCGTGAACGACTGCGGCAACGCGCAGAACTGCGTGAAGGTCTGCCCGAAGGAGATCCCGCTCACGGAGAGCATCGCCATGGTGGGCCGTCAGGCCACCATCCGCGGCATCAAGCGTTTCTTCGGCGGCAAGTGATCCGGGCGCGCGGCGGCCGCTCAGGCCCGCACGGCGGTCCGACGCGGCACGCCGGCCTCCACACGTTCGATCGACAGCGCCAGTCCGGTGTCCGGACTCACCTCCAGCAGCGCGCCGCAGACACGCAGGTCTCCCCCGCTCACTTCGTACTGCACCGGCAGCGCCGTGGTCATGTGATGCACCACGCGGCTGGCGTCGCGGCCGATCACGCCGTCGTGCGGTCCGCACATGCCCAGGTCGCTCAGGAAGGCCGTGCCGCCGGGCAGCAGCCGCTCGTCGGCGGTCTGCACGTGGGTGTGCGAACCCAGCACCGCCGCCACGCGGCCATCCAGGTGGTGGGCCAGCGCGGCCTTCTCGCTGGTGGCCTCCATGTGCGCCTCGATGATCACCAGCGGCTTGCGCTCCGGCAGCGACCGGAGCACCTCGTCGCAGGCGGCGAAGGGATCGTCGGCCGGCATGGGGAACGACACACGCCCCAGCACGGTTGCCACGAAGATGTCGCGGCAGCGCTCGCCATGGGCCGGAATGCGAACGAATCGCTTGCCCGGAGCCTTGGCGCTCAGGTTGGCGGGGCGCAGGAGCGGTTCCGCCGGATCCTCCAGGGTGGGCACGATGCGCGCGTCGCGGTAGACGTGGTCGCCCAGGGTCACCGCGTCGGCGCCGGCCTCACGAAGGGCGCGGTAGAGGTCGGCGGTGATGCCGGAACCGTTGCGGATGTTCTCGCCGTTCACCACCACCGCGTCGGGCTTCAGTCTTTCGCGCAGCGCGGGCAGGTGCTGCTGCACGGCGGAGCGCCCGGGGGCACCCACCACGTCTCCAAGGAAGAGGATGCGGATCGGGCGCGGCATCGGTACACTCTAGCGAGTGGACGGTGATGGGCTCCTCCCGGGCCCGTCCCGATCCCCCTCCAAGAGGCTTCCATGGGCATGACCGCCGTCGCGTTCAAGATGGGTGACAAGGTGCGATCGAGCAAGCGTCCCGAGTGGGGCGAGGGCTCCGTCATGAAGCTGGAGGCCATCACCTTCCAGGGCAAGGCCGACCAGCGCATCTACGTCCGATTCTCCGCCGTGGGCATGAAGACGCTGCTGGCCAGCGCCGCCGATCTGCTGCACGCCGACGGCGCCGGCGACGACGTCCTGACGGCCATCCACCGCCCCACCACCCTGGCCGACGTGGAGAAGTCGCGCGAATCCGGCTGGCTGGGCGCCATCGACCGCCGAGGTCCGGAGGAAGTCATGACCTCGCTTCCACCGGCCGCCACGGACCCGTTCCTGAGCCTGCGCAAGCGCCTGGAGAACACGCTGGCCCTGTACCGCTTCGACGGCGCCGCCGGCCGCCTCATCGACTGGGCCGTGGCGCAGAGCGGCGTGAACGACCCCATGACGCGGTTCAACCGGAACCAGCTGGAGCAGTTCTTCCAGCGGTGGAAGTTTGCGCTGGACGCGCACCTGATCTCGCTGATGGGCGAGGCCCGTCGCGACCCGGACGCCCTGCAGGCCGCCCTGGCGAAGGCCACACCGGCCGCGCAGAGGGCGGTGCAGAAGGCGCAGTCGATGGTGAAGTGACCCGGCGGGCCCGCGGGCGGGTTCCGTCTGTTCCGTCTGCGCCGGACCCGGGCAGAGCGATTCCGTCACACAATCGGCTCCCCGCCTTGATGGCGCCGCTCCCGCTTCGCACCTTGGCTGCGGAGGAACGGGAGATGGATCATCGACTCACCAAGGCACTCGAGGACCTGCGCCGACACTGGCTGCAGGTGGAAGGCGACGAAGGACGCCGCGCAGCCCTGCTGGAGCGGCTGGACAGACTGTCGCTGCTGCTGGCGTATCAGGGCTTCGACCTGGAGGCCACGCGTCGCGAGAACACGGCCCTTCGCAAGGCCATGACGCGCACGCGCCATCGCCGCCACTGAACATCACGGTTCGCCGGGGGTCGCCAGGGCTTCCCAGGCCGCCTGCACGTCGCGCAGGCGCGGCCAGGGTGCGCCGTCGCGGGCGTGCAGTCCCATCCGGGCCTCGCGCACGAGCCATCCAAAGTCCCGCCAGGCCGACGCGGAAACCCCTCGGGGCCCGGACGAGTTCGCTCGTTCGAACCAGTCGTCGAAGCCTGCCAGCGCCTGCGCCACCGCGGGTGCGCCGCCTCCCGAGAGCCGGCGCAGGCGGTCGGTGCATGCCGCCAGCATCGCGGGCACACGCGAGAGGTGTGCGGCGTCCAGGGTCTCCAGGCGCTCGCGGCGGAGCAGCCAGTCCCGACCGGATCGCGCGGCGGCAAGGATGGGCCCCCACTCGGCGGGCGCCGGACGTGCCAGTTCGCGCTGCAGCGCCTCGCAGGCCAGACTGGCCGCGTCCATCCAGCGGAGCGTGGCCTGCGTGCACGCCAGGAGCGCCGCGCGGCCGGCGTCCACGGCGGCGTTCAGTTCATGTTCGCACGAGGGCGTGGCGCGGTCGCCCAGACAGGCGCGGGCCACGGCGCCCATGGCCGCCAGCTGCACCAGCGAGGCGGGGCTGCCCAGCCCGCGCGCGCTCCAGACCAGCGGCTGGTAGCCCGGATCGAAGTCCAGGTGATGCCGCACCTCGGAGCGCAGCGCGGCGTGCGCCAGGTGCACGCAGGCACGGCGAAGCAGCGCCACCGCGTGGGACTCCGCTTCCACGAAGGCGGTCCGCGCGCCGTCCGCGGAGGCCTCAAGCGTGCCCCAACCGTGGATCATCGCGTTCCCCGCCGGCACCTGCAGGCGCTGCGGCAGTCGCGGCGAGAAGTCCGGCCAGTCCGACACGCGAAGCCCGCACCAACGGCCCTGCTCGAACGCGGTCAACGCCGACTCGCGTGCCGCCGTCGCAGGCCCTCCCAGCACCCGCTGCAGTTCGGCGGCGTCCCGCGAGACGCCCAGCGACGCCCCGCCCTGAACCACCTCGACGCGCGGGCGAAGGTGCGCGGGCACGGCGGCCAGATCGAAGTCGACGACACCCACCTCCAGCCCGCCCGCGGCGGAGAGCCACGCCGCCAGGAGCGGCCGGAGCGCCCCGTCCGAAGGCCCACGTGCCTGGAGGAATCCGCCTGCAAACTCTTCCACCGGCTGAAAGCGGGCCCGCACGCGCTTGGGCAGCGATCGCACCAGGGCCTGCACCAGCTCCATCCGGTGCCCGGGCATGGACCATTCCAGCGCCTGCACGTCCAGTTCGGGCAGCGTCACCAGCGGGACGCGCACGGTGGCGCCGTCGTCCGCGGTGCCGGGTGCATGGCGGTAGCGCACGGAAAGCGCTCCGGCGGCGGTGATGAGTTCGGCGGGAAACGCCGCATCATCCGGGGTCTCGGCCACCAGATCGGTCCGCTGCAGATGCAGCAGCGCAGGCTGGCGTCGCTCGACCTCGCGCCGCCAGCGCTCGAAGTCCGGCCGGCTGTGCACCCCGGGGGGCACGCGTCCGTCGTAGAAGCGGTACACCGCGTCGGCGTCGGCCAGCAGGTCGCTTCGCCGGCGTGCCTGCGCCCAAGCCTCGGCCTGATCGCGCACCTTCCGGTTGTGGACCAGGAAGGGCGCCTCCACCCCCAGCTGCTCCTCCACCAACGCGCTCCGCAGGAAGACCACTCGCGCCTCCTCCGGGTTGCGCGGTCCGTACGGCACACGCCGGCGCTCCACCAGGTCCAGCTGCCCCAGACTGACGCGCTCCCACGCGGCCACCTGTCCGGTCTCGCGCACCCAGTGCGGCTCGCTCACGGTGCGCTTCACCAGGTGCGGCACCGCATGTTCCACCCAGGTGGGCTGGATGCGGGCCACCACGCGCGCCTGCCTTCGGCCGGTGTCCACGATCTCCAGCGCCACCACCCACGGCGGCTGCGCACGCGCCAGACCGCTGCGCGGATGCAGCGTGAAGCCGCTGCCGTCCGGAAGCCGGTACGGTCCGTCGCGGCCCTTGAGCGCCGCCTGCGTGGCGAAGCCAGCCAGCACCGCACGATGCACCGGCGCGGATCGCCACACGCCCGTGTCGGGACCGGGATCCAGTTCGAGCCGCTCACGCAGCAGTCGTTCCAGCTGCCGGCGCACGTCGCTCCATTCGCGAAGCCGCCGGTGGCTGAGGTGACGCTCGCGGCACCAGCGCTTCAGCGCCGAGCTGCCGTGCTCCTCCTGCGCCTGCCGCCAGGCCTGCCAGAGGCGGAGCGCCCCGACCAGGTCGCCGTCGCCGTCACGGAACGGCGCATGCGCCAGGTCCGCCTGCTGGGCGCGGTCCGCCGGGCGCTCGCGCGGATCCACGCTGGAGAGCCACGCGGCCACGGTGAGCGCGGCGGCGCCGCATTCCTGGCGCACCCCTTCCAGCAGCACCCGCGCCACCCGCGGATCCACGGGCAGTCGGGCCATGTGGCGACCCAGCGGCGTGAGCTGCCCGCGCGCGTCCACGGCGCCGATCTCGCGCAGCGTCTCCTCCGCGTCGTGCAGGCGCCGCTCGCCGGGCGGATCGATGAAGGGGAACTGGGCCGGATCCCCAAGGCCCAGATCCTTCATGCGAAGCACCACGCCGGCCAGGTTGGACCGAAGGATCTCCGGGGCGGCGGCGGGCGCGCGCGCGGCGAAGTCCGCCTCGGAGAAGAGACGCACGCAGGTGCCGGCGGCCACGCGGCCGGCGCGACCCTTTCGCTGCTCCAGGGAGGCCTGCGACGCGGGCTCCACCAGCAGCCGCTGCACGCGGGCCTTGGGGCTCCAGCGGCTCATGCGCACCTGTCCCGCGTCCACCACCCAGCGGATGCCCGGCACCGTGAGGCTGGTCTCGGCGATGTTGGTGGCCAGCGTCACGCGCCGCCGCGCGCAGGAGCCGATGGCGCGGTCCTGCTCCGTGTCGCCCAGGCGACCGAACAGAGGCGCGATCTCCACCTCAGCGGCCGCCGACCGTCCCTTGAGCGTCTCCGCGGTCTCCAGGATCTCCCGCTCGCCCGGCAGGAAGGCCAGCACGTCGCCCGGCCCTTCGCGAAGACACGCCTCCACGGCGTCGGCCACCTGGGTGGCGTCGGCCGGCTCTCCGTCCGGGGTGGGTTGCCATCGGACCTGCACGGGGAAGAGTCGGCCCGGCACGGTGAGCACCGGTGCGCCGCCGAAGGCCTGGCTCAGTCGGTCCGCCTCCAGCGTGGCGCTGGACAGCACCACGCGGAGCTCCGGCCGCCGCGGCAGGATGCGCCGAAGCGAACCCAGCAGGAAGTCCACGTTGAGGCTGCGCTCGTGCACCTCGTCGATCACGATGGCGTCGTAGCGGCGAAGCCATGGGTCGGACGCCAGCTGCGCCAGCAGCACGCCGTCGGTCATCACGCGAAGGCGCGTGGTCTCGTCGCTTCGGTCGTCGAAACGCACCTGGAAGCCCACCACGCTCCCCAGCGGCACCCCCAGCTCCATGGCGATGCGCAGCGCCGTGGCGCGCGCCGCCAGCCGCCGCGGCTGGGTGTGGGCGATCTCCCCCGCCACGCCATAGCCCAGCTCCAGCAGCATCTTGGGCAGCTGGGTGGTCTTGCCGCTTCCCGTGTCGGCCTGCACCACCACCACCTGGCTCCGGCGAAGAGCCTGCTGGATGGCCTCACGATGGGCGGCCACCGGCAGCTCGGCCGGATAGCGAGGCTCCACCACGGCCGCCGCGCGGATGGCGCGACGATCGGTCTGGCGATCCGGGGCGGGCCGCTGGAAGGGCATGACGGCGGATCGTAGACCCCGCCCGAGTGGCTCTGACAAGGCCAAAATGAAAGGCGCCCCGGCCGAACAGACCGGGGCGCCCGGACTCTCAGAACCTGCTCAGGCTCTCACTGGCAGGGTCCGGTGCTCAGAAGGACAAGCGCCACGTCACCGAAGTCGACTTCGCCGGTGCCGTCCAGATCGCTGCTGCATCCAGGGCACGGACCGTAGTCCAGCAGCACCAGCGCCACGTCGCCGTTGTCGACTGAGTTGCTGCCGTCGACGTCGCCGAAGCACGCCGAGACGCAGCCTCCCTGAACCGCGCCGCTGAAGCCGTAGCTGTCCGACGCCGTCCAGCCACAGAGCCAGTTCTCGTCGGCGCTGAAGGCACCGCGATAGGACACCGGGCTGAAGAAGCCGTTGTTGGGCGGCAGAGTGACGGCGGCGAGGGCGTCATTCGCGGCGCGAGGATCCAGACCGGTCACCGGCTGGATGGCCACGCCCGTGAGCACCTGGGTCGTGCCACGCGTGATGCCCTGAATGGGCAGGCTGGTCGCCTGCACGTTGTTGTTGCCAGAGGCGAACACACCTTGCGTGGTCGCTTCGGTGTAGGCCGAGGCGTTCAGGTTGGAGTAGAAGACGGTGTCCTTGATCTGATTCAGCTTGCCGGTCACCTGAGCCTGATACGCCGACGCAGGGCTGGCGAACGGGTTGACCGTGGAATACACGCTGGAGTTGGTGGTCCAGGTGTTGGCGAAGGTCAACGTACCGTTGTAGCCGTAGCCGTACTGGCCGCCGGTCGCCTCATTGTCCGTGTTGTCGTTGCGGACCACCTGACCACCGCAGTTCATGAGGATGCTGTTCATGAACTGCACACGGGCGTTGTCACGGAACTTGATGCCGTGCTTGCCGCTCAGGGGCTGACCCACCAGCGTCATGTTGTACAGGCAGGTGGTGGTCACAGGCTGCGCGTCCGACTTCTCGGCGCCGTCCACCTCGATCATGGAGTCGCACACGCCGGAACCCGAAGCCGCGTTGACCGAGTAGCCCTGCACGATCAGGCCGAACTGGGCGCGGCCGCGCCAGCCTTGGTCAAGGTCCAGGCTGTCGTCACCGATGTTCCAGATGGAGAAGTACTTCAGGTCCACCGTGCCGCCCCAGATCTCGATGCCGTCATCCACGTTGTTCATGATCTCGATGTGGTCGATGGTGGTGCCGCGACCCACGCCGCCCAGCGACAGGCCGTTCAGCTCGGTGTTGAGAGCAACCACCTTGCCGCCGTAGCGGAAGGAGGTGTAGCTCAGGATGCCGCTGTTGTCGTTGTCGTCGCCGCCGCCGTAGCGGACGCGCGTGTCGCTGGCGTCCGAGGGGATCAGGCCCTCCATGTTCTGGTAGTTGGACGCGCTCGGCACCGCCGTGTTGGACGACGGAGCGCCGTTGCCGTACTTGCCGATGTACGCGCGACCCATGATGGTGAGCGTGCCCCACTCCTGGCAGGCCGCGCGCCACTGACCGCGCGGATTGGCGGCGTTCCAGGTGTTGTAGTCGTTCTTTGAGGTGAAGATGATCGGATTGGTCTTGGTGCCTTCGCAGTTGATCATCGCGCCGCGCGTAATGGTGAGCGAGCCACCCGCGTCACTGGCCACGATGGTGCCGGCCTGAATGGTCAGCGTGGCGCCGGGCATCACGTAGACCTGGCCCTGCAGGTTGTAGACGTTGTCGCTGGTCCAGGTGGTGGAGGTGTTGACGTCACCCGACACCTTGACTTCGGCGGCGTGCGCGCTCGTCGCCAGCGCGGCCACCAGAACTGCGATCAGACACTTGGACTTCATGGTCATCTCTCCTGTCGTTTGGGTTGGAACTCGAATCCGCTTGTCGAGCGCAGGCAACCTGCGTTGCGGGTTCCACCCGCTTTCGACGCGGGCACTATGCCTCACGAACTTTCAGAACCGTCGAAAGACGGGTCAAGGCCGCATTCAGAGACGGTTCAAACCGGCGCTTCCCGCGAACCCGCTCAGCGCCGGGCCTTGGACGCCCGCTCCACCTGCTCGATGTAGCGAGCCACGTCCTCGCGTGGCTTGATGGCCTGGGCGTCCCGGAGCAGCGGAAGCGCGTCGCCGAACCTCCCTTGCGCCACGAACACCTGGGCGATCTTGACCTTGGCGGAGGCGGCAAACGCGTCGATCCGCGCGGCGCGCTCGAAGCAGAGGATGGCCTGATCCGGCCGTCCACCACGGTTGTGGTACTGCCCAAGCAGCATCAGCGCCTCCCCGTCCAGCGGGTCCAGTTCGATCACTTCCTCCAGCACCTTCGCCGTGGCCTCGTCCCCTGCACTGCCGCCCATGGAGAGCCTCGCCTCAAGCTTCAGCAGGCGCCGCTTGTCGAGGTCCGCCAGCCGGTCGCTCATGGTCCGCTTGACCTCCGCCAGCAGGGTCCGCGCCTGATCCAGTCCTCCACGCGACGCCAGAGACTCGGTGCTGCGGATGATCCGCGCGGGCGGCTGGCCGGGATCCTTGACCAGCGCACGGGCGTAGGCGTTCACCGCCAGGTCAGGCAGCGCCTCGGACAGGTAGATGTCCCCCAGCGTGAAGAGGCTGTCCACCGACGCCTTGCCGATGGCGTCCAGCGCCTCCAGATCCACGGCCGCCTTCTGCGGCTCCTTGAGTCCGAGGTAGGTGTGCGCCTGCAGCAGCCAGAAGTCGGCCTTCTCGGGGAAGGTCTGGATCAGCACATCGAGCAGGCTGGCGGCGTCCTCGTACTTCGCCTGCTTGAACACCGACCGTGTCAGGCCCAGACGCCACTCCACGTTGCTCGGCTGAAGCAGCAGCGCGGCGCGATAGGCGGCCTCCGCCGGCTGGTAGTCCTGCTTCTGGGAGTGGCAGTAGCCCAGCAGCCCGTAGGAGTACGCGTCGGCGCCGCCCAGTTCGATCATGCGATTGAAGGCCGTGATGGCGTCGTCCAGCAGTCCCTTGCGCACGCAGAGCAGGCCGATGCTTCGGTACGCCCGACGGAAGCTGGGGTACTTCTCCGCGGCGCGGCGATAGTTCACCAGCGCCTCGTCCGGTCGATCCTGCTGGTACTGCACCCCTCCGAGCGTCAGGTCGAGCACCGCGCAGCTGTCGTCGCGGATGGACCCCTTCAGCAGCGCTTCCGCGGCGCGCAGCTCGTCGGGCATCAACTGCCGCACCAGCTCCAGCAGCGCCATGTCGTCGGTGGAGATGCGGGGCTCCACCTCGGGATTCACCCCGAAGCCCGCCACGAACGACTTCTGGAAGACGGGATCGCTCCAGATCGCCCGCAGGTCCGCGGACCCCACCTGGGTGGACGGCGCCGGCATCGGGGCTCGACCGGTCGCCGGACCGTCGGCCGCGGCCACGCCGCAAGCCACCGCAGCGGCGGCCAAGGCGGCACGCACCGACATCAAGGTGGTCGCGTCAAGGAACGGATTGCATCGAAGCGTGATCATTGGGGCTGGAACCTGAAGGGGACGCGCATGCGGCAGCCGACGCGCTTGCCGCCCTTGATGGCTGGCTCGAACTTCCACTGCCGCACCGCCTCCAGGGCGGGCTTCTCGAACTCCGGGTGGGTCGACTTCTCGACCCGTGGGTTCACCACGCGTCCGGTCTCGTCCACCACGAAGATCACGGTCACGACGCCCTCCACCTTGCGAGCGCGCATCTCGGAGGGGTAGGCGGCGGCCACCTGCATCAGGGGCCTCGGCCGCTGGTCGATCTCCGACATGCTGAAGGCCCCGGAAAACTCGTCGCCGCCGCCCGGACCAGCCGTGCCCTTGCCTCCGATGCGTCCGCCCGAGGCCAGCGAGGCGCCTCCACCGAAGTCGCCCCCGCCACCGCCCGCCCCGCCCAGCGCCGCCTCAAGTGCGCTCAGGCTGGCGGCGTCGAGCGCCGGCGCATCGTCCCCCGCGGCCGGCTGGTCCATCGAGGCGGGCGGAGCCTGATTTGGGTCGGGAGGCGGCTCCTCCTTCGGCTTGATCTCCTCCGGCTCCGGCTGCTTGTCGTCCTTCCGGTCCTCCTTCACCTCCTCCGCGGCGATCGTCACGTCACGCTTGCTGGCCCCCTCCTCCTCGTGGAGGAACAGCGCACCGCCGAAGAGCAGGATGAGCACGTGGAGCACCAGCGCGGCGCCGATGGAGAGGATCGACGACATGGACATCAGCGCTTCTCCGTGCTGATGCCCACCTTGGCGATGCCGATCTTCCGCACCTCGTCCAGCACGCCGACCACGTGCTTGAAGTCGGCCGCACCGTCACTGTTGATGATGACCTTGGGATCCTTGGCGGTCAGCTTGAAGGTCTGGAGCTTGAGCGGCAGCTGCGAGACCAGGATCTTGTCCTTGTTCCAGAAGATCTCTCCCTTGTCGTTCACGCTGAGCGTGACGGCCTTCTCCATCTCCTGCTGGTCTCCCAGCGACTGCGCGGTCGAGGAGATGGGCAGCGCCACCTGCACCCCCTGATTCTTCGACATGCTCAGCGACACCATGATGAAGGTGGCCAGCAGGAAGAAGATGATGTCGATCAGCGGGATGATCTCGATGCGCGCCGACTTCCGCTTGCCCCGACGGGCGCCGCCTCCGCCGGCCATGGTCAGCCCTCCAGGCCCAGTTCGAGGTCCGCCGGCCCCGTCGCGCCCAGGTCGGGCGTTCCCATGGCCGACACCGCCGTCACCGCCGGACGCCCTTCCACCATCAGCTTCAGCTGCTCACCGCAGGCCAGCAGCTCGTTTTCGATGGTCTCGATCCGGCTGTTGAGATAGTTGAACGGGATGAGGCAGGTGATGGCGATCATCAGGCCGAACGCGGTGGCGATGAGCGCCTCGGCGATGCCGCCCGTGATGGCGCCGGGCGAGCTGAGGTCCCCGCCGATCACGGCGAACGAGCCCATCATGCCGGTCACGGTTCCCAGCAGTCCCAGCATGGGCGCGAGCGTGATGACGGTGTCCAGGACCGGCAGTCCGCGCCGGTATCGCTTCAGTGTGTTGGTCTCGGCGTAGGCCAGCGCGTGGCCGAGCGACTGGTCTCGATGCTCGAGCGCGTAGCCCAAGGTGGTCACCACCGGGTCCCTGGAACCCTTGGAGAGGGTGACTGCACCGTCCAGGTCGCCCCGTCCCACCTGCACGAAGAACTGCGCCACCGCCTTGGCGTCACGCTTTCGACGCTCGTTCACCAGGAAGAGCACGCGCTCCAGGGCCACCGCCAGCGCAAGCACGGAGGCCGCCAGCATGGGCCACATAATCGGACCGCCCTTGATGAACAGGTGGAGCAGGCCCGCCTTCTGAACCAGCGCCTTGAGCGCGCCGCCCCGCGAGGGATCCAGCGGCAGGGTTCCCTCGCCCGTGGCCACCAGCGGCCGCACCGACGTGGCAAGAGTTCCCTCCAGCGGACGGATCAGCGGGTTGGCGGATCCGGGCTGCGGAACGGCCACACCCGCATCACCGGACTCCGGACTGAAGAGCGTGATCGGCCCGATCATGGCGAACTGGCCCTTCAGCACGGTCCCCAGCATGTCCACGCCGGTGCCGGCGAAGCGATGTCCACCCACGGCGTCGAAGAGGCGCTTGGCCGTGAGCGCCACGAAACCGGTCTGCGCCGCGAAGCGCTCCCCGGGCGCCAGCGTCTTGTTGTCCGCGGCGCTCTTGGTGGCCTCGATCGGCTGCGCGAACAGCTGCACCTCACCCACGCCGATCTTGGTCTCGAAGGTTCGCGCGTACTCGTCCAGCAGGCTCCCCAGGTACGACAGCTCGTCCTGACGCGCCTTCATCTCCGCCTGCAGGGTGCCGATCTCCAGCGCGCCGGCGTCCACCAGGCGCTGCACGCGATCGCTCTCGCGCCGCAGCTCGATCACCTTCTCCTCGAGGCCGGTCAACTCCTGCGCCAGAGGCAGCTTCTCCGTGGCGATCCGCTCGCGCATGCCGTTGAGCTCGGTGATGCTCCGGGCCAGCGCCTGGTCGGCGGCGGAACCAGCGCGCAAGAGCGCCTTGCCGCCCTCGGTCGAGGGCGCTGGAGTCTGGGCACTCGCGCTGGACAGCGTGGCCAGCGCACCCGACAACGCCAGGATCAGGATTCGTGTTCTCATTGGATGGACACCGGAAGGGGCACGAACGCCGGCGGTTCCTTGCCCTTGATGATCTCGAGCGCGGTGTAGATGGCGGCGGCCTGCTCCGGCGCCGGTCGCCACGTCCAACCCTCCTCCGTGGGCTTGCCCACGCCGGCCTCGCCCCGAGGGCTGAGGTAGTAGGCCTGCGCCAGTCCCACGTAGATGACCTGCACTTCGCTCGAGGAGCCGTCGGACAGCTTGCGCACTTCGTAGGCCACCGTGATCTCGCTGTTGGCCTTGTTCAGCTCGTTGAGGATGCCCAGCACGTTCTGGAAGCGCTCCGCCGTGGAGACACGGGTGTTCGACGGATCCGCCGGAATGCGCTGCAGGAGCGGCGCAAGCTTGGTCGCCACACCCTCCGGTGCCAGCTTGGACAGCTTCTGGACCTGCGCCTCCATGGCGCTCACGGCGCTGGCCAGCTGCGCACCGGTCTCCTTCAACTGGGCGTTCTGCGCCAGCAGGGCGTCGCGCTTGCGGTTGCTTTCAGCCACCGCCGCCTCGGACTGCACGATGCGGTCCTTGAGCTGCCCCACCTCCTTGCCCACCAGCTCGATGCGGCCCTGCAGAATCTCCCGACCCTGCTGCCACTCGTTGCGCTCCTTCGAGATGATCTGCTGCGTCTCGATCCACTTGGACAGCGTCAGCCGCGTCTGGTCCAGCGTGGGACCGGCCGGATCCGCCGGCGCGGCTGGGGGCGTGGCGTCCGCACCCCTCCCCCGAGCGGCCGCGGCGGGCTGGGCGGGCGCGCGGGCCGGCGGGGCCGCCTGCGCGGGAGCGCTCGGCGATGCCGCATCAGACCGTGCAAGGCTCCAGGCGCACGGCAGCACCATGCCAATGAGCGCCACCGACAGCGTGACGGGCGGAATTCCTCGGTCGAAGTGGCGCATGAACATGGGGCGAAGTGGCCTCTCGAGGTTCGAACCGGACGGTCTCCTGATCAGGAGACGGCGGGAGACTAGTGAGATTCGGCAAGGAGACCGTGTGCGATCGGTTCAGAGTCTGTCAAGCGGGCGGAGCAGTGGCGTCGGTCGTCGCTCTCGCAACCGACCGGTGCCGGATCGACGCACGCGTTTCGCCACAACTCCATCCACGCATGTTCTGAACCATTTGATGACCATTCGCTTGAGAAACCTGAAAGTGACCGTCAGAGACTCCGCGCCAGATAGGGAGCCTGATGAGCGACGCACATCCACCACATGTCCGACCGTGGCGAACCGCAGCCCGGATGGCGCTGCTCCTGAACATGTTCGCCCTGACGGCATCGTGCGCGACCCAGGGGCCTGTCGCCGGATCCGCCACGACGGACGCCGCCGCCACCACCTCGGGCCGTTCCGAGACGGAACGCGCGGGCGATCGGGCGCTGGAAGAGGCCGGCAGGATCGCCGCGTCGTTCCCGGAGCAGGTGCACGCCAAGGTCAAGTCCAAGCTGCAGCGCGAGGTGGTGCTGGCGTGCCTGGAACTGGGCCAGACCGAGGCGGCCATCCGATACGCCCGGACCATCGACGACTGGCGACGCCTCGAGTCGCTGGCCCTCGTCGCACAGTCGCTCGCCCTCAGCGGCCACCTCGAGAAGGCGGACGCCTGCCTGCGCGAGGCCGTGGCCGGCGAGCCGCAGGTCACCGACTGGATGAAGGAGCGGCTTGACGCCGAGATCGGCGTGGCGTTCGCGCGCCTTGGGCGCGCGGAGCAGGCCCGAAGGTTCGGCGCCGCAGCGCCCACC
>CAZKHO010000061.1:0-13933 GCA_964552505.1 uncultured Bifidobacterium sp. | reverse complement strand
AGCGGTTGATCTCGGCCACGCAGGCGTCGATGTCGTGGGTGTAGCCGGCGGTCATGGTCTGCACGGCCACGCGGCCCTCGCCGCCGATGGTGACGCGGCCCACGCGGTCGTCGCCGATGGTGACGGGACGGGACTTCCTTCGCTGGATCATTTGGGCAAGTGTAGCGGGGGGGTGGGGGTTGCCCGCGGCATGGCGCGGGGGCGCCCGATAGTCTCCGGCCCATGAACGCCACCGTCACCCGTGCGTCGTTCCCCCGCCTCCGGCTCTCGCTGATGATGTTCCTGCAGTACGCGATCTGGGGCGCGTGGCTGCCGCTTCTCTGGCCCTACCTCTCGAATCACCTGAAGTTCAGCGGCGCGGACATCGGCAACGCGTTCGCGCTGGGCGCGCTCGGCTCGGTGTTCGCGCCATGGATCGCAGGTCAGGTCGCGGACCGGTACTTCAACACGGAACGCTTCCTGGGACTCGCGCACATCGCGGGTGGCGTCCTGGTCTGGATGCTGGCCTCCGTCCAGACCGTGGAGCAGTTCCTCTGGTTCAGCTTCCTCTACAGCGTGGTCTACTCGCCCACGCTGCCGCTCACCAACTCGCTCGCGCTCAGCCACTGCGACCGAGACCGGGACTTCGGCAAGGTGCGCCTGTGGGGCACCGTGGGCTGGATCGTGGTCGGCATCGCGATCGGCCAGTGGCTGCTGCGCGTGCACACGCCGGGCGCCGAGGCGCTGGCGGGGCTGGACGGCGCGGCGGCGCGGGCCAAGGTGGACGCGGCCCGCTTCGCCGGCATGGCGGACGCCTTCAAGCTCTCGGGCGCGCTCGGCGTGATCATGGGCGTCTTCTGTCTGCTGGCCCTCCCCAGCACGCCACCGCAGGCCGGTCGACGCCGGAGCGCCATCGGTGAGGCGATCCAGCAGGTGCGTCTGGCGCCGCTCGTCACCCTGTTCATGCTCGCGGTGCCGGTCAGCTGCATCCACCAGTTCTACTTCGTGCACACCAGCGGATTCGTCGGCGGCCTGCAGGGGGGCGACGGCGACGCGTTCAGTCGCGCGGTGAACGCGGTCTTCGGAGTGGGCGGCGGCGGCCTGATGACCATCGGCCAGATGAGCGAGATCCTCGTCCTCGGCTTCATTCCGGCGCTGGCCGCCACCTTCAGCCGAAAGACGCTGCTTGCGATCGGGCTGGCGGCCTATGCGGCGCGCATGTTCCTGTTCGCCTACGGGCCGGGCATGGCCGCCGGTGCCGGCATGAGCCCGCTCACGTTCGTCATCCCGGGCATCGCGCTGCACGGGCTGTGCTTCGGGTGCTTCATCTTCGTCGCGTTCATGATCGTGGACGAGCAGACCACCGGCGACGTGCGCGCGAGCGCCCAGAGCCTGTTCAATCTGGTGATCATCGGCATCGGCATCATCGTGGGGAGCAAGATCGCCAGCGCCGTGTCCGACATCACCAAGGTGGACGGCGTCCAGGACTACCGCGCCATGTTCAGCGTGCCCATGTGGGGCGCCCTGTTCTGTCTGGTGATGCTGCTGATGTTCTACCTCCCGGGCCGGTCCGCGCGGAGCGGCGAAGCCTCGGTCTCGGCCGGCTGAGGAGGCCGTCCGCCTACGCCGACGCCGCCATGGCGCGCTTCTCGCGCTCGTAGTCGGGGTGCAGCTTCAGCTGCGCCTCCTCGCCCGGGATGAGCAGCGCCGCCACCGGCGTGCCCTCCTTCAGCGGCGTGCCGTCGAGTGCGGTGATCTCGAACCGCGGCTGCGCGGAGTCGTGGGCGGCCAGCGCGGCCTCCAGGCGCTTCTGCTCCTTGGGATCGATCTTGGCCCAGCTCTCGCGGCCGCGACACTTGGGGAACTTGCTGCAGCCCAGCCAGGGGCCGCGTTTGCCGGTCCGCAGGTTCATGGGCGCCGCGCACTTGGGGCAGGGGAGTTCCGTCACGAAGGGCGGCGGCGAAGGGAACTTGATGCCGCCCTTGCGGTCGATGTTGAGCACGAACTGCGTCTCGCGGTTCACGCTGGTGAGGAAGTCGCCGAAGCGCCCCGTGCGCAGGATCATGGGCGCGCCGTCGACCGGGCACTTGATGTCCACCTTCTCCGGCAGCAGCGGGCGGCCCTGGCGGTTCACCGGGGCGGCGTAGCTGCACGCGGGCTCCAGCTTGGGCTTGCGCTTCTTGCCGGTCTTGGTGGGTGGCTGCTTCACCTCCACCTTCACGCCGAAGCCGGTGCAGCTGAGGAATCGGCCCGTCTTGCCCAGGCGGTATTCGCAGCGGCGGCCGCAGAGGGGGCAGGCGTAGGGCGAGGGCTGGCTGGCCGCCTTCACGTGATCCTGGTCCATCAGGCCCTTCACCACGCTCTGGAAGGGGGCGTAGAACCTCCGCAGCATGTCGCGCCACTCCAGCGTGCCTTCGGCCACCTCGTCCAGCTGCTCCTCGATGCGCCGCGTGTAGCCGACGTCCATGAAGCTCTCGCGGAAGGGCTTCTCCAGGAACTCGCACACGGCCATGCCGATGTCGGTGGCGTGGAAGGCCCGGCTCTCCTGCTCCACGTACTTGCGTTCCTCGATGGTGTTGATGATGGATGCGTAGGTGGAGGGGCGTCCGATGCCCTGCTTCTCCAGCTCGCGCACCAGGCTGGCCTCGTTGAAGCGGCCGGGCGGACTGGTGAACTTCTGCTGCGGATCCAGCCAGAAGGGGGCCATCTCCTGGCCTTCCTTCATGGCGGGCAGCTCCTGGTCCTCGCCCTCGCCGCGGATGCCCGTGACCGTGTAGCCGTCGAAGGTCTGCACGCGGCCGCTGGCCTTGAACACCGCGCCGGTGGCCTTGTCGCTGCGCTCCAGGAGCACCGTGGTGCTGTCGTAGAGCGCGTCCGTCATCTGGCACGCCACGAATCGCTGCCAGATCAGGTTGTAGAGCTTCCACGGCTCGTCGTCGATCTTGCCGCGCAGGCTGTCCGGCGTGCGGCGCACGTTGGTGGGGCGGATGGCCTCGTGCGCCTCCTGCGCGCTCTTGTTGCTGCTGCCGTAGAAGCGCGGCTTCTCGGGCAGGTAGGCCCGACCGAAGTCCTTCTCGATGAACTCGCGCACCGCGCCCAGCGCCTCGCCGCTGAGGTTGGTGCTGTCGGTTCGCATGTAGGTGATGAGGCCCACCAGTCCCTCGCCCGGCACGTTCACGCCCTGGTAGAGCGTCTGGGCCACGCGCATGGTCCGGTCGGTGCCGAAGCCCAGGGCGTAGCTGGCGCTGGACTGCAGGGTGCTGGTGATGAACGGGGCCTTGGGTCGGCTGCTGGTGCCGCTTCGGTCGATGCTCTTCACCCGGTAGCGGACGCCCGGCCCGATTCGGCCGCGGACCTTGCGCTGCCAGCGGGCGAAGCCCACCGGTTCCGCCTCCTTGCGCAGGTCCACGGTCTCCGCAGGCCGCAGCTCCACGGACACCTGCTCCAGGCCCACCGCCTCGGAGACCGCCTGCACCTGCTTCGCCAACGCCTCGCCGTCGTCGTACCAGCCCGGCGCCTGCGGGATGGGGGTCTTCGACTTCTTGTCCTCGTCCTTCTTGCGGAGCACCCAGTCGGGGATGGCGATCGACGGCTTGGCGGCGCCGAAGTCGCGCAGGTCCTCGTACTTCGGAACCTCGCGGCCCATGCTGAAGGGCTTGCCGCCCATCTGCACCAGCTCGCACTCGATGCCGTTGCGCTCGGCGAGCCAGTGCGATTGCTCCTTGAGCGTGGGACCCTTGCCACGCTCGTCCACGCGGCCCATGAAGGTGGTCCATTCGTCGGCCAGCGCCGCGCCCTCGGCGGGATCGGGCGTCATGGCCGCCTCCACCTTCCACCACTCGTCGGGCTGGAAGGCTCGGATCTCCCGCTCGCGGTCCACGATCAGCTTCAGCGCCACGCTCTGCACGCGGCCCGCGCTCAGGCCGCCGGCCACCTTCTTCCAGAGCACCGGGCTGACCATGTAGCCCACGATGCGGTCCAGGATGCGGCGCGCCTGCTGGGCGTTCACGCGGTTCAAGGAGATCGCACGTGGCTGCTCGAACGCCTTGAGGATGGCGCTGCGGGTGATCTCGTCGAATTCCACGCGCTTGGCCTTGGTGGGATCCACGTCCAGCAGCTCGGCCAGGTGCCACGCGATGGCCTCGCCCTCACGGTCCAGGTCGGTGGCGAACCAGATCTGGCTGGCGCCCTTGGCCAGCTTCTTGAGCGCGGTGACCTGCGCCTTGCGATCGTCGCTCACCTCGTAGGTGGGCTCGAAATCATTCTCCAGGTCCACGCCCGGCACCGGCTGCTTGCTGCCCTTGGGGGCCCGCTTGGGCAGGTCGCGGATGTGGCCCTTGGAGGCCTCGACGATGAATCCGGGTCCCAGGTACTTGGCGATCGTCTTGGCCTTGGCGGGGCTCTCGACGATGACCAGCTGGCTTCCGGAGGCCTTGGTGGCGGAGGATTTGGAGGTCTTGGCGGGCATCGAAGGGCGACAACCTTGCGTGCCACCCATCGGTCCGTCAAGTGGGGAAGGGTGAATTCCCCGTCCGAGAACCGCCTTCCAGCCACTGGATCACGGTGCTCGACCACGCCCCTTCGGGGCTGTGGTCGGCCTGGATCCAGAACGATTTTTCGGCGTCACGGAATTTTTTCAGCCAGGTCCGCTGCTGCTTGGCGAAGCGCCTCGTCCGAGCCTTGATGCGCTCCGCCGCCTCGGCCAGTGTGAGGCGTCCATCGAGTGACTCGAACAGTTCGCGGTAGCCCACCGCCTCCAGCGGCTGCGGAAGGAGCGGACCTGCGCTGGCCAGGGCGATCGCTTCCTGTTTCCAGCCCGCGTCCAGCATGCGCTGCACGCGCACATTGATGCGGGTGTTGATGGCGGCGGTGCTCCAGTCGATGCCGATCAGCCGGATGTGGTCCGGGATGCGCACGGCCGCGTCGCTCCACTGGCCCCGCGCGGCGCTGGCTGGAGCGCCGGTGAGGGAGGCGATCTCCAGCGCTCGGACGGTGCGGCGCCGGTCGTTGGGGTGGATCACGGCGGCGGTGGCCGGATCGGTGCGCTCCAGCTCCTTGCGAAGGTCCGCCGTGGTGCGCGCGTCCAGCGTGGCGCGGATCCGCGGATCGTTGGGAACGTGGCGCGCCATGCCCTCCAGCAGCAGGCGCAGGTAGAGGTTGGTGCCGCCCACCACCACGGGCCAACGGCCGCGGTCGCGAATCTCCTGGATGACGCGCTCCGCCACCGCCAGCCAGGCCGCGGCGGTGAACGCGTCGCGGTGCGGATCCGCCAGATCCAGCGCGTGATGGGGGATCTCGGCGCGTTCGGCGGCGGTGGGCTTTGCCGTGCCGATGTCCATGCCTCTCCACACCTGCATGCTGTCGGCGCAGACGATCTCACCACCGCCCGGCAGATGGCGCGCCAGGCGCATGGCCAGCTCGCTCTTGCCGCCCGCGGTGGGGCCGGCGATCACCAGGCAGGGAAGCGGCATGGCGCAAGTATGCTCTGACCCCCCGAACTCCGGAGACCCCCATGGCCAAGAAGACCATCGACCAGCTCGACGTGAAGGGCCGCCGCATCTTCGTGCGCGCCGACTTCAACGTGCCCCAGGACGACGCCGGCCGCATCACCGACGATCGTCGCATCCAGGGCACGCTGCCCACCATCCGGAGCGTGCTGGCCCGCGGCGGCAGCGTGGTGGCGGCCAGCCATCTGGGCCGTCCCGAGGGCAAGGGCTTCGAGGCCGACGCCTCCATCAAGCCGGTGGCGGACCGCCTGCGCGAGCTGCTGGGGAAGGACGCGGTGTCCGTGAAGCTGGTGGGGGGCGTGCCCACCGACGTGGACGCGGCCGCCGCGGCCGCGGTGCTCAAGCCGGGCGAGGTGCTGGTGCTGGAGAACCTGCGCTTCGAGAAGGGCGAGAAGAAGGGCGACGCCGCGTTCGCCGCCAAGCTGGCGGGCTACGCCGACGCCTACTGCAACGACGCCTTCGGCGCGAGCCACCGCAACGACGCCAGCATGCTGGCGCTGCCCAACGCCATGAAGCCCAAGCCCTGCGTGGCGGGGCTGCTGCTGGCGCGCGAACTGAAGTTCCTGGGTGAAACCATCGCCAAGCCCGCGCGTCCGTTCGTGGCGATCCTGGGCGGAGCCAAGGTGAGCGACAAGCTGCCCGCGCTCAATCACCTGATCGGTCGTGTGGACACCATCCTGGTGGGTGGCGCCATGGCGTACACGTTCCTGCTCTCGCAGGGGAAGGCGGTGGGCCGCAGCCTGGTGCAGCGCGATCTGGTGGATCAGGCGAAGGCGATCCTGGACGCGGCCGCCGCCAAGGGCACGCGGCTTGTGCTTCCGGTGGACCATGTCTGCGGCCAGACGCTGGAGGAGCACGGTCCCACGCAGGTGCACGCGGACGTGCCCGAGGACTGGATGGGGCTGGACATCGGTCCAGCCAGCCAGGCGGCGTTCGCGGCGGAGATCGGGAAGGCGCGCCTGCTGGTCTGGAACGGGCCGGTGGGCGCGTTCGAGGTGCCGCCGTTCGACCGCGGCACCGTGGCGCTGGCCAAGGCCGTGGCCGCGGCCACCACGTCCGGCTGCGTGACCATCGCGGGCGGCGGCGACACGGCCGCGGCGGTGGAGGCGGCGGGCCTGGCCGGGGGCTTCACCCACATCTCCACCGGAGGCGGAGCCAGCCTGGAGATGCTGGAGGGCAAGGTGTTCGACAGTCTGGCGCCGCTTGAGGAAGCGTCCTGAGGACGTACCATGCCTCAGCGCACCTCTCACCGGAGCCCCACGCCATGATCCGACGACTTCTCCTTGCCGCCCTGCTCGCCACCTTGGCCGTGACCGCCGTCCGCGCGGACGACGACGACACGCTCAAGGCGGGCAAGAACGCTCCCGACCTGAAGCCGAAGAAGGTCCATCAGGGCGAGCTGCCCACCCTCAACGCCACGGAAGGCTGCGTGGTGGTGGAGTTCTGGGCCACCTGGTGCGGGCCCTGCATGCGCTCGATCCCGAAGCTGAACAAGCTCTACGGCGAGCTGGGGCCTCGCGGCCTGCAGGTGATCGGCGTGAGCGACGAGGAGGAGAAGACCGTCTCCGAATTCCTGAAGAAGAAGGGCTCGCAGATGGCGTATCCCGTGGCGTCCGACAAGGACGGCGAGGTCGACCGCAACTGGATGAAGGCGGCCAAGCAGGACGGCATCCCGTGCGCGTTCCTGATCGGCCGCGGCGGGCGCGTGCTCTGGATCGGCAACCCGCTGGACGACAACTTCGAGCCCAACGTGCGCAAGGCCATGACCGGTCGCTTCGATCCGCCCATGCGCGCGAAGATGGAGCCCGCGATCAAGGCCGCGCAGAAGTGCGCCGAGGTCCGCAACTTTGTGGAGGCCTACACGCACTACGACGAGGCGCTGGACGTGGATGCCGGCGTGGGGCTGGACGTGGCGCAGGAGCGCTTCAAGGTGACGCTGCTCAAGGAAGGCAACCCGAAGGCCGCGTTCGACTGGCTGGTGGACGTGTCCAAGAAGCGCTACGGGAGCGATCCCGCGGCGCTGGGCGAGTTCGTGGCGATGGTGCTGAAGGACCCGGAGGTGAAGCCGCACAGCGTGGAGACCGCCGATCGACTGCTGGAGGTGCTGGGTACCAAGGGCGGCCCCAAGGGGCTGGCCGTGCAGGCCATGGTGGCGGCCGCCAAGGGCGACATGAACAAGGCGATCGAACTGCAGACCGACGCATGGATGGGAGCGATCCCGGCGGACAAGCCGGCGCTGAAGCGCGCGCTGGACGAGTATCGCGGTGCGGCCAGCCGCGCCGCCGCGTCGGCGGACGCCAAGCGTGGCGGCTGACCGCACGCTGTTCCGAAGGGCCCCGGCACGGCCGCTCCTGGCCGCCAGCATCCTGTCCGCGGACTTCGCGCGACTGGGCGAGCAGTCCCTCGAGGCGCTCGCGGCTGGCGCGGACCTGCTGCACGTGGACGTGATGGACGGTCACTTCGTGCCCAACCTTTCCATGGGTCCGGCCGTCTGCGCCGCGGTGCGACGCGCCTGTCCGGACGCGTTCCTGGACGTGCATCTGATGGTGACCGATCCGGCGATGTTCCTGGAGCCTTTCGCCAAGGCTGGTGCGGACTCGGTGACGTTCCATGTGGAGTGCGTGCCGGACCCCGTCGCACTGGCGCAGCGCGCGCGAGCGCTGGGAATGGGCGTGGGTCTGGCCAGCAATCCGGGCACGCCGGTGCAGCGGCACGAGCCCTTCCTGCGGTCCTTCGACCTGCACCTGGTGATGAGCGTCCATCCCGGTTTCAGCGGCCAGGCCTTCATCGAGGGAACCCTGCGCAAGACGGCGTGGCTTCGAGAACGGCTGGGCAGCGAGGCCCGCGTGCAGATGGACGGCGGCGTGGGGCCCGACACCGCCGGCGCATGCGCCCAGGCGGGCGCGGACGTGCTGGTGAGCGCTTCGGCGCTGTTCGGGCCGGCGGATCGTCGCGCGGCCGCCGAGGCCATCCATCGCGCCGCGACCGTCGGCTAGGATCGCGTCATGTCCGAACCCACCTGGGACACCCTGGGCAGCGTGGCCGCCAAGAAGTCGGTGCCCGACGGCCTGTGGATGCCGTGCGACGGATGCTCGGAGACGCTCTTCCGCAAGGCGCTCGAGGCCAACCTCTGGGTCTGCCCGCGCTGCGACCACCACCACCGCATCTCCGGACGCCAGCGTGTCGAGCAGCTGCTGGACCCGGGATCCTTCGAACCCATGAACGCGGACATGGCGCCCCGGGATCCGCTGAAGTTCCGGGATCTGAAGGCCTACACCGACCGCATCCGCGACGCGCAGCGCTCCACCGGCGAGAACGACGGCGTGCAGACCGGCACCGGGTTCATCAAGGGCCGCAAGGTGGCGCTGGGCTGCATGGACTTCACCTTCCTGGCGGGCTCCATGGGCAGCGTGATCGGCGAGAAGCTGACCTGCCTGATCGAGCACGCCACCGACCATGACCTGCCGCTGGTCGTGGTGAGCTGCTCCGGCGGCGCTCGCATGATGGAAAGCGGCTTCTCGCTGATGCAGATGGCCAAGACCAGCGCCGCGCTGGCAAGGCTGGACGAGGCGGGCGGTCTCTTCATCAGCGTCCTCAGCGATCCGACCACCGGCGGCGTCACGGCCAGCTTCGCCATGCTGGGCGACGTGATCCTGGCGGAGCCCAAGGCGCTCGTGGGTTTCGCCGGCCCTCGCGTGATCCGTCAGACCATCCGGCAGGAACTGCCCGAAGGCTTCCAGACCGCCGAGTTCCTGAAGGACGCCGGCTTCGTGGACCGCATCGTGCACCGCTCGCAGCTTCGCAGCGAGATCGGTCGCGTGATCGACTACGCGGGCAAGTGAACCCATGAACGCGCTCGCCGCGTGGACGCGACCGCTGCCGCTGGTGGCGCTGGGCTCGCTGCTGGCGTGTCTGGCGGTGCCACCCGTGGGCCTGTGGTGGCTGGCGTTGGGGGCGTGGGCGCCGCTCACGCTGGCGGCGGCGCAGGCGGCGCGCGCCCGGGCGGCGGGGGACCGATGGGCCGTGGCCCGGCTGGCGGCGGTGGCGGTGGCTGTGGCGTTTGGTCGCTGGCTCTGGCTGGAGTCCTGGATTCGCGACGTGAGCGACGCGGGATGGCCCGCGCTGGCTGCGGTGATGGCGGGGTTCGACGGCCTTTTCGTGTGGGCCGTCGCCCGCAGCGAGGACCGGCCGCGTCAGGCGCGTTGGCCGTTGGCCGCGCGGGCGGCGGTCCTGCTGGTGGGCTGCGAGTGGTTCCGTGGGCGCATCTTCCTGGACGGCTATCCATGGTTCATGCCTGCGCAGGCGCTGGTGGAGTGGCCGCTGATGGCGCAGGCGGCGGATCTGGTGGGGGCCTCGGGCATGGGGATGGTGCCCGGCGCGGTGGCGGGCGCGCTGGCGGACGCATGGATGGCCCGACACGGAGGCGTGGCCGCCGCGCGTTGGAGGGCGGGACTTGCCGCGACGGCGTGCCTGCTGGCGGCGGTGCTGGTCTACGGCGCGGCCACGCTGTCCGCGGAGAGGCCTTCGGCGCGGACCCTGCACGTGCTCGCCGTGCAGACCAACGTGCCGCAGAGCAACAAGGACGCACCGGATCGACGCGTGCAGGACGCGCAGTTTGCGCGGCTGCTGGAGCTCTCGGTGGAGGGCCTGCGCGCCGAGCGAGCCGCGGGCCGTCGAGTGGACGTGGTCGCCTGGCCCGAGACCGTGGTGCCCGGCTTCGGCTTCGAGCGTGACGCGATCCTGCTGCAGAAGGAGCGGGGGCTCTGGCCGGGCGATCACTACGTGGCGCCGGTGGAGGCGTTGGCCGAACGCGCAGGCGTTCCCATCCTTCTGGGCAGCGGGTCGTTCATCGGCCTGCGCGTGGAGGGGGAGCGCTACGCCTGGAATCGTCAGCACAACAGCGCCTACCTGGTGCACGGGCCGGGGAGGGCCGAGCGCGTGGACAAGATCCTGCTCACGCCCTTCGGCGAGACCATGCCCTACATCAGCCGTTGGAAGTGGCTGGAGACGCAGCTGCTGGACATCGGCGCGCGCGGCATGCGGTTCAACCTGGATCCGGGCGAGCGGGGGCGGCTGCTGGAGCTTCCGTGCGGCGACGGGACCGCGCGCGTGGGCGTGCCGATCTGCTTCGAGGACACCGTCTCGCGCGCGGTGCAGGCCATCGCGGGCGCCGGCGAGGGTGCTCAGGCGCTGGTGAACCTCTCCAACGACGGCTGGTTCGGCTCCTACGCGCCCGGCCGCGCCCAGCACGAGCAGGCCGCACGATGGCGCACCATCGAGCATCGTCTGCCGCTGGCCCGCGTGGCCAACACGGGCGTCAGTGCGGGCTTCGACGCGTGCGGTCGCCGCGTGGCCGGACCGCTTCCGCCGCTCGCCGAGGGCACGCTGCGCATCGAGCTGCCGCTGGGCACCGGCGGCTCGCTCTTCGCGCGCATCGGGGATGTAGCATCGTGGGCCATGTTCCTTGGATCGATCGCGATGATGGTGCGTTGGCGCCCGGGGCGTGCCGTGGCCGCGGGTTCCGCCGTGGCGTTGGCGCTGGTGTCCGGCTGCGGCGGCACCGGATCGGACGGCCGCATTCCCAGCTGGAGCAGCAAGGACCAGAGCATCGTCCGGGACGGCGACGCCAAGCTGTCGGAGGGCAAGGCGCCGCGTGCAGCGCTGCCGGTGAGCGCCTCGTCGGATCCAGCCCGCAACGCGGCGCAGCTGCTGGATGAGGCGTCCCGTTCGAAGGAACCCATGCTGCGCGCCATCGCGCTGGAGGCGCTGCTCCCGGATCCCGCCACCCTGGAGCCGGCGGTACGCCGTGGGTTGGCGGATCCCAATCCAGGCGTCCGTTTCTCGGCGGCCATCGTGGGGAGCAAGGCCGGTCTTCCAGGTCTGGCGCCGCTGGTGGAGCCGCTGCTGCTGGATCCCAACGAGAGCGTCCGCGCCGCGGCCATCCTGGCCCTGCACCGCGCGGGGCGGAAGGTGGATCCGACGCCGCTGGGCTCCATGGTGGTTTCGCCCGATCCGTCGGTGCGCGGCAACGCGGTGGTGGTGCTGGGCGACCTGGGCAACCGCACCGCGATACCGCTGCTGAAGCACGGTTTCGAGACGCCGCTTCCCAAGGCCGTCCCTGCCGCGGTGCGGGTGGTCGATCTGCAGATCGCGGAAGCCATGGTCAAGCTGGGGGACCTCTCCCAGCTTGAACCCATTCACGCCGCGCTGTTCAGCCGGAGCGACCAGGGCGAGTGCATCGGTCTGGCCTGCCAGATCGTGGGGGGGCTGCGCGACAAGTCGGCCCTTCCCATGCTGCAGCGCCTGATCGACGCCGGCGGCGACGACACCAGACCCATGGAAATCCGGCTCGTGGCGGCGGTGGCGTGCATGCAGATCATGGATCCGGGTCCCGAGGCGCTGCAGGCGCTCGGGCTTCAGGGAGCCCGTGACGCCCGGCCCCCGGTCCGAAGCGTCGCGGCCCGATTGCTGGGGTATTTCCGCTCGCCCGAGGCCACCGCGGCGCTTTCGCAGCTGCTTCGGGACCGGGAACCGGCCGTCCAGGTGGCCGCGGCCGCCGCCATCCTCCAGCAGGGCGCCCGAATCCCGGCCGCCACTGCCCAGCGTTGACATTTTGGGGCCGGAACAGGTATCAATTGACCCTCCTGCGGACGGGCGGTGCGCCGTCGTGATCCCAGGAACGCGTCCCACGAGGCCCTCGGGCCATCACGCGTGACCTCTCGGCTGGAGTCGTCTCTTGCACATCCTCACCAAGATCTTCATCGTGCTCACGTCGCTGCTCTCGGTGGCCCTGGTGCCGCTGGTGATGCTGAACACCGCCAACGAGGACACCTTCAAGAAGCGCTGGCTCGACGAGCAGGCGCGCGCGAAGGCCGTCCAGTTCGAGCGGGACGCTCAGCTGCGCCTGGCGCAGACGGATCTGAGCATCGCCACCTCCGAGAAGAACGATCTCAAGACCAAGGCGGATCGCTCGCAGGCCGACGCGCAGCGCTTCGAGAACGAGGTCTCGCGACTGACCCAGCAGCTGGTGGGCAAGGACGAGGAGATCGCGCGAGCCGGTTCCGAGCGCCGCCTGCGCGAGGAGACCGACAAGATCACCTCCGAGACCACCGCCAAGCTCTTCGACGAGCTGAAGACGCTCCGTGGCGAGCTGACGGCGGCCCGCGAGGAGAACAACAGCCTGGATCATGAGAAGGCGCTGCTCCAGAATCAGAACGAGGTCCTCACCGTTCAGAACCGGCGCCTCAAGGAAGAGGTGGATCAGGTTCGTCGCGAGAAGGCCGAGGCGCAGACGCGCGTCACGCAGTACGTGGCCATGGTGGGCGAACTGCCGGCCGGAAGCCCCGGCGCGGTCCGCGACGTGGCCCATGACCTGAACGCCAAGGTGCCGGCCGACCGTGCCCTCAGCGCCACCATCCTGGACGTGCGTCGGGGAGCCGCCGGCACCATCGCCGAGATCAACGCGGGCAGCCGCGACGGCGTTCAGCCCGGCTGGTCCATGACCATCGCCGACGGCGGCAAGTTCATCGGCAACCTGCGGATCACCACCGTGGACGTGAACCGTTCCGTGGGCACGGTGGAACTGGAAGACCCCGCGTCCCGCGGCGAAGTGGCGCGCGGCATGCGTGTGATGAGCCGCAAGGGCGAGTGAGCACCATGGCGGACCTTCCTGTGATCCCGCAGAGGAAGCCCAAGCCCGACGTCTACACGTCGCTGCTGGTGGCCTCGATCGCGCTGCTCCTGGCGGGCAGCGTGTGGATGGCCCTCAAGAACACCGACCTGACCACCGTGGAAAGCCGGCAGGGCGGGCCGTTCGAGTTCATCCCGCCACCGAACAAGTGACCCCTGCGACCCGTCCCGCATCGGACGGAACCGATCCGGCGGCACCGGACCTCACCCTGGGAAGGCACCCGACATGCTCGATTCGCTGCTGAGCTGGTTCAGCGTGGACATGGGCATCGATCTCGGCACCTGCAACACGCTGGTGTGCGTGCGGGGCGAGGGCATCGTGCTCAACGAGCCCAGCGTGGTCGCCGTGCGCAAGGGCACCAACAAGGTGCTGGACAACGGCGAGGCCGTGGGCTTCCGCGCCAAGGAGATGCTGGGCAAGACCCCCGGCAACATCGCGGCCATCCGTCCCATGAAGGACGGCGTCATCAGCGACTTCGAGATGACCGGCGCCATGCTGAGCTACTTCATCCGCAAGGTGAACGGGCGGGGCCGCCTGTTCGGCCCGCAGGTGGTCATCGCGGTGCCCAGCGGCATCACCGCCGTGGAGCAGCGAGCCGTGCTGGACAGCGCCGCACAGGCGGGCGCCCGAAAGGTGTTCCTGATCGAGGAGCCCATGGCCGCCGGCATCGGCGCCGGACTGCCCATCATCGAGCCCACGGCCAGCATGATCGTGGACATCGGCGGCGGCACCACCGAGGTGGCCATCATGAGCCTCG
>CAZKHO010000060.1:0-14121 GCA_964552505.1 uncultured Bifidobacterium sp. | reverse complement strand
AATCGTGCCCAGAGCGATCAACTGGCGGAGCACCGCTTCGCTCACAGGGCCATTATGCTTGCCACCCTCGACGAAGTACCAAGTTGTGTCGGACATTGAATTTGTCTCCGGAATTGGGGCTGGGCGCGCCGCCCATCACCTCACGCATTCTAGCGTCGCGTGGTTTCGCCGGATCGCTTCCCGCCCTCTGACCCCTGGCGCGACCCCAGGCCACGAAGGGTCTCCAGACGCAGCGGCCCACGCTGGACTCCTCCCGCCTGCACAAACCACTGGTCCGCATCCCCCTGCATGAAACGAGCTCAGATGGTCGAGCCGGCGGGCTCGTTCACAGGCCATGCCGGTGAGGCCGGTTGTTCGTGTCGCCGCACCATCACGGCCGTCACCACCACCAGCGCCAGGACAAAGCCCACGGTGAAGGAGACCCAGCATTGCTCCCGGACGCTCATGGGATCGAGTGTACCTTTGGGTCATGGAGCCCCGGGCGGACACCATCCTCTGCGTGCAGCGGCGTCTCATGGGCGTGCACTTCGCCAGCGAGGGGGTGCTTCGTTCGGAGCGCCTGGCTCTGGAGTGGTCCTGGCTGGAGGTCTGGCTCTCCGAGGGGCAGCGGCCACGCCAGACCACCATGGTCTGGAACCTGCCGTTGTCCACCGGGCGCATGGCCATCTGCCGTCTTCTTCCCACCCGCAGCTCGTCCGGTGCAGGGTTTGCCGTGGCGCTGCTGCTTCTGGATCGCCTCCAGCACGAGTGGTTCGTGGAACGCATCCAGGTGGCGCTTCGACACACGCGATTCTGGGCGCCGGCCCAACTGATGCAGCCTGGTGGCGTGACCCTGCCCGCTTGGCCGGAGGATGTGCCACCGGACGCGCAGTGCGCTCGGCTGGCCACCAAGATTCTGGACGCGGCACGCAGGCGTCCGATCGTGGTTCCGCCCAACATCCCGTCGGCGATGGGGAGGGACGCGGTGCTTCACGCCGTGTCGCTGGTTCCCCCCGAAGAGCTCCATCGCTTCCGCTGGTCCGTCGGGCTCCCGGGACCGGTGCCAGGCGCTGCCGTGGCACAGGTGTGTGCGGCGGGCGCCCCAGTGGAGTCGGAGCCGAGTGCTCCCGCAGTGGAGACATCCACGGCCGGTCCTCAGGGACCGCCCGCCGTCCAGTCACCTCTCACCGCGGCGCCCAAAGGCGCAGCCGATCAGATCACCGCGGATCTTGACGATCCAACCCCCGCAGAGGCCGCCGCGCAGGGCGATGCGGGCATTCGCGTGGAGATCCAGCGAACCGGTGGCAGCTGGCTGGTGCCTGCGCTCTGCTGTCTGGTCATGGCCACGGCGGTGGCCATGGCGGCGTTCCTGCGCTTGAAGGGGCTGGGGGCCGCGTGACCGCCCGGAGGGCGACTGTGTTTATGATGCGGCATCCCGGGGGATGCCCGGTTCCGGCATGAGCGGATTTCATCACATCACGTGCGCGTGCGGGCAACGGATCAAGTTCTCCGAGCAGGAGATTGGCCAGGTTCGCAAGTGCATCCAGTGTGGCGGCAAGGTGACCTGCCGCGTGAACGCCCGGCCATCCCCAGGGGCCGCGCCCGGCGATGGGAACGCGCCTGCCAACCCGGGCGCGCGACCGGGTCGGCTGCGACCGATCCCGCCGACGGATGTGCCAAGTGGCTTTGGCCCAGGAGGATCGGGCGCCGGGGTTGGATTGCCGCCCGGCTTCAAGCCCGAACCTGGTCCCGGGCCCAGCGGCAGGCAGCCGAGTCCAGGCTCGCACATCAACACGGGTTGGGGAACGGGCGCCGGAGTTGATGCGGAGCCGCCACCGGTTCCATCGGCCATGCCGAAGCGCCCGCGCGTGCTCCGCCGGATCGCCGTGGCCGCCGCGTTGCTGCTGGTGCTGGGCGGCGGAGTGTTGGCGTATCAGCAGGGGTTCGGGAAGGGTGGAGCTGCCGAGCCGCGGAAGCCTCAGCAGGAGGTTGTGGGTGCGGCGGAGGTCAAAGGTCCCGGTCCGGTGACGAAGGAGCCGGAAAAGGGCGCCGACAAGTCCGGTGCACCGCTGGCGAAGGATTCGGAGGGTCCGCCGCTGCCGCCGGGGGGGTGGGACCGGTGGGACGAGTTCAAGGAACTGGAGGCCGAGGCGGGGTACAGCGGGCCAGCCAAGCTGCTGGCGCCGCGACTGGAGGCGTACCGAGGACAGGCCACCTTCTACGCCACGGAGGAGTGGTTCTGCAAGTGCTACGGTGAGTCTGAACTTGCCAAGCGCTCCCAGTTCCTGGATCGGCGTCTGCCGTTGCGGGTCAAGGTGCCCGGATTGAAGGAGGGCGATCAGGTTCGAGTGTTGCTGCGTTGCGTCAACTACCCCCGTCTGGTGAGCGGAGAGCGGGATTGGCGGGCCCAGAAGCTCTCGAGCGGAAAGGTCCAGTCCGAGTTTCCTGTGCCCATGGTCTGGGCAGCCGACGAGTTGCAGAAGTGGACCCAGTCGGATGTCACGCTCCGATTCGACATCGAGTGTTCCGTGAACGGGCAGCCTTCGACGCGTCGCATGACATGGGAGGCCGGGTACATGGGGATGCAGGTGGTGGTGCTGAACCACACGCTGCTGCCCGGAACCCGAGCCCAGATGCTGGGTTGGGATCAGAAGAACCCGTTGCCTGCCAAGTTGCTGGACGCGGGGATCCAGCCGAATCTGGCGTGCCATGTGAACGCGTTCGATCCAGAGGTCGACAAGATCGTCAAGGACATCGCCCAGTCTGAGAAGGTCTTCCCATTTGGGGATCTCAAGTCTCGGATCCGGTCCGTGCTCGAGCGGTCGCTTGGTGCCATGGTGGTCGAGTTCGTGGCGTCCAAGGGTTGGTCTCAGGAGAGCCTCACGGAAGATCAGAAGAAGCAGGTCTATGCCGAACTGGTGGAGCCGCTTCAGAAGGACGCAGAGGAGTTTCTCGGCTCGGCGCGGAAGATCGCGGCCGGGAAGTCGGATCTCTTCCTGTGGCTCGTCTTCGAGGCGGGCGACGCCCGCGGGATCATGTACCAGAGCCTCACGCAGGGTGGAGGCGTGGGCCGGTCGGTGGGACTGCAGCGGGTGCGATCCCCTGGTCAAGTGGTGACGGAGAAGGCCGGCAACTGCTTCGACACCTCGTGCCTGTTCGCGTCGGTTCTGGAGGCTCATGCGGACTCTCTCAACTTCGGCGACGAGATGAACGTGTGGCCGCAGTTGGCCTACCCGCACAACCACGCCATTTCGGTCGTGGGATTTCCCCTATCTCCCGTCGGCCACTGGGTACCCATCGAGACCACCGTGCTCGGGAAGTCCGGCGCCGCGCTGGAGACCATCAAGAAGCAGGGGGCCGAGTATCTGGCGTCTCGCGACACCTTCGCTGCGCCGCTCCGCACCGCGATGGAGGTGCTTCTGTCGCTTCGCGGAGAGCTTCGGGAGCGGGATTCCTTCCACCGATTCTTCGAGTTCATTCAGGGGCCCCGGGATGACTGGGAGTGCAATTGGGGGACGGTCTTCACGGATGCGGTTCTGTTGCAGTCGTGGAACGACTGGCACTCCGGTGACGAGCGGAGAGTGCTGCCCGGCGTATCGGAGTGGAAGGATGACATCCGGCAATCCGCTGAGAGCGCGGGTCGTCCCATCCCGGAGGACTGGCTGGTGCGCTGGGGCGAGTCGTTGGCGAACCCCCGTAACACCAGTCGAGCGGACCTGATGCGATACATGATCCGGGCGCGGTTCGATTCCCGTTCCGGACTCACGAAAGGTGAAATCGAGAAGCAGAGGATGGAGAAGGAAGCTGCTGACTCCGAGGACGCCAGGCGGAAGGCGATCGAAAAGACCTCGGAGTTGGAGGCTCGCCAGAAGCGTCTGGAGGTCAAATTCAATAACCTTTGCTTCGAATCCGTCCTGCCCATTTCAGTGCTGCGCGGAGTCTTCCTTCTCAAGCCCATGCGCGGCGACCTGGGCGAACTCAAGCCCACCCCATGACCTCGTCCGCGCTCAACCTGATCCCCGTGGTCACCTGCCCCAGCTGCTGGCAGACCTTCCGTCCCAGCAATGTTCGCTTCATCTCCGAGCATCCCGCGCTGCAGGGCGATCCCATGGCCGGACCCGCCGAGGGCCTGCGCTTCTGCTCCAGCCAGTTCGACCTGCAGGGCAACGCGCTGGACCCGGAGGGACGCGTGTGCAGCCGCGTGGCGTGTCCCGCGTGCCATACGGAACTGCCGCGCGCGCTGCTGGAGTCGGAGTCCTGCTTCATCTCGGTGTTCGGCGCTCCGGGCAGCGGCAAGACCTGTCTCCTGGGTGCCGCCAGCTGGTCGCTCCGCGCGCTGGCCCGCGAGTACGGCTGCACCTGGGTGGATGTGGATCCGCGCATGAACACCCTGCTGCACGGCTACGAGAACGGCCTGTTCGTGGGCGGGCCGGATGGCGTGCGACGCCCCGCCAAGACCGAGGTGCAGGGCTCCAGCCTCTACAACCAGATGCGCGTGGCGGGCAAGAGCTTCATCACGCCCAAGCCCATGTTCTTCCGGGTGGGCCTGCGCATGGAAGGCAGCACGGTGCTCACGCTGTACGACAACGCGGGAGAGCACTTCCTGCCGGGCGAGCAGAACCTGGACCCGCTCTACACCCGGCACCTGGGGCGCGCGGACGCGCTCCTCTTTGTCTTCGACCCCACGCAGGCGCGTGACGCCGGTGGGCAGGGGCGGCAGGAACTGGTGCTGATCGAGGCCATGACCCGCATCCGGCGGTACGCGGGCCTGGACCTGCGCAGCCGCATGCGCACGCCGCTCATCGTGGCGCTCACCAAGGCCGATCGCTGGGCCCCCGGCATCGGCGTGAAGCTGGACGCCCGTCCCACCCGGGACTCGGGACAGGTGGGCGTGGACCTGGAGCAGGTCCGCGCCGTCTCGGAGGGAGCACGGGAGCACTTCCGCGCGTCGGCTCCGGAACTGATCCAGACCATCGAGGCCTTCTCGGAGAACGTGCTGTGGGTGCCGTGCAGCGCCCTGGGCGCCGACCACGAGCGGGCGGTCCAGCCGCAGTGGGCCGAGGTGCCGTTCCTGGCGGCGCTCGACATGATCGTGAAGCGCTCGCAGGGCAACGCCTGACCCATGGCCTTCGAGGTGGTCAACACCAGCGTGGCCGCCGGTCTTGTGGCGGGTGAGCAGGGCTACTGCGACGCGCTTCGCACGCGCGGCGTTCCCGAGGGGCTCTGTGCCATGCTGTCGCGACTCTCGCACTTTGATCCGCAGATGAGCGGCGCCCATCCCGCCGTGGGTGTGCGCATGCTCCGATTCGCCGGTTCCTCGTGGGGTCTGGTCACGCAGGTGGCGCCGTGTGGACTGGACTACAGCGGCCGCGCCAACCGGATCGCGCACCATGTGCTGATCCCGCCGTCCGAACTGGAGGCGGTGAACCCGGCGGCGGTGCTGGCCCACTTCCACTTCCTGTCCAGCTTCCAGGGCACGCCGCGCTACTCCCCGGATCCGCCGGAGGTGGACCTTGCCGCACCGGCGGGTGGAGCCTGGGCGGCGGCGGGGCTTGCCGGGTGGGACCGGGACATGGCGGGACTGCTTCGCGACCAGCCCGCCACCAAGCGGCTGCTGGTGCTGCCGGCGGAGACGCCCCTGCGCCCGCTGCTGGCGGAACTGCTGCAACATCTGGATCCGCCCATGCGCTGGAGGCTGGGCGTGGCGTCAGGCTTGGACGCCAACTCGGCGTGGGACGAAGGCGTGGGACTGCGTGTGCTTGCAGGCGGCGAGGCCGCTCAGGCCCAGGTCTTCGGGCTTGCCCCCGGCGAGAAGCTGCACGACCTTCGTGGCAGGCCTGGTTCAACGCGGGGCCGCAAGCCGATGGATTCGCCCGTGCCGGCGTCTCCGCCGCCGCAGGAGGATCGCTGGGTGAACCTGGAGGGCGGTCCCACGCCGGCGCCGCAGCCCACCCCCTCACCCACGCCGGGACCCATCACCATCGAGTTCGATCCCGTGCCTGAGCAGGGCCCCCTCGTCCCCGGGCAGCCTGAGCGAGCATCACGGTCGTTGGGTATCGTGCTCGCCGTGGGTGTGCTTGGCCTTGCGGCCGGCAGCCTGGTGGCGTTCCTTCTTGCGCAGTGGATCCGGCAGGGCACCTGAGTGAGCGACCTCTCCACCATCCTGGCACGCATTCGGCCCATCCTGCGGGACGATCGGAAGCAGGACCGTCAGGCGTTGGAGACGCTGGTGTTGGAGTACGTCGAGCTGGTGGCGCCCATCGCGGACGCGCTGACGCGCTGCGCGGGGTGGGTGGAACGCGGACTGCTGGTGGAGGCCATCTCCGTGGCCGACGCGTTCCCCCGGCTCCTTGAACTGGGCAAGACGCTGGTGCAGGAGAACCTGGGCGAGGAGATTCCGCGGCGACTGCGACCCTTTGCGCCCGCGGGTCGCATGATCCCCGTGGTGGAGGGTTCCACCGTGCAGCGGCTGGAGCGCGCGGCGATGGATCTGGACCGTCAGGAGACCGTGATGGAGCGTCACCAGTCGCTGGCCCTGGCGCGTGCGCCGCTGCCGGAGCGCGCCAAGGTGATCCGCGAGCTCTACAGGCTGGATCCCAACTGCGAACGATGGATCGATGAACTGGGTCGCATCGAGGACGCCGCGCTTCAGGAACTGCGGTCGGAGCTCCGCAAGGCCGTGGAGTGTGGGGACTCCGCAGAAGCGGAGCGGGTGTGCCGACAGCTGGACGGGTTCCAGGGGGCGCGGAACCTTCCCAGCGAACTGCTGCGCGAGATCAAGGAGATTCGCCTGGGACTCCGCTCGCGGGAGGCGCAGCGCCGGTACGCGGAACTGGGCCAGGCCATCGCGGACGCGCACTCCCGGGCCGACGTGGATGCGGTGATGCGCCTGCACGTGGAATGGGCGCGCGTGCAGCAGCGGACCGGCGTGGACGCCTCCAAGGAGCAGAACGACAAGGTCGACTCGGCGTACGAGTGGGCAAAGCGCGCGCGTGACACACGTGAGAAGAAGGCGCAGTTCGAATCCGATGTGGCGGGCCTTCGCACGATGGCGGAGGCGAGCGGCGATCCGGTCGAGCTGCAGAAGCGGTTCGCCAAGCTGAGCGATGGCGAACACCAGCTTCCGGAAGGGCTCGAGAAACTGGTCAAGGATCGCCTTGCGGCAGCCCGTCGGGAGCGGCGTCAGGCGATGGTGTTCAAGATCGCGGTGGTGGCGCTGGTGGTGGCGGCGCTGGGCGGCCTGACGGCATGGTGGCTCCAGGGGCTCAGGCGTGCCGAGGACGCGCGACTGCTGGCGCAGGGGGTGGAGTCCATGCTGCGTGACAACAACCTGCCCGGCGCGCGGAAGCTGTTGGCGGAACGCCAGGACCTGTCCACCGAACAGGCGTGGCAGAACGCACAGGCGAAGGTGAAGGAACAGGAACCCCGCTGGCAGGCGGCCCGGCATGAGGTCACCGCCCTGAAGAAGGAGCTGGAAGACCTGGCCAGGAGCTCCGACGTGACGCCCACGCTCCATCAGAAGCAGCGAGCGCGCTGGGGTGCCATGTCGGAGAGGGCTCTTCCCACCGAGAGACTGGACGTGGAGAAGCAGCTGGACGGGATCCGCGAGCTGGCCGGGAGATGGGTGGACCGGAAGAAGCTGCAGCTTGCGAGCAAGCGTGACGAGGCGCGCAGGCGCCGAGACGGTGTGCCGCTGGCGTTCGACCTGGTGCCTGTCGAGGCGGCGTTCGACCTGGGGCGACTGGAGGACCTGCAGTTGCGGTGCCAGGAGGCGCAGGCGGAGGTGGCTCGCCTGGCGCAGGAGTTTGCCGAACTGCAGGTGGACGATCCGAACGCGTTGGCGGACCTGCGGCGCGAGGGAGCCGGTTTCGAGGAGGTCTCCAAGGCGATCGGTGGGCGCATGCGGGAGATCCGCGCCTTCCACGAGCACTTTGGCGACGTGATGGCGGCGGCCGCCCGTCCGGACGCGTTCAACCCCGGGGCCTTCGAGGAGGCGTACCTCCGGCTGCTGGACGACTGCCCCAAGGTGCTGGACGGCCTGCGGCTCAATCAGGGGTACAAGGAATCGCGCGACATGTCCCGGCTGGCGCTGGCCCAGCTGCAGCGCTGGAACGAGATGGTGGCCAAGCTTGGGAAGGTGGACTTCGCCGAACTCACCCAGATGGGCCCGAAGGAAGAGGAGGCCCACTCGGCGCTGGTCCGCTTCGTGGGCGCCACCTCCGGTCAGGACCGTGCGGACGGGTCGGATGTGGCGGCTCACCTGCTTGCGGTGGCCAACGCGGCCCGAGGCAAGGGCGAACTCTGCGCGGGCAGCCGTCTGGCCAACCGCCTGGAGGAGTCGCGCATGTGCGACCTGGTGGTGGTGCCGCTGAAGAACAGCGGGCACTTCTTCCGGCGACCCAAGCCCAAGGACGGCCTGTTCGCCAAGGACGTGATCCACAGCAAGCGAGAGCTCAAGGCCAAGACCACGGACGGCCTGGAGTTCAAGAAGGAGTGGGACTCGACGGCCGATCCCATGCGGATCCTTCCGCCTCCCACGGTGGAACTGCTCCGCACGCTCCGAAGCAACGCCGACAAGCAGGGCCTGCGGGATCTTCGGGCGCGTGTCCTGAAGGTCATCGGGACGATCGCCCGGACATCGTCCACCAGCGTGCCCTCGGAGGAGGGCGCCGCGTTCCGTCTCTGGGTGGTGCTCCAGCTGGCCGAGTTCTGGAAGGACGAGCTGGCGCTCTCGCCGCCACTCCGCGCGGACCTGGAACTGGATCGACTGGTGAAGGACGTGAAGGACCGCTTCCCGCAGGAGGTGGACGAGGACTGGGGCGAGCCGGTGCTGTCCAAGGAGCAGATGCAGCGATGGAGCGCGATGGACGCCAAGTGCGCCAAGGCGTTGCAGGTGTTCGAGCAGCTGGACCAAGGCCTGGCGGAGGATCGCCAGGAGCTGGCTCGATGGTCGCGCGTGCCCGCAGCGATGCAGCTGGCCGGGGTGGCGGGCATCCGTCCCAGCGATTCCACCCTGGACTGGCGCGTGGTGCAGGCCAAGGGCTGGAGGGTCCTTGGGTTCAAGCAGGGCTCGCGGACCCTCCAATCGAAGCCTGAGGTGGAGGCGTACCTGCGGGAACACCGCATGGGTCCCGTCCTCCTCTTCCTTGAAACGGAGACCAAGACCCGATGAGTGCCATTCCTGCCGACCACCGGATCGAGTTCAGCGACGTGGATCCGGAAGCCAGGCTTGGGCTTCCGGCTGGTCGCCAGACCTCGCCTGGATTCCTGAGCGCCTTCGTGCTGGGAGTGATGCTGACGGCAGCGTGCCTGCTGATCGCACGGTTGCTGCATGTGTCCGAGGCCTCGGTTGCGCCAAGTCCGAAGTCCGCGGTGCCGGCGTCCGTCGAGCAGCCACCTGCGGTGCGCCCGACGGCCGCAACGTCTGGCGCACCCCAGCCTGCTCCGGGGGCGGAACGTGGCGCCATCCCTTCCAAGGCCGACGCCGCCGGCTCGGAGGACAGCGTGCGTCCGCTCCACCAGCAGCTCTGGGACCTGGTCACCAAGCACTACTACGTGGTGGCGGTGGAGCTCTTCCTGGCGTGCTGGAGCTTCTCGTTCCTGTTCTGGAAGGCGCTCAAGATCCGCGCCCAGCGCAGAGGACTGAGCGCGTTCCGCGTGGTCTCCGATCCCGGGTCCGCGCTCACGGCGGCCACCGCGCAGGGCATGCTCCGTGACATCTTCGGCCGGTTCGGCGAGCCGGAGAAGTTCCTCTACCTGAACCGCATCATCGGAGCGCTCCAGAGCATGCGGAACGTGGGACGCGTGGCGGACGTGGACGACGTGCTGCGAGCCACCGCGGAGGCCGACGAGTCCATCATGGACAGCGGCTACACCATGCTCAACGGCTTCAAGTGGGCCATCCCCGTCCTGGGCTTCATCGGCACGGTCTTCGGCCTCACGGAGGCCATGGGCAAGTTCACCGCCAATCTCAGCGCCAACAACGACGTGCAGAAGATCGTGGGAAGCCTGCAGAAGATCATGAGCGGTCTGGACACCGCCTTCGTGACCACCGGCGCCGCGCTGGTGCTGGTGTTCCTGGTGCACCTGGTGCACATCTTCGTCCGCAAGGCGGACGAGGACCTGATGGACGACGCGCGCGAGCGCGCCAACAACGACATCGTCAAGCGCGTCAGGCTCGAGCAGCCGAGGCAGGCCTGATGCGGCGCCGGCGCCGACGCCGGATGGGCTCGCCGGCAAGCTTCTTCAGCTTCCAGGACATCCTCATGTGCTGTTTTGGGGTGTTCATGCTGGACTCGGTCGTGCTCTCGCTGATGCTGGCCCGCGCGCCCGCGGCCATCGCCGCGGAAGCCGCACGTGCGTCCCCGACCGCGCAGGCGGCTCGAAGCCGGCAGGAGCGCAAGGACGCCCTGGCGGGGCGCAAGGCCGAACTCCAGAAGCAGGGAAATCAGGATCTGGCGGGGGAGGTGTCCGTCCTGCGCGCCGAGGTGGAGCGGCTCCGGTCGGAGTACGCCACCGCCGTGGAGCGGATCTCGGGTCTGGTGAAGGAGGCGGTGGCTCGGCGCTCCGGCGCCACCGCCGATCCGGATCTGGGCCGCCTGGCCGAACTCACGCTTCGACGCGACGCGCTGGCGCTGGAGCTGCAGGGGCTGGAGGGAAGGCGCCAGATCACCTTCCTGGTCCGGCCCGGCGCGCGTCCCACGCGCGTGATCGAGATCGCCGGTGATCGCGTGGTCTCATGTCTGGCCACAGGCAATGCAGGGGCGAGTGGGGCACCGGTGCACGACCTTGAGTCGGGCCTGAGAGTGCTCAAGGCCGTGGTGGACAATGCGGTGGCGAAGCACGAACACTGCCTGTTCGCGGTGAAGCCCAGCGGCGTGGATCTCTACGGGGCGATGCTGCAGCGACTGCGGCCCAAGATCCCGCCGGATCACGGACTTGAGCTGATCCCCGAGGACCGCGGCGTCTCGGACCTTGTCCCGGTGGTCCTGGAGCCCACCCGTGGCTGACGTGGGCGACGAGGCTTCCGAGGCGCTGGAGTGGTTCACGGACCCCATGACCAACATCTTTGCGGTGTTCATGTTCATCGTGATGATGCTGGGGCTGTTGAACGCCATCCGGCACGAGGTGGCGGCTCCCGCCACGCCTGACACGGCAAGCGCCTCCGTGGAGGCGGAGTTGGTGCGGGCGGAGGATGCGGCGCTGGTGGGCCTGGAGCAGGACGTGCGCAGCTTGGAATCGCCGGATCGCCAATGGAAGCGTGATCGCATCGCCGCGTTGCGCGCGGAGCGTGACCGTCTGAAGGGCCAGCTGGCCAAGGTGGACCAGGTGGGAGGTCAGGCGATGGGCGAACTGCTCCGGAATCCATCCCAGGCGCCGCCGGACGTGTCGTCGATGCTGGAGAACCTCAAGGCCAGCATCGAGCATCTGAAGTCGGCCATCACGGACGCCAAGGCCAAGTCCGAACTGGAGTTGAGCGCCCCGTCGGAGCACGAGCTGGACGACGCATTCCCCACCTCCATGGTGCTCAGCAAGGGCCGGGCGCATCGGGTGACCTCCATCAGCGACGCCATGCGCCAACTCCATGGAGCAGGTGATGAAGGCTGGTACCTCAGCCTTGAGGCGTGGGATCCGGAGTGCGTGGACGTGGCACGCTCCAGGCTGGAACGGATGGCGCCTCCTCCGGGGCGTCGCCTGAGCGCGGAGCAGCACATCCAGCTCAAGTCCGGTGGCGGACTGGATCTGCGACAGACGGGATGGTCCGGCAGCGACCTCTGGAAGCGCTGGATGCACGAATTCCGGATGGTGCCGGCGCGCAGCCTGCCCATGGTCTATCTCTTCGTGGACGCGGACAGTCATGCCGAGTTCATGGCCTTGCGCGGGGAACTGGTGCGGGCGGGCATCGCCTACAACGTGCGCCCCATGCAGGAGCCGTTCATCTGCCGATGGGTCAACGGCAAGTCCACGGCCCAGTGAGGTGAGCCGTGCGCCGGCCGTCCGGCGTGGCTCACTTCCTCTGCAGGCGTCTGCCGGACAGCACGGCCTGAGCCTCGGCGCCATCGAGCCGCCTGTAGGTCTTGTCTCCAAGCCGGAGCGTGTCGCCGTCGCGCTGGAAGGAGAGGCTGACCGCACGCTGCACGGCGGGCGAGGCGCACTCCGGCAGGTCGGAGAACGGATCGTCGCCGCTGGGCAGGCGCTCCACGCGAAGCACGCCATCGGTGGGCCGGTTCATGGAGAGCTTGCCGGCCCGCATGGGCAGCACGCCGCAGGCGAAGACCTGCGTGATCTGCAGGATGCCCTCGTCGGGGCGGAACACCAGCACGCGCTGGGTGTAGCCGCCGGGGGCGAAGTCGGCGGCGTTCTCCACGCCCACCTGCATCCACACGCCGATCACCACGGGAGTCGTGGCGTGCGGGGTCTGGGCGCTCGCAGCGGTGGGTGGCGCCGGGAACACGGGAATGGGCGGCTCCAAAACCTTGGTGTCCTCTGGGCTGCCCGGGTCCGGACCGTCGCCCTCAGGCGCCCGGCCCGGTGGCAACTTGGACGGGTCCTTCGGCTTGGGGTCCATGGTTCCGGAGTTGGCTGGCTTCCCCGGATCGCCCGGCGCTGCGCCGGCTCCATCCTTGCCGGGGGCGGGGATCGCCGAACTGGATGGGTCACGTGGGGTCTGACCGGCGCCGTCTACCGGTGGGGGAGTTGCCCCCTGCGCGCCCGTTCCGCCTGCACGACCGGTGGCCGAGCCGGTGGCGGAGCCGCCCACCTGGGACGGACGCTGCTCGCTGCTGCCGTTGGATGTGGCGCTTGTGCCGGAGCCCGCCTTGGCACCGCTGCCCGCACTGGCGCCCGTGCCTGCACTGGATCCAGATCCCTTTCCGACGCCGTTCGGTGCACCGGGGCTCGGACCGGAGGTCGAGCCAGAACTGGAACCGGACCCGGATCCGGTTGCGTTGCCTCCGCTTGCGCCCGCACTGGAACCAGCACCAGCGGCAGCCCCAGCATCGGTGCTTGCACCTGTACCACGCGCGGCGCCTGCGCCTGACTTGGAAGCCGACGTGTCGCTCGAACGGCTCGACCCGCCGTTGCCGCTGGCACCGCGCGTGGATCCTGCGTTGTCGGCGCCGCTGGCGCCGGAGGTGTCCGCATTGGAGCCGCCCGCAGTGCCACCGGCACTCGGCCTGCTCTGGCCGTCGCCCGTCGACGAGCCCGGCTTCCTGGAAGACGACGGCGTGGTTGATCCGGCGCTGGTGCCTCCGGCGCCGCCCTGAGCGGGAGGGGCGTTGGGGGCCTGTCCTGCTCCTGCGTCGGCGCCGGGCTTGGCCTGAGAGGCCGAGGCCGGATCGGCGGGCTTCCCGTGCAGGTTGTTGGAGGGTTCCGAGCCGGCACCGCCCGGCGTTCCTCGGCTTCCGCCGTGTCCACCATCGGGCGTGGCCGCATTCGCCGGCTTCCCTGGCGATGCGGACGCGCCCACGCCGCGGGAGCTCACCGTGGCGGTGGCGCCGCCGCCCCCGCGGGTTCCGGTGGCCGGAGCTTGGCCCGTCTGGCCGCCCGCGGAGCGAGCCCCGCCGGAGGTGGCTGTGGCGCCTGAGGCTCCGCCCGAGCCGCTGCCACGGCCCGCAGGTTGGGTGGTGGAGGTGCCGGACCCGCGCAGGTTGGGATCCGTCAGCGGATCCACCGCACCCTTCTCCTTGCCCTGATCGGCACCCGCCGTCTTCCGCGGTTGGTTGGTTCCGGTGAGCGGATCGGTCCAGGCTCCCTGCGTCTTCTGCTTGTCCGGGGGCTGAACTCCGTGCGGTGGAAGCGTGGGACTGCTCCTGCACGCCGTCAGGGCCAGCAGGAGCGCTCCCATGTGCAGGGTGGGGTTGGCGTGGGGCATCAGAGTGCCCAAAGGTAGAGGATGCACTTGATGGCGCCGCCCGCGAAGGCGACCAGTCCGCTCACAAGTTCAATCCACCAGCTCCACGTCCGTCCCTTGGTATGCAGCGCCAGCAGACATCCGCCCAGCCCGAGCACCATGCCTGAGATGGAAAGCCAGAGCATGAAACCTGAGTGCGCCGGAACGAATGGCTCCAGAAGTCCCGCGGCGCTCAAGGGCGTTCCCAGAACGGCGAGGCCTTTGGCCGCCGTGCTCGCGTGCGCCAAGGG
>CAZKHO010000059.1:0-14274 GCA_964552505.1 uncultured Bifidobacterium sp. | reverse complement strand
TCGCGCTGGCGCTGCAGGAGCCGCTGCGCAACTTCTTCAGCTCGATCGTGCTGGCCGCCGAGCGCAACTTCGGCGTGGGCGACACGCTGAGCTTCGAGGGGGTGCAGGGCAAGGTGGAGCACGTGGGCTTCCGCACCACCACGCTGCGCACGAAACTCGAGACGCGGCTGCTGGTGCCGAACGCCACCATGGCCGGCACCAAGCTGGAGGCGCATTCCGGCAACGCGCTCAAGGAGTTCCGAGCGGTGCTGCCCATCGCCTTCCACGCCGATCCTGCGGCCATCGCGGCGTTCAAGGAGCGCGCGGCGGCCCTGGTGGCGTCCGCGCCGGGCGTGCGGGAGAAGGGACAGGACATCGGGGTGAGCGCGCTGGGGGTGAACGGCATCGAATTCACCGTGGTGGCGCTGTTCAGCAAGTCCGAGCAGTCGTTCACGGACGTGTTCGACGCGCTGCACATGCGGCTGCTGGCCGCGGCGCGCGAGGCGGGGCTGCCGCTGCGGGAGCGGATGCCGGGCTGAGGCGCCGCGTGATGGGAGCGATTGGCGACGGGGCCATGCCGTGTGGCGCGCAGGCAGGTGGTACCCTCTCGAAAGGTCCGCGACGCTCGCGGATGCGATTCATTCCTTGGGGGCTGACACATGAGCCAGTTCGTGATTCGCGACGGGGACGGCCAGATCCGAGGTCCCTTCGGGGCGGATGAACTCCGGCGCATGGCCACCATGGGCGAGGTGCGCCCGGACACCGCCGTGCAGAAGGTGGGCGGAGCGGGATCCTGGCACAGGGCCGCCAGCATCCGTGGACTCGTCTTCGGCGGGGGTGGCGGCGCGACCTCCGGAGCGGTGCCGCCTCCGCCGCCTGCGCAGCAATCCGCGGCGATGCCGCCGCCGTGGCCTCCGTCCACCGGTCAGGCGGCCAGCGCAGCGGCGCCACCCGGTGGCGGGGGAACGGGACCCTCGGCCGCTGGAAACCTGGATCCGGGTGCACTGGTGGGACGCGTTTCCAGGCGTGTCTCCGAGATGACCGGGACGGAGTTGGTGGACCGAAGTCACGTGAAGGGGCTGTTTGCCGCCGTCATGGCGCGGCATACCCCAGAGGACGCCGAGCGCGTCTTCTCCTACGGATTGGCCACCAGCACGCCCTCTCTGGCCGAGATCGACACGGGATTTCCCTCGCCGTGGGTCTACACGCGGCTGCTGCTGTTCCTGGGTGTGGCGTTCGCGGGCATGTGGTTCGGGTGGCTGCAGTGGGCCAATTTGAACCTCATTCCCGGCGTGATCCTGATCGGCTCGTTCGCTTTCCCGGTGGCCACGGCCGTGTTCTTCTACGAGTGCAACGCGCCCAGAAACGTGTCGCTCTTCGCCGCGCTTCGCATGTTCATGTGGGGCGGGGTGCTGTCCTTGCTGCTGGCGCTGGTGGGTTTCCAAGTGGCGGGTCGCTGGCACGAGTGGATCGGGGCATCCGTGGCGGGCTTCGTGGAGGAACCCGGCAAGTTGGCGGCCGTGATCCTGCTGGCGGGTTTCCGTCCCAAGTATCGCTGGACGCTGAACGGCATGTGTCTTGGAGCCGCGGTGGGTGCAGGCTTTGCCGCGTTCGAGTCGGCCGGGTACGCCATGCGGATCATGCTGGCAGAGGACATCAAGCCGATGTTCGACAACATCGTGCTTCGCGGCGTGCTGGCGCCGTTCGGCCACGTGGTGTGGACCGCAGTGGCCGCCGGGGCGTTGTGGCGTGTCAAGGGTGACCGCCCGTTCGAGGGTGCCATGCTTCAGGACCGAAGGTGTCTGGCGCCTCTGGTGGCGGTGATGCTGATCCACGCCACGTGGAACTCGTCGTTGCCGGGCATGGTGCCGCTCAACGGGGGCTACTTCGCCCTGGGCGCGATCGCATGGACCATCGCCATCGGCCTGCTGCTGGGGGGGCTCAAGGAACTGGTGGCCGCCAAGGCGTCGGCGTGAGGGCCGGTGGCGCTGCGGATCCCGCTGCGGATCACCAAGAACGCCCCGCGCGCGATTCGAACGCGCGACCTCCAGTTTAGGAAACCGGTGCTCTATCCAACTGAGCTAGCGGGGCAGCCGGGGAGAAGGCTATCGCGTGGGCCTTGCGGTGGCGACTCAGTCGGGATCGGCGGAGAAGTGCTTGGCAAGGAAGATCAGGTCCTCGGCGACCACGACCACCTCGCTGGAGTCCAGCAACCGCGCATCCCGGCAGTACCGGAGGATCAGTTCGTCGTCCCGGATGGAGAACTGCCAATGGGGCGTGAGCTGGTTGTGCGAGAGCAGATCGCCCAGAAATCGCGGACTTGAAGCCGCCTCCGCCGGGATCTTCCCGAGGCTGCTGTACATGTAGAGGTATTCAAACGCGTCCGGGCTGGTGTTTCCGGGGGGATACGGGTCCAGGTGGATCGAGAGCGGAACGCCATGAGGCGAGACCATGTGCGCCGTTCGAAGGACGCCGTCGGAATCGGTCCTGGATTTGAGCAGCCGGAATCCGTACTCCAGAGACAGTCGTCGCACCGCCAGGCGGATCTCCCCGCCGTGAGGAGGCCGACTGGTCTCGCGCATCAGCTCGATCGCGCTGGGAATCCCGATGTGCCCGCTCTCCACTTCCGACCAGAACTGCCGGACGAATCCGACCACGTCCTCGAAGGGGATGGCCCACGCGACGCCCTCCGTCTGGACACCTTTGAGGGTCGCCACACCGATGAGCTCTCCGCGCCCACCCATCACCGGGCCTCCGCTGTTCCCCGGGTTGACTGCCGCGCTGATCTGATGCCAGCGCAAGCCGTCCAACTGAACGCTCTGGGCGCTCAGCAGTCCTTCCGTGACCGTGAAGACACCCAGAGGACTCGGATACCCCAGGGCACAGGCGCGGGAGCCCTGGGTCAGTCGGGTCGGGCGACGCGCGGGAAGCTCGAGGTGGTCGGGGGTGGGGAGCGCGCAGCGGACGATCGCCAAGTCCAGCCGGGGACTTCGCAGCAGTACCCGGCCGGTGGATTCCAGCCCGGACTGGAACCGAATCCGGCACATGGTGGTGTCGAACACCACATGTTGGTTGGTCAGGATCGTTCCTTCTGCGTCGATGGCGAATCCTGTGCCGTAGCTCCCGGAACTGAGCAGATGCAGCACGGCGGGGCCCATCTCCCGAACCAGCGACTCCGCGTCCCGGGTTGTGGTGTTGGCGCGGGCCGCCTCTCCGGTGGCCAGGGCGTCCGCCAACTGCGGAACCTTGGACAGCGGCTGCCAGCCGGGGCGGCCCTCGTCCTGAATCTCCTCGTCGGGCCAGAGTTCGCCGCGCTCCGCGCGTCCCCGGACATCCTTCGCTGACAAGCCCTGAACGACGCGACCGTCGATCCGCCGGATGGAATAGGACATGCGGCGGAGTATAGTTCCATCATCCGGGCAGCACGCTCGGCAAGGAGCTCATGCGATGGCCATGTCCCTGAAGAGTCTGGAGCGGCTGGTGCAGGCCGCGTTCGGCCCGGAGTTCAAGTACAAGGTGGATCCGGAGCAGGGGTGCATCCTGGCCGGGGTGGTCACCGAGCACTACGTGGATCGGGACGGCGAGCACGTGCTGGATCTTCGAATCAAGCGTGTCGCGAAGGGGCGTTACATCGAGATCGTGGCTCCTGCGGTCTACAACGTGGCCGAGTGCCCCCATGTGCATGCCGTGTGCCGCACGCTGCTGGGCATCTGTCTCCGGACGGCGGTGCTGCAGTACGCCATCGACGAGGCCAGCGGCGACGTGATCGCCACCGTCGAGATCATCCTGGCGGACGGCGTGATCACGGTCGAGCAGTTGCGCGAGAACATGGAGCATCTGGTGGGAGGCATCGACAGCTGCCATGAGCATGTCGATCTCGCCATGCGGACTGGTGAGATCACGTTCCCCAAGGAGCGGAGGCCCCGCACCGTGCTGCCCGTGACCGGCCGCGCCACGCCCGAGGCCAACCTGGACACCGACACCGAGGAAGTCCTGCGCGGCATGTGGCGCGCCACCATGGAGGCGGGGCAGGAGACCTGGAAGCAGGCGCGCGTCTCCGGTGAAGAGATGCGGCACTGGTGACCGGTCCGTTTCGCGCCCAAGGCGACCACCTCTGGAGACCAGGGATGGCGAACCGTTGGTTCTGCAAGATCGGCGCCGAGCAGCGCGGCCCCATGTCGGCCGAGGAGCTTCGCGGTCTTGCCCGCTGTGGGGAGATCGGTCCGGGCACGCCCATCCGGCGTGACGACATGATCCGCTGGGTGCCTGCGGCCCGGGTGCGAGGCCTGCTGCCGTCGGGCGCGGGCGACGTGCGCGCTCCTTCGGCCGCGGCGTCTCCGGAGGCGATGACGGCGCGGGCCACGCCGGCGTGGGCGATGCCGGAGGAGCCCGGTCGCGGGGCGCCTGTGGAGGCCGCCTCTTCCGTGAAGCAACACCGACCGCCACGCGTCCATCCTCAACGCGCCGCGCTGGGGCTGGTCGCGCTGGCGGCGGCGCTGACCGTCACGGGGCTGGCCATCTGGAACGGGGGATGGACGGCGCGGATGGCGTGCATCGTGGCGTGGATCTCGCTGTTTCCCATGTCGTTGGTGTTCGCAGGCCGTGCGCAGCAGCCGCTGGCTCCGCGGTCACGCGGTTGGCTGGTGGCGCTCAAGGTGGCGGCGGCGATCGGCTGGCTGATTCCGCTGCTGGCCGCGGCCGCAGGGAACTGGTTCGTGGGGTGGAGCAACGTCCTGACGGGACTCTGGGACGCCAGCCTGGACTGGCTGCACTCCGTGGGATGGATCCGCTCGGCGGTGGGCTGGATCCATGCGGACGGCCTGCCTGGTCTGCGCATCGGCAAGGCCCGAGACTTTCCGGAGAGCATCTTCGTGATCATGATCGCCGAGGCGGGCGCGGCGTGCGTGTTGGCGACGCTGGGGCGATGGATGGATCTGGGAGGCCTTGCGCGCTGGGGGTGGAGTGTGCGAAGGAAGGGGATGCAGGTTCGGGATTGATCCAGCGCTGGCCCAGGTTGCTACCATCCGCGGCCCGCGAACCTTCCAGTGTCGGACGGGCGCGGCAACCTCTTCCGGAGACCAGATCATGTCGAATCGATTCGGCGTCACGGCGCTTCTTGCGGCGTTCATCTTCCTGTCCAGCGTGCCGGGCTCGGCCCATGCGCAGTTTGGCGGCCTGCCAGGACTGGGCGGCGGCGGTTCCAAGGTGGATCCCGACGGCCTGGCCAAGAAGTTCGGCTACGCGATTCCGGGCATGAAGGGCTCAGCCGGCGCCAAGCTGGCGGCGCTGGTGGAGTTCGAAGCCAAGGCCATGAGCGCCACCACGGAGAGCCTGCGGTCCTCCATCCGGTCCATGGCCGAAGCGATGGGCGTCACCAAGAAGCTGGAGACGGCCCAGCAGTACGGTGAAGTGCTGACGGAAGTGAAGGCCAAGGCCTCCGAGGGCTTCAAGTCGCTGTCCAAGGAGAAGAAGGAACTGCTGGAGAAGGGCATGCGCGGCTACCTGGCCGCCGCCTTCTCGGGTGGCAAGCTGGCGCTGGGTGGAGCGGAGACCGTGAAGATGGCCACAGACTTCAAGCCGGGGCCGGAAGACCTTCAGGCGGCTGCGGCCGTGACCAACGCCCTGCCCACTCTTCAGAAGGGCGTGGCGGATCTGGCTGACTTTGCGCCGGTGCTGGCCAAGTCCGTGGAAGTGAACGACGCGCTCTCCAAGGTCACGGGCGCCAAGCCGCTGGCGGCCGCCGAGATCTCCAAGTCCGCCAACGCGCAGTTGAAGGATGCCGGCGTGGGCGGCACGCTGCTCGAAGAGGACGGCGACGCCAGCAAGGAAGAGAAGAAGGAAGAGAAGAAGGAAGAGAAGAAGAGCGGCTTCCCCTTCTGATCGATCCATGGCCCGGGTCGCCCGCGCGGGCGGGTGACCCGGGCATCTGCACGACACCCACTCCCGTTTCCGGAGGTTGCCCATGATTCGCGCGTTGATGGCTTGTTTCTGCTGCCTCATGCTGGCCGGCACGACCGATGATGCAGCCAAGGGTCGCCAGTGGGCCGCCGGCACCGACTCCCTGCAGGCGCTCGTGGCGGAGCACCCTGAGGTCCTGGAGCCTGAGGTGGTGAAGGTGCTTCAGCTGGGCGATCGGGACGAGATCGTGGTCACGGGAATGGCTCGGCCGTCCAAGGACCAGACCGATCCGGCCCTGAAGCGTCAGGAAGCCCTGCAGGCCGCCGATCTGGTGGCGCGTTCGGCCATGGTGAAGTTCATCCATGGCAATCAGGTGCAGTCGTCGTGCTTCATCTCCAAGACCGTGGTTCGGGAAAACGACGTGAAGCGAGTGCAGTCGGTCTGTCAGAGCGTCTCCACCTCCCGTTCCGAGGGGCTGGTCCGCTCGGCGGAGCGGGTGGCTTGGTGGCCCGTCGAGGGTTCCGACGGCTGGTGTGTCCTGATGCGGATGCCGGTGGAGCGGCTTGTCTCCGGGGAGACCGGATCGGAGCAGGGCGTCGCCAAGGCGCCCGACGCGGCGGTGCAGGTGCGCGGGGTGGGGCGCGCGCCGGTCTCGGGGGGCAACAAGCTGGAGGCGGAACGCAAGGCCCTGGGCTTCGCCAAGCAGGACGCGCTTCAGAAGGGCGTGGGAACCATCGTGTCCGAGCGCAGCGCGGTGCAGAACGGACGAGCCGCGGGCTCCAGGCAGGACTCCAACATGCAGGGCGTGCTCTCGCGCTACGAGACCGTCCGCTCCGAGCAGGATCCGGCCACCGGTGACTGGGTGGTGGAGATCGACGCCATGGTGTCCGCGTCCGGCTCGAACGCGGACGCCGGTGAGGAGCCAGGTGGCACGGACATGCGTCCGGCCCTGGGGAGCAAGGAGACCGGTCTCACCTATCAGCAGTCGGGCAAGTTCACGGTGGCGGTGATCGCGCTGCAGGGTCTGCAGCCCAGCGAGTCGGGCCTGAGCCGAGGCTTCCTGCGTTCCGACTCGGCGCCCCTCATGGAGTCCATCACCCGCGCCTTCGCCAAGGCGAACATCCGGATCACGGACCTGCAGCAGCTCATGCAGACCATCCAGACGCAGCAGCCGGAGCAGTTCAAGCGATACGAGGCGCTGATGCAGGAGATCCGGAAGGGCCAGCAGGCCGGCAAGGACTCGGAACTGGCAGCCTTCGGCGCCCTGGGGGCGGCCGACGTGCTGATCCGCGGCGAGACGCTGCTGAAGTCGCGCGGCAAGGACGCGGACGGGCTCCGCACGCTGTACGACGCCTTCGTCACCCTCAAGGCGGTCCGGACGGGCACGGGCGAGACCATCGCCAGCATCACCGAGAACGTGGTGGCGCCGGGAGACTCGGACCTTCAGGCGATCGCCGCGGCGTGCGCCAAGATGAGCGGAAGGCTGGAGGAGCTGGTCCGGCGGACCATGGATGCGCTGCAGGACGAGCTGAACAACGGTCGTCGGCTGATGGTCTCGGTGACGGGGCTCCCGGACGGTCGCCGCGGCTCCGCCATCGCCAAGACCCTGCGCGAGGGCCTCAAGGACATTCCCGGTGTGGTGCAGGTGGAACAGGCACGACTGGAGCCCGGAAGCGTGGACTTCAACCTGATGTTCAAGGGGACCGGCACGGCGTTCCTGACGCCGTTCCAGGACTGGTTCGACGACAAGCTGGGTGACGTGATGGAGAAGGGTGGACTGGATCGTGACATCGCGCAGCAGGGCGATCGCATCGCCGTCAAGCTTCGATCCGACAAGGCGGCGGGGAAGTAGCGTGTTCCTGCGCTCTCTGCTGCACGGGGCCGCGGGACGGACGCTTGTGGCGCTGCTGGCGTGGTGCTGCGTGGCCGTGTCGGTTGCAGACCGCTTCCAGGTGTTCTTCGCCCCTTCGCAGGGGCGCGAGATCGGCATCGACGCCTCGGCGATGCCCCAGCAGGTCATGGGCGAGAGCCAGATGCCGCTGGTGGGGGCGCCGTTCCTCCAGGAGGTCAGCGACCGTGTCCGCGCGGCGCTCGCCTCTTCAGCCAACCTCGCCTTGTACGAGCCGCGCGACCAGTCGCAGGTGACGGCGCTGCCGGACGACCTGCTGCTGATGGCGTTGTCGGTGGACGGGGTGGACACCGTGTCCACGGTGGGAACCGATCTGGAGGGCAACCTGAAGCGGCTGTCGGTGCCCGTGCTGGAGGTCTCCCTGTCGATGGTGGATCCGCGCACGGGCCAGAGCGCCTACACCGCCGTGGAACTGGTGGTGGGCGACGATCCGGCGGTGGCGGAGCGCATCGGCGCACGCAAGAACGGTCGCGTGCTGATCCCCGAGGGCGCCACGCCCGACGAGCGCGACCGTCTGCTGAACGATTCACATCGGGTGCTGCTGCAGGAAGCCTGCGACCGGGTCATGAAGCGCATGGCCGCGGAGTTCACGCCGCGGGTGGCGCGCGTGCCGGTGGCACACGTGCTCTCCCGCAAGCCGGGGCGGGTGATGCTGGCGCAGGGGCGATCCTCGGGCCTCTTCCCCGGAGCCAGGCTTGCCGGCGGGGCCTCGATCGTGGCCGTCGAGGCGGCCACCGCGGACACGGCGGTGGCGCGCCTGGTGCGAGGGCCGCTGCCGGAGCGCGGCGCGCTGCTGTCGGGCTTCCAGCCTGCGTGCCGGCAGCAAAGTCCGTTCCTGGTGGGCGCCACGCGCGTGCTCATGACCGACGGCGCCATGCGAGCCAGCCCCGGTCTGGCGGCGGACCAGTCCATCGTGGAGGCCGCTCCAGGAGCTCCCTCGGCGCAGCCCATCTATCACCGCTTCCTCACGTCCACGCTGGCCGCCTCGTTCGGCGCGTCCGGCCGCCCCATGGCGCCCACCGTGGGAAACCTGGTGGGTCTCAAGCGGGCGCAGAGCCGCATGGATGTCGCGCTCAACCTGGCCCGGCAGGACGGGGACCCGCAACTCTTCCAGAGCTTCGTGGTGCCGGACTATCAGGTGGCGGCGGTCCTCTCCAACTTCATCGTGGCGCGGAGCCCGCTCGACGCAGGTGCCGGCGTCCACATCGAGGGCAACGATCGAGTCTCGCTGGGTGTGCGCGCGCTCGTCTTCGTGTCGGACCTGACGTCGGGCGACGTGGTGGCGACCGGCCAGGCCGTGGCCGAGGCCTCCGGAGAGGAGCTTCGCCAGGGTGGGCGCGTGCAGCAGGCCGTCTGCATGGACGGCGTGTACGCCCGCCTGGCCTCGCAGGCGCTGCAGCGCGCGGCCACGCAGTGCGAGAAGGTCCTGGGGCAGGGGCTTTGTCCGGCGGACCTGCAGGTGCAGGATGGCAAGGCCTTCCTTCGCCCGCCCGAGGGCGCGCAGCGCATCGCCACCGAACGCCTCCAGATCTGGCGCCGCCGCGGCACCGTGATGGGCGCCGACGGCGCGGCGCTTGACCTGAGCGTCCCGGCGGGGGAGGCCACGTGCGTGGGTCGAGCCCCGGACGGTCGGATCCAGCTTGCGGTGACGGCCGAGGCGCTCGCGCAGCCGGACGCCCAGCTCTTCGTCGAAGTTCCCGTGCGGGTGCAGGGCGCCCTACGGGAGTCGCGGTGCGTCGAAGTGGACGCCACGCCCGGTGCCGGGTTCACGGCCGAGGACCTCCAGGCGATGGCGATCGGGGAGATGGGAGCCCTGGAGTCGCTTCGGTTCGCGCTGCCCGCGCGATTGTCCCAGCGGCTGCTGGAGTACGACCGGCGCCGCTTCGTGGACGACGGCTCCTTTCGGGACGACATCCCGCTGGAACTGCATGCGGTGCCGGCCACCGGCGAGGTCAAGGTGAGCCTGGACGCCAGCCAGCTGTCCTGTGACGAGCCCGCGAAGCCGCTGGCCGGTGCGGTCCGCGTGACGGTGCAGGCCGACGGAGAGGCGCTGGGCAAGGCCGTGCAGCTGAAGCCGGGTGCCGTGGATCCCGCCTCGCCGGCCTATCAGGGCGATGCACGAGCGCGTCTGTGGCTGAGCGCACAGATGCGCGCCGTGGCGGAGCTGCTGGTGCGAAAGCGTCTGGGGGCGTCTACCCCGCCGGGCGGCGCGACCGCCACGCCGCCCCGCTAGTCTTGACCGACCGTTCCGGAGCAAACTCAACCTGACTTTCCGATGGAGATCCCCATGAAGCATGCGCGTCTCGCCGCCTTGTCCCTCCTCGCCCTGATCGCCACCGTGGCCGTGGCGCACCCCACGCCGGTGCCCGCGTGGCCGCAGGACGCCGGTTCCGGCGCGGCAGCCTCCGGCGGCAAGGACCCCAAGAAGGAGCTCAGCCTTCCCAATCCGCCGGACCAGGCGGCCGCGGCCACCAGCACCGACCGACCCAGCGCGCGCGACGCGGCTCAGAAGGTCCTGGACGACAAGGGCTGGACCGAGGGATATGACACCACGAAGGGCTGGGGGATCTGGATCGGTTCGGCGCCCATCAGCGGCGGGGACCTGGACGACCGTGTGGCGGCGCTGGACGAGGCCATGCTGAACGCCAAGTGGGAGTTTGCGCAGTATCTGGGCGCCAAGATCGCGTCCGCCAGCCAGAAGCTCTTCGAGAAGAATCCTGCCGAGCGTGCCGCGCAGATGGCCGACCTGAAGAAGCGGGCGGCGGCCGGCGATCACAACGCGCAGGACATGTACAACGCGCTGGAAGCCGCGGGCGACGACGGCCCGAAGCCCGGCGAATCGAAGCCCGCCAACACGCAGTGGCACAAGCGCATGGAGAACGCCTCCGCCACCGTCGCGCAGAACGCCGTCTCGGGCATGATCGTCTACCAGTCGTTCGAGCGTGCCGGCTCCGGCACCGACGACGGCGAGATCGCCGTGATCATGATGACCACCCCCAAGACGCGGGCCGTGGCGGATGCGCTGCTGGGGCGTCCCAATCCAGCCATGCTCCGGGGCGAAAAGAAGGATCCCATCGCGGCGTGGGTCAAGGCCATGCCCAGCAGCGAACTGGCCTACACCTTCGGCGCCAAGACGCGGCTGAACGAGAAGGGGGAGCTGTGCGTGGTCGGATTCGGACACGCCGTGACCGACGGGTCCGACCGCGAGAGCGAGGAGATCGCCGCGATCGAGGCGGCCAAGATGGCCGATGACGTGATCCGCAACCTCGCGGGTTCGATGATCCAGGGAGTGGTGGCCATCAGCAAGATCACGGACAAGACCAAGCTGGCCGACGGCTCGGTGCGCTCCGAGAACAAGTCCAGCATGAAGCAGAAGATCGCGGAGGCGGCCAACTGGCTCACCGTGCGTGGAGCCAGCCGAATCGGCGCCCCCAGGGTGCTCAAGGACAATCCGCGGTACACCGACGTGGTGGTGGTGAAGGAGTGGAACGTCTCCGCCGCGCTGAAGGCTGGCGAGCTGGCCAAGGCTCTGGAGCAGGCCGGCGGCTACAAGGGCGGCGATGGCCTGGGCGCGGGTGGGCAGGGTGGCGGCGACACGCCGGCCCAGAAGCCCAAGCGCGGCTCGGGCGCCGTCTCGGGAGACGGCCGCTCCAGCGACGACGACGACCAATGATGCCCGCGATGCTGCCCGTCCTGCCGTGGCCATGATCGCGCTGCTGTCGGCACCGCTGTTGACGTGCGTGCTCGCGTGGCCCCGGGGCGACGCCGCCGATGCGTGGAGACGCCTCCCGGAAGCGCCGTGCCCGGGCGTGGTGGATTCCGAGTCCTGGGTCTTCTCCTGCATGCGGCGCGATCGAGATCCGGCGGTGGACGCCAGCATGGACCGCGCGATGGCGCAGCAGGAGGCCGTGGACGCCATGCTGGCGGCTCGGCTGGGTGCGGTCTCGTTTCCGGCCTCCGTGCCGGCCGCGGTGCAGCGTGAAGTGCTGGCTGCGTTCGAGGGATTCCGTCGCGCCGAGGTGACCGCTCGCGGGATGCAGTCGTTCGATCCGGGACCGCGACCCGCAGGACAGGTCTCGGTGGTGGTGGCGCTCCCCGCCTCGGCCTTCGACGGCGCGCGTCTCTCCTGCCAGGCCTTCGTGGCTGCGGTGCTGCCGCAGGCGCAGAAGGACGGGATCGTGGCGATGGCCTTGCTGGCCGACGTGGCCGAGGGCGCGCAGCGGGAGCGTGTGCTGTCGCAGTTGGAGGCCGCGGCCGCTCCGCTGGCGGCGTTCCCCACGGGAGTCTGGGTGCCTGGGTGGCGTGCGGCGCTGGACCCGGCGCAGGCGCCCGCCGGATCGCTGCAGGACGCACGCACGCTGCTGGCGGTGCTGGAAGTTCGTCCAGGCGATGCGGCACTGATCCGTCGCGTGGCGGATGCGCTGGAGGCCGCCGGGTGCGGCACGGCCGCCGCGCGCATTCGAGCGTTGGCGGCGAAGTCCACGGCGCCCTCGGCGCCGGAGGCGGCGCCCTCGCCCGGAGGGTTGGCATGGTCCAGCGTTTCCACCGAGGGCCTTCCCTCGATGTCGGCTGCGGTGGTCCGTTCCGGTGGCGCCCTTCGTGCCGTGGCGGCTCGGCGTGGCGCGGCCTTGGAGAAGGCGCAGGCTCTGTTCGCTCGTCAGCCCCCCGATCTGCTCCAGAGCGAGCGTCTGGCGCTGGAGTGTGCGGAAGTGCCGGACGCGGACGCGCTCAACCTTGCGGCAGCGTCGATCCTCGCGGACGGAACGCGATCCAGTCCGGAGCGAAGTCGATGGGCCCTGGCGTTGGCGTGGCAGGCGGCCCAGCTCTCGCCCGGCCACCCGTACGCGTTCGGCAATGTCCTGGCCGCGCTCAAGGCGCTCGACGCGAAGGCCGAGGCCAAGGCCGTCCTCGCGGGACCGCTCCGCCCCCGCACCCCGTCCGACTGGATCGTCCGCAAGATCGCCGAGACGGATCGCTGGCTGAAGGACGGCTGACCGAGCCTCAGACCGCCGATCGCCCGCGCCGCGCGCCCACTTCCTTGCCCTCCACCTCGGCCAGATAGCGCTTGGTGGCCGCGGGCAGCAGCGTCCACATCCGGATGGCGAAGAGGAGCCCGATCACGGTGAAGGGGAAGAGGAACGCGGGCCACCAGACCCAGTTGCCCGTGCGCGTGACCAGCAGGCCGATGACGGCCGCCTGGAGGGCGCCGCCCAGCTTGCTGAACGCGTCGGCGATGCCGGTGGCGGTGGCCGCGGCCTTCTTGCCGCCGAAGTCGGCGGTGGCCGTGCCCGACATGATGCTGTGCACGCCGATCACCGCCATCATGGTGCCCACGGCGCACGCGCCCAGCAGCACCGGTCGCCACGCGATGAACCAGGCGGTGACGGCGCCGGTGGAGGCGTCGGCCTTGGCGTCCGGCGGCAGCACCAGCAGGCTCAGGATCATGACGCCCGTGGTGAGGAACATGATCACCTGCATGAATCCAGCGGCCGGTGCGCGCCTGGACTGGAAGAAGCGGTCGCTCATCCAGCCGGCCGCGAAGCCGCCGGCGATGCCCGTCACCGCGCCCCACATGCCCCAGTTGTCGGTGACGGTCTTCACGCCCAGCGGCGTCTCCTTGGCGAAGAGCAGGTACCAGTTGAGGATGCCGTCTCGCAGCACGCCGCTGGTGAGCTCCACCACGCCGATCATCAGGATGACGGGGTTGCTGACGATCTTCCAGATGGTGCCCAGATAGGTCTGCTGGTGGCCAGGCGTCTCGTCGTGGGACGCGTCGTGCGTGTCCAGCGGGGGAAAGCCCGCCTGATCCGGCGTGTCCTTCAGCATCACGGCGTCCACGAACGCCCAGATCACCATGATGATGGCGGGGATGGCGAAGATCAGCCACAGGGCCGGCACGGTGCGCCCGTCCAGCAGGAACAGCTGGTTCAGGATCTGCCGGGTGACCGTGGGCTCCTTGGGCTGCTCCAGCTGCACCGCGCCGGCGATGGCGCGGCCCCAGTCGAAGGCGAAGTAGACGCCCAGCGAGATGAGCGTGCCGAAGATGGCTCCGAAGGTGCCGCGCTCGCGCACGTGGAACCAGTAGCTCTTCACCTTGATGGTGCTGATGGCGCCGAAGCTCTGGCAGAGCATGTTGAGGGCGTAGAGCACCGCGAACCACACGGGCAGGTTCAGGGGCAGCGAGACCGGCCCGAAGGCAAGCTCCTTCCGCCCGTTCAGCACCAGGTAGAGCACGCCGGCCATGGCGCCGTTCATCAGGGCGGATCCCAGCGCGCCCACGATCATGCCGCGCTTGCCGCCGATGCGGTCCACCACCGGGCCCACGAAGGTGAGCGCCAGGGCGTAGGTGGTGAGGCCCACGCTGACCACCCAGCCGAACTCCTCCTTGCTGAGCAGACCACCCAGCGCCACCGCCGCCACGCTCAGGTTGTACCGCCCCATGTAGAGGAACGAGTACGTCATGCCCAGCGGGAACCAGTTGGTGAACC
>CAZKHO010000058.1:0-14332 GCA_964552505.1 uncultured Bifidobacterium sp. | reverse complement strand
TGCCCTCGTTGGCGTAGATGCGGGCCGGAAGCGGGGTGGTGTTGCTGATCTCGATGGTGACCTTGCCGCGCCACTCGGGCTCCAGCGGGGTCACGTTCACGATGATGCCGCAGCGGGCATAGGTGCTCTTGCCTACGCAGATGGCCAGGCAGTCGCGGGGGACGTCGATGGTCTCCACGGTCTCGGCCAGTGCGAACGAGTTGGGCGGGATGATGATGTGGTCGCGGCCGGTGCCGGCCAGCTCCACGTCGATGAAGAGGTCGTTGGTGAAGTTCTTGGGATCCACCACCGCGGTGCCGCCGCTGGTGGCGTTGGTGAACACCTTGAAACGCGTGCCCACACGCACGTCGTAGCCGTAGCTGCTGACGCCGAAGGAGATCCGCCCCGGTCGCTTGGCCATCGCCTCGAACGGCTCGATGCCCACGCGTTCCTGGATTTCCGAGTCGCACAGCACCATGCGGGATCTCTTTCTCGATCGGGTTCCTGTGACGGACGGTCACGCCCCTCGGTCACTGGACCAAGGGAATGCCTCCACGATGCCATCCGAACAGGATCCGAACAAACGACTGCTCTGATCGTCTCCAACCGACCCGTTCCGGGGTCTCTGCACGCCTGCGAGACACAGGAACGGCGCGGATCCTACCCCTACAGGTTGTGACTGCAAGACAGCCCATCGCGAAATGTTGCGATTTCATGATGCGGCGCTCCAACATCAACGGCCACATGGCGTTGTGCATCGGCAGATTCTTTCGCGTGCCACAACAATTGGTGTGGAGAGGTTGTCCGGGGCGTCCAAGTCCACCAGATCTTGTGGAGCGAAGTCCTCGGATCGGCCGAAGTCAGCGGTTTTTTCGCCGCTCTAGACTCGCCGGTCCATGTCCACCACATCGGAAGCCCTCCTGGAACGACTGACGGAGCCCCAGCGGCAGGCCGTGGTGCACGAGGGGACGCCGCTCCTGGTGCTGGCGGGACCCGGATCCGGCAAGACGCGCGTGATCACCCATCGCATCGCGTGGCTGGTCTCCCGCGGCGAACCGGCGTCCAGCGTGCTGGCGCTCACGTTCACCAACAAGGCCGCGGGGGAGATGCGCCGACGCGTGCAGTCGCTGCTGCCCGACGCGGCGCAGGCCGCGCGCATCGTGGCGGGCACCTTCCACAGCTTCGGCGCGCGCGTGCTGCGGCGCTTCGCCACCGAGGCGGGCGTGGCCGCCGACTTCACCGTGCTGGACCCGGACGACCAGACCAAGGCCTGCAAGCAGGCCATCACCGAGGCGGGCGAGGGATCGGACCGGTTCAGTCCGCAGTCGATGCTGCACGAGATCGGCGGCTTCAAGGACCAGCTGCTGGAGCCCGCGGAGGCGGAGGCGCAGGCGAAGGACTGGCGTGCGCGCACGGTGGTGCGCATCTACGCGGCCTACGAGAAGGTGCTGCGTCGAAGTTCCGCGCTGGACTTCGACGACCTGCTGGGCCGGACAGCCCGGCTGCTGCGCGAGAACGACCAGGTGCGCGACACGCTGCAGCGGCGCTTCCGCAACATGCTGGTGGACGAGTACCAGGACACCAACCACGCGCAGTTCTGCATCGTGCACGAGCTGGCGCGTGAGCATCGACGGCTGTGCGTGGTGGGCGACCCGGACCAGAGCATCTACGGCTGGCGCGGCGCGGATCTCCGCAACATCCTGCAGTTCGAGCGCAGCTTCCCCGACGCCACCGTGGTGCCGCTGGGCGAGAACTTCCGCAGCGTGCGGCCCATCGTGGCCGCCGCCGACGCGCTCATCCGCCACAACCGGCAGCGTCGCCACAAGGACCTCACCAGCATGCGTGGCGACGGCGATCCGCCCCGCTACGTGCGCTGCATGGACGAGCGTGCGGAGGCGGCGCGCGTGGTGCGGGAACTGCGTGAGGCGGAGGGGCGCGGCGTGCCGTGGAAGGGGATGGCGGTGCTCTACCGCATGAACAGCATGAGCCGCGTGCTGGAGGAGGCGCTGCGCCGCGAGGCCGTGCCGCACCAGGTGGTGCGCGGCACCGCGTTCTACGACCGTCGGGAGGTGCGCGACCTGGTGGCGTACCTGCGGCTGGCCACCAATCCCGGCGACGAGCTGGCGCTGGCGCGCGTGGCCAACGTGCCCGCCCGCGGTCTGGGCGACACCAGCCTGTCTCGGTTGGAGCTGCACGCGGCCAAGCGCGGACGGCCGCTCATGGAGGCCCTGTCCAACCCGGAGGAGGCGGGGGTGACCGCGCGCGCCGCCACCGCCTCGCGCAAGCTGGCGTCGCTGGTGATGGCGTGGCGGCGGGAGTCCGAGACCATGCCTGCGGAGGCGCTGGGCGAACTGGTGGGACGCATCGCCCGCGAGAGCGGGCTGGAGGCGCACTACCTGCAGGAGGACCGCGAGAGCGCCGACGAGGGCGAGAGCCGGGTGGAGAACCTGGCGCAGGTGGTGAGCGCCGCCTCGGAGTTCGTGGCGGAGCGGCTGGCGCAGCAGCCCGACGAGGAGGAGGGCACGCCGCCCATGCGGACGGGCCTGGACGCCCTGCGCGCCTATCTGGAGCGGATCGCGCTGGTGGCCGACAGCGACGCGTTCGATCCGCAGACCGGCGCCGTCACGCTGATGACGCTGCATGCGGCGAAGGGACTGGAGTTCCCCATGGTGTGCATGGTGGGCCTGGAGCAGGGCAGCCTGCCTCACGCGCGCAGCCTGGACACCCCGGGCGACATCGAGGAGGAACGCCGTCTCTGCTTCGTGGGCATGACCCGCGCCGAGGACCGACTGCTCCTGACCAGCGCGGCCAACCGCACCGTGCGCGGTCAGCCCATGGCCACGGTGGAGAGCATGTTCGTGCGCGAGATGCCGGAGACGGTGCAGCGGGAGGACGCGTCCGACGCCTTCGGGGACGGCGACGCGGACGGGTTCGCGCCAGCCCCGCGGTCCAGCGCCCTTCGCGTGGGAACGCGCGTCCGGCACCCGCTCTTCGGGGTGGGCACGGTGGAGGCCGTCAGCGCGCGCGGTGGAAGCACCGCGCTCCGGGTGGCGTTTGCGGCGGTGGGCCGCAAGACGCTCATCCAGGAGTTTGCGCGCCTGCAGGTGATCGGCTGATCACTTGCCGGCGACGAAGTCCTGGCAGAGCCCGGTCCGCCACATCAGGAACGACCACTGGTCCACCTGCTCGCGGATGCGTGCGGCGAGCGGCTTGCCCTGTCCATGGCCGGCCTCGCGGTCGAGCAGCAGGAAGACCGGGTTCGCGTCGGGCACGGCGGCGTTCATGGACTGCATGCGCGCCGCCATCTTGCGCGCGTGCAGCGGATGCACGCGGCTGTCGTTCTCGCCGGCCGTGAACAGCACCGCGGGATAGCGCGTGCCCGCCTTCAGGTTGTGGTAGGGGCTGTAGGCGCGCAGCCACTTGAACTGCGCGGCGTCTTCGCTGCTGCCGTATTCCGGCACCCAGTACTTGGCGAGCAGGAAGTTCTGGTAGCGCAGCATGTCCAGCAGGGGAACGCCGCTGATGGCCGCGCAGAAGAGGTCGGGGCGCTGCGTGACGGCCACGCCGGTGAGCAGGCCGCCGTTGCTGCCGCCCATGATGGCCAGGCGCTTCGGCGCGGTCCACTTGTTGCCGATGAGCCATTCGGCGCACGCGTAGAAGTCGTCGAACACGTTCTGCTTGCGCCCCAGCATGCCGGCCTCGTGCCAGCTCTCCCCGTACTCGCCGCCGCCGCGCATGCACGCCACGGCGTAGATGCCGCCCGCCTCGATCCACGGCGCGATGGTGGCGCGGAAGCCGGGCTCCATGCTCACGTTGAAGCCGCCGTAGCCGTAGAGCAGGCAGGGGCGGTCGCCGTCGGGCGTGAGGTCGCTGCGGCGCACCATGAAGAGCGGCACCAGCGTGCCGTCCTTGCTCGCCACGCGCACGCGCTCGACAGTCCACTTCGAGAGGTCGATGGGCACGTTGGGCTTCCACCAGACGGTGGGCTTCGGGTTGGAGAGGTCGGGCACGTACCAGACGCTGCTGGGATCGTTGTAGCTGGTGTAGCTGAGGAAGGCGTCGCCGCGGTCCTGGTCCACGCTGAAGCCTGCGGTGCCCAGGCCGGGCAGCGGGATCTCGCCCTGGCTGCGGCCCTCGCGGTCGAAGCGCTCCAGACGCGTGCAGACGTGCTTGGTGAAGGCCGCCACCATGCCGCCCTTGGTCAGGTCCACGCGCTCGAGCACCTCCTCCTTCGGCTCGGGGATGAGGTCCTTCCAGTTGGCGCGTTCGGGCTTCGCCAGGTCGACGGCCACCAGACGCGCGCGCGGTGCGTCGAGCGTGGTGGTCATGTACATGCGCGCGCCGTCGAATCCGACGGGGCTGAACTTTGCGGGCAGGCCCTTGGCGATCACGATCTCGGCGGGGCCGGCGCCGTCGGCCGTGGCGCGCCAGGCCTTGAAGTCGCGCACGGACAGGTCGTTGGCCTGCCAGCCGCGGCTGAGGCCGGTGAGCAGCCAGCGGCCGTCGCGGCTGAGGCCCGCGAAGGGGATCTCGCTGGGGTTGGTCTGCTTCGCGATGAGGCGGTCGTTCTTCGGATCCTGACCCAGCACGTGGAAGCGCACTTCGCGGCTGTACGGGTCCTTGGCGTCGCGCAGCGCGCTGTACAGGAAGCCGTCGTTCGCGGGGGTCCAGCCCTCGAAGCTCACCTTGCCGCCGATCGTGTCGGGCCGCAGCTTGCCCGTGGACACTTCCATCACGTGCAGCTCGCTCATCTCGCTGCCTGCGCGGCTGGTGCCGTAGGCCAGCATGGTGCCGTCCTCGCTTGGCGCGTTCCAGTCGAGCGAGATCAGGCCCTTCGCGTCCATGGCGTTGGGGTCGATGAGCGTGCGCGCCGTGGCGCGCAGGGCGGCGTCGGTTCCCTTCTGCACCTTGATCACGCCCTGGTTCTGGTCGCCGGTGCGCTCACCGAAGAAGGCGAAGTCGCCGTGCATGCTGGGCATGCCCACGCCGGGAAGCTTCATGAGCGGCTCCAGCGTGGACGCGATGCGCGCACGACAGGGAAGCGCATCCAGCGCGGCGTGCGTGCGGTCCAGCTGCATGGTGGTCCAGTCGGCCACCGCGGGCGAGTCCTTCTCCAGCGCCTCCAGCCAGCGGTTCTCGTCCGTGAAGGTCTCGCCGTGGATCGTCTCGGTGACGGGCGCGAGGGGAGCGGTGGCGTCGGTTCCGGCCAGAGCCAGCAGCAGCGGGAGGAGGGTGATGGTCATGGCGGAAAGGTACCGATGGCGTGGGCGGCGTGAACATGCGGTTCGGGCGGCGAGCGCGTTACGGTCGTCGCTCGCTCCTCCGGCCGTTTCGAACTACCCGGCCACGCGCATGCGGACCGTCTCGTCCATCCGTTCCAGGCCGTCCAGCAGCGCGCGGTCGCCGAAGCGGTCCACGTCCAGAATCACGAAGCTGGTGTCGCGGTCGCTCTGCAGGAACTCGGCGTGGATGTTGATGCCGGCCTTGGCCAGCAGCGTGTGCATCTTGCCCAGCACGCCGGGCACGTTCCGGTGCACATGCAGGATGCGGAGCAGGCCTTCCTTCACCTGCGGCAGGTCCACCTGCGGGAAGTTCACCGCGGTGGCGGTGGTGCCGTGGCGCCAGAAGCGGGCCAGCTTCTCGCCCACATCCAGCGCGATGGCCTCCTGCGCCTCCTCGGTGCTTCCGCCGATGTGCGGCGTGAGGATGACGTTGGGCAGGCCCGCCAGCGGCGTCCGGAATCCTTCGCCGTTCTCCGCCGGCTCCTCCGGGAAGACGTCCACCGCGGCGCCGGAGAGGTGGCCGCTCCGCAGCGCCGACGCCAGCGCCTCCAGGTCCACCACCTTGCCGCGGCTGTTGTTGATCAGCGTGGCGCCCTTGCGCATGCGCTGCAGCTCGGCCGCGCCCACCAGGCCGCGGGTGCGCTCGGTGTCGGGCACGTGCAGGCTCACCACGTCCGACGCCTCCAGCACCGCCTGCAGCGAGGGCAGCGCATGCGCGTTGCCCAGGGCCAGTCGGCGCGCGATGTCGAAGAACACCACACGCATGCCCACGGCCTCGGCAAGCACGCTCAGCTGGCTGCCGATGTGACCGTAGCCCACGATGCCCAGCGTGCGACCGCGCACCTCGCGGCTCTCGCGGGCGCTCTTGTCCCATCGGCCCGCATGCAGCTGGACGCTCTTGTCGAAGAGCCGCCGCGAGAGCGCGATGATCTCGGCCAGCGTCATCTCGGCCACGCTGCGCGTGTTGGAGAAGGGGGAGTTGAAGACCGGGACGCCCCGCCGGGAGGCCGCGGCCAGGTCCACTTGGTCCGTGCCGATGCAGAAGCAGCCCACGGCGGCCAGGTGCGGCGCGGCCTGCAGCGCCTGGGCGTCCAGCCGGGTCTTGGAGCGGAGTCCAACCACGGTGGCGCGTTCCAGCAGGGGGCGCAGCGTGGCCGCGTCCGGGCTCCCGGGCAGTCGCTCCACCTGGAAGCCCGCCTCGCGCAGCGGGGCGTCCGCCGCGGCGTGCACGCCCTCCAGAAGCACGGCCAACGCGGGCGTGCTCACGCCTTGCCTCCTACCACGTCGGGCAGCTCGTCCAGCGCCGCCGTGAAGTTCTCGCAGCCGTCCTCGGTGACCATGATGTCCGCCTCGTAGTGCACGCTCAGGCTGCCGTCGGCGGTCCACACGGGCCAGGCGTTGCCCTTGGAGCGGATCTCGTTGGTGCCCGCCGAGATCATGGGCTCCACCGCGATGAGCATGCCCTTCTCGAACGGCTTCCAGGCCTCGTTCCACTCGCCGGGGTAGGTGGGTGCGGTGTTGGAGATGTACGGGCTCTCGTGCAGCGTGTGTCCGATGCCGTGACCGCCCAGGCCTCGCACCAGGTGGAAGCGGCATTCGCGCTCCACATGCTGCTGCACCGCCTTGGCCCAGTCGATCATGGGGCGGCCCGCCTTGATGGCCGCGATGCCCCGGCGCAGGCTCTCGCGTCCGCAGGTCTGCAGGCGGCGGCCGATCTCCGTGGCCGAGCCGATGGAGTAGGTCCACGCGGCGTCCCCGATCATGCCGCGGTGCCGCACGCCCACGTCCACCGAGAGCAGGTCGCCCTCGGCCAGGCGCGTGGCGTCGTGTTCGCCGTGGACCACCATGTCGTTCAGGCTGAGGCAGGTCAGGCTTCGGAAGGGGGGATGGCCCCGCACCTTGTAGCCCACGAAGGCGCTCTTGCACTTCAGCTCCTCGAAGATGGCGCCGCAGAGGGCGTCGATCTCCGCCAGGGTGACGCCCACGCGCAGCCAGCCGGCCAGCCGTCGGTGCGTCTCCACCACGCACTGCGCCGCGGCGCGCGCGTCCTCGATCTCCTTGGCGGTGCGAAGGATCACGGCGCGATGGTAGCCCGGAGCGGAATCGTCGTGCGCGGCGCTCAGTCCACGATCACGCGGCCGCCGAGCGCCACCAGCGTGGGCGGCGGGCCACCGAAGGCGTGCACCAGACTTCGCTCGTCCGCGTCGTCCAGAACCACCAGGTCGGCGGCCATGCCGGGCTGCAGCGAGCCGGTCTGGTGGCCCACGCCCAGCGCGTGCGCCGCGTTCACGGTGGCGGCCACGATGGCCTCCTGGAAGGAGAGGCCGGCGTGCCGCGCCGCCAGATGCATGGCGAAGCGGAGGTCCACCGTGGGCGCGCTGCCGGGATTGGCGTTGCTGCCCACGGCCACCGCGGCGCCCGCGTCCACCAGCGCGCGGCCCGGCGCATAGCGGCCGTCCAGCGCGTAGCCGCTGCAGGGGAGCAGCACGGCGATGGAGCTGGAAGCCGCCACCGCGCGCACGGTGTCGGGCGTGGCCGCCTCCAGATGATCCACCGTGCGGGCGCCTTCCTGCACGGCCATCTCCGCTCCGCCCATGGCGTTGAACTGGTCGGTGTGCAGCCGCGCGGGAAGTCCGGCGGCCTTGGCGGCCCGCAGCACCGCGCGGCACTGCTCCACGCTCAGCGCGCTGCGTTCGCAGAAGGCGTCCACGGCCGCGTCGGGAAACTCGCGCGCGAACAGGGGGATCACCTCGGACGCCAGCCGCTCGGGCCACACCGGATCCTCGGGCGGCACCGCATGACCGCCCAGGAAGGTGCGTCGAACACGCACCGGCACCTGCGCCGCCGCCGCGGCGATGGCGCGCAGCATGCGACGCTCGGTCTCGTGCTCCAGACCGTAGCCCGACTTGGCTTCCGTGGTCCCCACGCCCAGCCGCGCCATGGCCAGCAGGCGGCGACGCACGCCCTCGGCCAGCTCCGACTCGGTGGCGGCGCGCGTGGCCCGCACCGTGCGGAGGATGCCGCCGCCCGAAGCCAGGATCCGGGCGTACGGCACGCCCGCGCGCACCTGCTCCCACTCGCTCCAGCGGTCGCCGCCCCAGCACAGATGCGCGTGCGCGTCCACCAGCGCGGGCATGCAGACGCGGCCTCCCGCGTCGATCACCGTGTCCGCGGCCTGGCGCGACTCTCCCGCGCCCACCTGGGTCACCTGGGAACCCTGGCACCGGACGAAGCCGCGCTCGATCACGCCCAGGTCGCGCATGTCCGACCCTCGCCGCGGGCCCGGGGGACCCGCCAGGGTGAGCACACGGGCGTTGCGCACGAGCAGGCTCTCCATGCGCGCAAGGTATCCGCGGGGATTCGGAGGCGGCGAAGGCCTGACCTAGGATCCGTGGATGCGACTCATCGTGATCCGGCACGCGCGAGCCAAGGAACGCGACGCGTCGGCATGGCCCGACGACACGAAGCGCCCGCTCACCAAGGGCGGCCGTCGCGACTTTGCGCGGCTGGCGGCCCGCCTGCCGTCGTGGATGGAGGCGCCGGACGTGGTGCTGAGCAGCGCGTGGGTGCGGGCGTGGGACACCGCCGCCATCCTGAGCCACGAGACCGGCTGGCCTGCCGCGGTGCGTGAACCGGCGCTGGAGACCGAGGGCGGGCCGGCGGCGGTGGAGGCCGTGCTTCGGGCGATGGCCTCCCGACGCGATCAGGCGTCGCTGGCGCTGGTGGGTCACGAGCCGGTGCTCAGCCAGCTGGTGGAGCGTCTGCTGGGGGGCGTGGCGCGTGTGGAATTCCGCAAGGGGGCCGTGGCACTGCTGGAGGTGGATCTTGCCGCCGGTGGCGGCATCCTGCTGGGACTGGTGCCCCCCGAGGCGGTGCAGCGTGCCTGAGGTGGGCTGGGCGTGGTATAAGAGGAAGGAAGGATTCCACGGATGAGCGACCTGCCCGACAAGAAGACCACCCCGCTGATCGAGATCGAATGGAACGGCTCCGTCCTGATCCTGCGGCTGGCCGGTCCCAACGTGGGTCAGCGCGAGAGCCCGATCATCACCGAGGAGTTCAACCCGTACTTCAAGAAGCACGGGAAGGCCATCAAGCACATGGTCCTGGATCTTTCCAAGGTCACCTACATGAGCAGCATGGGCCTGGGCATGTGCATCGCGTGCCGCAACGCCGCCAACGCCCTGGGTGCGGGCAGCATCCTGTTCGGCATGAACAAGGACCTGCAGGCCCTGATGGCCATGATGAAGATCGAGAAGATGTACAAGATCGCCCGAGACAACGCGGAACTGCAGCGACTGGTGGGCTGAGCTCGCCGCCGGATCAGCCCGTCTTGGCGGGGGAGGCCGAGGGCGCGAGGTCCTTGGGGGCCACCACGCGCGTAGGTGCGGTGTAGGCCACCACGTCGGCCAGGTCGCGGTCTTCCGGACGGAACACGCGCGAGGACGACGGCACCAGGGCCACGCTGGTCACCCCGGCGCACCAGAAGCGCTGGCTGATCTCGTGCGCGGTGTCCGCGACGCTCACGGATCCCGTGCAGCGGATCACCACGCGGCGGCTGGACTGCATGGCCGCCCCGGCGCGGGCCGCGCAGTCGCGCACGTCGTCGCCGCAGTCGACCACGGCGGTGGGCTGGAAGGCCGCGCTCACGTCCTCGATGAGGGCCTTGCGCATGGCCACGGATCCGGGATCCTGCGCCAGGCCGTCCACCACCAGCACGTTGGTGCGTCGATTGAGGCGCATGAGATCGGCCCACATCACCACGCGGCCGCTCACGCCGTCGAACATGGCCAGATCGCGCGGTGGATAGGGGGTGTCGGGGAGCGCCGTGGAGTACTGCATGGGACCGCCCCATGGCTCGCCCAACTGGTCGCCGCCGTTGCACGAGGCGGCGAGCAGCGTGAGGGCCAGGGCGGCGGGTGAGGGAAGGCGGCGCATGACCGCAAGGTTCGCGGGATTCGGCCCTCCGGTCAAACCCCGTCGAAAATTCAGTCCCGATTGGGGCATTCCGCCCGGCCCGGGCTGGCCCCGGCGGCGGACCGGACTAGGTTGCGGGGGTGAAGATCCTCTCCACGACGGCTGTCGTCTGCTCGCTCGCCATGCATGCCCTGGCTGCGCCGCCGGTGGGGGCCCCGGCGGAGGTGCCGCTGGGCGGCCAGGTGGAGCCTTTCACGCGCTACGACGGCGAGATGGTGATCCGCGCCACGCTCCGTGACGCAAAGGACCTGATGCTGATGACGCAGCTCAGCGACGATCCGTGGTCGCACGCGCCCGGCATCGGCGCCCCCAGCGACTGGCGCGTCAAGGGTGACGTGCTGCCGGTGCTGCGCCGCGCAGGCGTGCCCTTCGAGGTGTTCATCCCCGACCTGCAGGCGGTGATCCAGGCCGAGCGCGAGCGCCTGGCGCAGCCGCAGGAGGCGGCGGACTGGTTCGCCGACTTCAAGAACCTGGCCGCCATCAACGCGCGGCTGGACGCGCTGGTCGCGCTTCGCCCGGATCTCTGCACCATCGTGAACTGCGGCACCAGCATCCAGGGCCGGGTGATCAAGGGCATCCGCATCTCCAAGCACCCCAACGGCACCTCCATGCCGGCCTTCGTCTTCACCGCCACGCAGCACGCCCGCGAATGGGCCGTGCCCATGACCGCCATGTGGTTCGCCGACCAGCTGGTGGAGAAGTACGCCACCGACTCGCGCATCGCGAACGTGGTCGACTCGAGCGAGGTCTACATCTTCCCGGTGCTGAACCCGGACGGCTACGAGTACAGCTGGACCACCACGCGCCTGTGGCGCAAGAACCGTCGCCTGAACTCGGGCGGCAGTTACGGCGTGGACCTGAACCGCAACTGGGCGACGGGGTTCGGCGGCGCGGGCTCGAGCGGCACGCAGTCGAGCGACACCTATCGAGGCACCGCGGCCTTCAGCGAGCCGGAGACCGCCGGTTTCCGCGACTTCCTGCTCAACAAGCTCAACATGGCGGGCCACATCGACTTGCACAGCTACAGCCAGATCCTGATGTGGCCCTACAGCTACACCAGCACGCTGCCGCCCGAATCTTCGACCTACACGCGTGTGAGCACCGCGATGGGCAACGCGCTGAAGGCGGTGAACAACCGCACGTACACCGTGGGCAACAGCTGGGCGGTCTACGGGGCCACGTCGGGCTGCATCGAGGACTGGACCAGCACCACCACCGGCGGCATGGGCTGGTGCACCGAGGTGCGCGACACCGGCACCTACGGCTTCGTGATGCCCACCAGCGAGATCATTCCGTGCGCCAGCGAGAACTGGGCCAGCGCGCTGACCATGATGGAGGAGCTGCTGAAGGCCAGCACCATCACGCTGTCGACCGGTCCCGGCGCCACCACGCCCGCCGACGCCGCGGCGCCGGTGAAGGTCTCGGTGACGGCGAACTGCGGCTCGCTGCTCGCGTCGAACCCGGTGCGCCTGAAGTGGCAGGTGAACGGTGGTCTGGTGCAGACGGCCAACATGACGCTGGCCTCGGGTCTGTGGGGGGCGAACCTGCCCGCGACGGCGTGCGGAAACACGCTCTCGTGGTGGGTGGAGGCCGAGACCAACTTCACCGTCACCCGTTGGCCGGCCAACAGGCCCACCTCCGTGCGCACCACCGCCACCGACGCCTGCGGCGTCGAGGGCGACCTGGACGGTGACGGCGCGGTGGGATCCAGCGACCTTTCGGTGCTGCTGCTCGACTTCGGACCCTGCCCCGGATGCCCCAGCGATCTGGACGGCAACGGCGCCGTGGACGGTGGCGACATCGCCTTCCTGCTGCTCCTGTACACCTGACCGCCTCCATGCACCACGTCCGATCCATCGCGGCGGCGGCCTGCCTGGCCTCGAGCGTCTGGGCGGGTCCGCCCACGGGAGCGCCGGTCACGCCGCCGCAGGCCGAACCGATCGCGCGCTTCGACGGCGAGGTCGTGGTGCGCGCCACGCTGCGGAACGCCGCGGACCTGATGCTCATGGGCCAGTTGAGCGACGACGCCTGGTCCCACAGCCCGGGCATGGGCGTCCCCAGCGACTGGCGCCTTTCGCGGGATCGGCTGCCCGTGCTGCGCGCCGCGGGCGTGCCGTTCCAGGTGATCATTCCCGACGTCCAGGCGATGGTGCAGGCCGAGCGCGACCGGCTGGCGCAGCCGCAGGAGGCCGCGGATTGGTTCGCCGACTTCAAGAACCTGGCCGCGGTGAACGCGCGGCTGGATGCGTTGGTGGCGGCGCGGCCCGACCTTTGCTCCATCGTGAACCTGGGCACCACCAGCATCCAGGGCCGCACCATCAAGGGCATCCGGATCTCCCGCCAAGCCGCCGGCGCGTCCATCCCAGCCTTCGCCGTGACGGGCACGCAGCATGCGCGCGAGTGGGCCGGCACCATGACGGCCATGTGGATCGTGGATCGCCTGGTGGAGGACGCCGACGCCGATCCGCGCGTGCAGGCCATCGTGGACGCCGGCGAGGTGTTCGTGTTCCCGGTGCTGAATCCGGACGGGTACGAGTACAGCTGGACCACCAACCGGCTCTGGCGCAAGAACCGCCGCCTGAACTCGGGCGGCAGCTACGGCGTGGACCTGAACCGCAACTGGGGGTGGCAGTGGGGCGGGGCGGGCACCAGCACGCAGCAGAGCAACGACACCTACCGCGGCACCGCGGCGTTCAGCGAGCCCGAGACCAGGGCCTACCGTGACTGGGCGCTGCCGCGCACCAACATCGTGGCGCACCTGGACCTGCACAGCTACAGCGAGCTGCTGCTCTGGCCGTGGGGCTACACCGGCACGCTCTGCGCGGACCAATCCAGCTTCAACCGCGTGGGCACGCTCATGCAATCGGCCATCGCGGGGGTGAACGGCTTCTCCTACACCGCCGGCCCCATCTACTCCACCATCTACCCCGCCTCGGGCGGCGCGAACGACTGGGCCTACGGCGCGGCGGGGCAGCTGAGCTACTGCATCGAGGTCCGTGACACCGGCACCTACGGATTCGTGATGCCGGCCAGCGAGATCCTGCCCAACGCGCGCGAGAACTTCGCCGCGTTCGAGACCATGGTGGAGGAGTCGCTCAAGGCGTGCACGGTCACGCTGATGCAGGGGCCCGGCGCCACGGCGGCTCCCGATCAGGCCATGCCCGTGAAGGTGACCGTGGCGGCCAATGTGGGAACGCTGATCGCCGCCAACCCGGTCCGGCTGCAGTGGCAGGTGGACGGCGGCGCGGTGCAGAGCTCGAACATGACGCTGGCGTCGGGGTCGTGGGGGGCCAACCTGCCGGCGACCGTCTGCGGCAGCTCCCTGACCTGGTGGGTGGAGGCGGAGACCAACTTCGCGGTGACCCGATGGCCGTCCAACGACCCCCGCGTGGCGCGATCGACCGGCACCGGCGCCTGCACCGTCGAAGGCGATCTGGACGGCGACGGCGCGGTGGGCGGCGGCGATCTGGCGCTGCTGCTGCTGGACTACGGGCCGTGCGCCGGCTGTCCCAGTGATCTGGACGGCAGCGGCACGGTGGACTTCGGCGACGTGGCGATCCTGCTGCTGCTGTTCAGCTGAAGCGTGCGACGGAGACGAAGACGCCCGCGCCGGTGCGGCGCGGGCGTCCATGGTTCAGGCGTGCGTCCGGATCAGGCGCGGCTCTGGTAGCTGCCGTCCGCCGTGCTCACGCGCACCTTCTCGCCGATCCCGATGAAGGGCGGCACGCGCGTCTTCAGGCCGGTCTCCAGCTCGGCCTCCTTGAGCTGGTTGGTGGCCGTGGCGCCCTTGATGCCGGGCGTGGTGTCCTTGACCACCAGCTCGACCATGTTGGGCAGCTCGATGCTGATGGCCTTGCCGTCGCACCAGTTGATCACCACGGACGTGTTCGGCAGCACGTAGAGCGGCAGGTCGCCCACGAAGTCGGCGCTCATCTCGGTCTGCTCGAAGTTCTCGTTGTCCATGAACACGAACATGTCGCCGTTCTTGTACAGGTACTCCATGGGGCGGCGGTCCAAGTCCACCTGCTCCACCTCCTCGCCCGAGCGCAGGCGCTTGTCGATCAGGGCGCCGGAGTTCAGGTCGCGCAGCAGCACCT
>CAZKHO010000057.1:0-14343 GCA_964552505.1 uncultured Bifidobacterium sp. | reverse complement strand
CCATGCGCACGCAGCTGGCCGGCGTGCTGGGACACGTGGCCAAGCTGAAGGCGATCGACGTGGAGGGCGTGGAGCCCATGACCACGCCCTTCACGCAGGTGAACCGGCTGGACGCCGACGAGCCCGGATCCTGCCTGTCCATCGAGGACGTGCTCCGGAACGCCCCCGCCACGGAGGGTCGCTACCTGGCCGTGCCCAAGGTGCTGGCGGAGGACGCGGGCGGATGAGCTTTGCGGACGCCACCGAACTGCGGGACGCCGTGCGCGCGCGCAAGGTGAAGGCCGTGGAGGCCGTGGGCGCCGTGCTGACGCGGGCCATGGCGGCCAACGCCACGTTGAACGCCTTCCACGAGATCCTGGAGGAGGACGCGCTGCGCCAGGCCGCCGCGGTGGACGCGGCCATCGCCGCCGGCCGCGACCCGGGCCCCATGGCCGGCGTGCCCGTGGCCGTGAAGGACAACATCGCCACGCGTGAGGGGCGCACCACCTGCTCGAGCCGCATGCTGGAGAACTATCGCTCGCCCTTCGACGCCACCTGCGTGGAGCGGCTGCGCGCGGCGGGCGCGGTGGTGATGGGCAAGACCAACATGGACGAGTTCGCCATGGGCTCCAGCAGCGAGCATTGCGCCTGGGGCCCGGTGCGGAACCCGTGGGACGCCACGCGCGTGCCCGGCGGCTCCAGCGGCGGCAGCGCGGCCGCGGCCGGCGCCGGCGTGTGCGGCGTGGCGCTGGGCAGCGACACCGGCGGCAGCATCCGCCAGCCGGCGTCCCTGTGCGGCTGCGTGGGCTTCAAGCCCACCTACGGCCGCGTGAGCCGATGGGGTCTGGTGGCGTTCGGCAGCAGCCTGGACCAGATCGGTCCGCTCGCACGGAGCGTGCGCGACGCGGCGCTCACCTACGCCGTCATGGCCGGCGCCGATCCGCGCGACAGCACCAGCGCGCAGGCCCAGGTGCAGGATCCGCTGGCCGAACTGGAACGGCCCGTGGACGGACTGCGCGTGGGCGTGCCCACGCAGTACCTGAGCGACGCGAACGATCCCAGGGTGAACGCGCTGGTTCGTCAGTCGCTGGAGCGGCTGCGCTCGGCCGGCGCCACGCTGGTGCCGGTGGAGCTGCCCCTGACCGACGTGGGCATCAGCACCTACTACGTGATCGCACCGGCGGAGGCCAGCGCCAACCTGGCCCGCTTCGACGGCATCCGCTACGGCTTCCGCGCGGCGCAGCGCCCCGGACAGTCGCTGGACGACCTGTACGCCGAGAGCCGAGGACAGGGCTTCGGCCCCGAGGTGCAGCGGCGCATCATGCTGGGCACCTACGTGCTGAGCGCGGGCTACTACGACGCCTACTACGGTCGCGCCCTCAAGGTGCGTCGCCTGATCAAGGCCGAGTTCGACCGCGCCTTCGCGCAGTGCGACGTGATCGCGGGCCCCGCCAGCCCCACCCCCGCGTTCCGTGCCGGCGGCCTGACCGATCCGCTGCAGATGTACCTCTGCGACGTCTACACCGTGAACACCAACATCGCGGGCATTCCAGGCGTCAGCGTGCCCGTGGGCTTCGTGACGGAGGGCGCGTCGCAGCTGCCGGTGGGTCTGCACCTGCAGGCACCGGCCATGGCGGATGCCGCGCTGCTGCGGGTGGCCCGCATGGTGGAGAAGCTCCACCCCGAGGCGTCACGCCTGCCCACCGCCTGAGTCACTGCGGTCGTGGGATGTCGGAGGCGCGCCGAAGCTCCACGAAGAACGACTCGCGCAGGCGGTCCGCCAGCGTGCGTTGCTCCCCGAAGAGGCCCATGGTGACGCTCACGGCGGTGACCCCGCTCGCCGGATCGCCGCTCACGCGCATCTCGCCGGGCTGATCCGTCACGCTCCGAAGATCGAAGGCCTTGCCGCCGGGAATGGATCGCTCGCGCACCACCGCCACCTCGCAGCGCTTGGCCGCGGCGACGGCCACGGCCCCCACCTCGCGCCAGCGGCCTGCGGATCCGGCCGTGGTCAGCGGCCTGTTCGCCTCCGATGGATCGCCCGCGGAGCGCATGGCCTGCACGGCGGCATCCTGCTCCGCCGGCGTGAGCTCGCGCGACACCAGCGAGGGCTCGCCCGGCGCGCGGACGTTGCTGGTCACCGCGGCGGGCTTCGGACTGCAGGCCATGGCCAGCAGGGCGAGCGTGATGGCTGGGCGGGGACGCACGGGCATCAGCCTAGCGTCGCTCCGGACCGCCCGTGACGGCCTCCACCACGCGAAGGGCCGCCGCGGGAACGGCCTCGTCCGCCAGTTTCGACAGCGGAACCCACTGCAACCTCTTCGGCGGAGGGAAGTCGGCCCGATGCACCACGAAACGGACCGATCGATGCGTGGTCTGGAACGGAACTTCCGCCACGGCCGGTCCCACCCGCCGCGCGCCCGACGCCCTCTTCAGGAGCGCCACGGACGCCGTCTCGGGCGCCTCCACCAGCGGCGGGCACAGCAGTCCTCGCCAGAGTCCGTGCGCCCGACGCTCGAGCGCCACGCCCCCGCTCCCCAGCTGCACCAGTGCATGCAGCACCAGTGCCCGACGCGGAGAGACGCGCTTGGCCGGTGGCACCGTCGACTGCGAACCGGCCTTCCTGGATCTGCAGCACGCGCGCAACGGACACGCGTGACACCGCGGCGCGGCTGGCGTGCAGACGGTGGCGCCCAGCTCCATCAGCGCCTCGTTCAGGACCGAGGGATCGCCCGAGGCCTGCACCAGCCGCATGGCGCCGGCCCAGCACCAGGCCTGCCCGGCGGGGGCGGTGGACGCCTCGCGTCGATCCGCAAGCCGGCTCAGCACACGCGTGACGTTGCCGTCCACGATCGGCACCCGATGACCGAAGGCGATGCTGGCGACGGCGCCGGCGGTGTAGCGGCCCACACCGGGCAACGCGAGCAGCTCCACCGGATCGGACGGCACGCGCCCTCCGTGACGTTCCACGATGGCGCAGGCCGCGGCATGCAGGCTCCGTGCCCGGCGGTAGTAGCCCAACCCTCGCCAGGCCTTCAGCACCGCCGCCTCGCCCGCCTTCGCCATGGCCCGAGGCGACGGGAACAGCCTCATGAATTCGGGGAAGCGTTCGGCCACCCGCACCACCTGGGTCTGCTGCAGCAGCGCCTCGCTCACCAGCGCCGTCCAGCCGGTCCGGCGACGGCGCCATGGAAGATCCCGGGCGTTCGTGGGGAACCAGGCCTCCAGAGCGGCCGCCACGGTCGCAACCGCTGGAAGGGACGGTTCTTGAACGCGGGAGGATGGAACCGCACAAGGCCGCGATGCGGATTTCCCCGTACGGTTGCGGGCTTTTCCGGGCCCGCGTACCTTACCCCACCCCCCGTTCGGACCCGCAGACCCACGCTTCGAATCACCCATGGCCAAGCTGTTCTACACGCTCGAAGAGACCGCCGCGAAGCTCGGCAAGTCCGCCGACGAGATCTCGTCCCTGGTGGAAGCCGGCAAGCTGCGCGAGTTCCGCGATCACGAGGGACAGCTGATGTTCAAGATCCAGGAGGTGGACCTCCTGGCTGGGGATTCCGGCGGCAGCATGGAGCTGGATCTTGGCGAGGACCTGACCCTTCCGGACGACGGAAGCATGGGACTGGACCTCACCGACTCCACGCTTGGCACCGACCAGCGGGCCGGCTCTGGCGCCAAGGCTCCCCCCGCAGAGGATGCGGGCGGCGGCCTGGACGATCTTGCTCTGGATCTGGACGAAGCTCCCGCCTCGCAACGGTCCAAGGCTGACGATCTGGCCCTGGATCTGGGCGGCTCCGGCTCGGCCAAGGCGGCTGGCGACTCCGCCGCTCCCCTGGAGCTGGATCTGGATGCGGGCGCTCCCGCGGCCAAGGCCGGCGAGGACATGACCTTGGAGCTGGATCTGGAGGGCGCATCCGCCAAGCAGGGCGGATCCGATCTGGATCTGGACCTGGATCTGGAGTCGACGGCTTCGGCCAAGTCCGGAGGCGGTGAAGCCCTGGGCCTGGACCTGGACACCGACGAGACCCCTGCAAAGCCGGCTGCGGAGGAAGACCCATTTGCGCTGGATCTGGACGAGAGCCCCGCGGCAGCCCCCAAGGCCCCCGCCGGACGCTCTGGATCCCCCAAGCCTTCCGCGTCGGAAGAGGCCACGCTGGAGCTGGATCTTGGCGAGGAGCCGATGGAAGCTCCGGCGCCCGCCGCCAAGGGAAGTCCTCTGGCCGACAGCCTGGGCAGCATCGCCGCCGCCAAGGCCGCCTCGGGCGCCGGCGACGACCTTGCGCTGGACGGCTCCAACGTGGGCGCCACATCGGACGGCTCCAGCATCGCGGATCGCATCGGCATCGACGGGGTCAGCTCAGGCAGCGGCCTGATGGACCTCACCAACGAGAGCGAGAGCAGCAGCATCGGCGCCGCGCTCATGGACGAGGCCTTCTCGTCCGAAGAGGGCGGCGAACTGCCGGCCAACGCCAGCGGCATCTTCGGCGGCAGCGAGGGTGGTGAGAGCGGCGCCGAGATGGCGCCCGTGGGCGCGGCCGCAGGAGCGGCTGCCGCCGCGGCGGTGGCTGGCAAGGGCAAGGCCCGAGCCTCCGCTCCCATCTTCACCAGCGGTCCTGCAGCCACCGAGGCGTACAGCGGCTCGTGGAGCGGTCTGGGCGTGGGCATGCTGCTGCCGGCCTCCCTTGGCCTGGGCGCAGCCGCCTCGATGGTGGCCGCCAAGGCCATGGGCGCGCCGCCGCAGCTGGCGGTGGAGTTTGCGAAGGACTGGACCATGTACACGGGCGCGCTTGCAGGCGCGATCGTGGTGAGCGGGGTCATCGGCTTCTTCGTGGGCAAGGCCACCGAGTGACCGGCCGGGCAGGTCCCGCATGCTGAACAGACAGGGTGCCGATCAGTGGGTGCCCGCGACGATGGTCGCAGTTCCCGTGATCGCCTGCTGCGGCTGGCTGGCCACGCATGGCGAGCCCGGCTGGTGGATCCCATGCGTGGTGGTGTGCGTGGCGTGGCTGGGGTTCCTGGCCTTCTTCCGTGATCCTCCACGAAGCCCTCCGGCGTCCGCCGACGGTTGCATGCTTTCCCCGGCCGACGGCCTGGTGAGCGCGGTCCTGGAGCAGGCGCACCACGACGCCGTGGGTGGCCCTGCGCTGGTGATCCGCATCTACCTGAGCGTGCTGGACGTGCACGTGAACCGCGTGCCGTGGGATGGGCGCGTGACCGCACGCGTGCATCGCCCCGGCCTCTACATGGACGTGCGCGTGGCGGAGAGCGCCAAGGTGAACGAAAGCCTGCTGGTGACCGTGGAGACCACGAGCGGCGCTCGGTATGCCGTGCGCCTGGTCTCCGGCGCCGTGGCGCGACGCATCGCCTGCACCGCCCGCGTGGGCGACGGCCTTCGGCGCGGCGACCGCATGGGCATGATCAAGTTCGGCTCCACCACGGAGCTGATCGTCCCGTCCGGACCGGACCGCCCGAGCCTGGTCCGCGTGGGTGATCGAGTGACCGGCGGCGTGACGCCGCTGGTGCGCTGGAACGCCTGACGATCAGTCCTGGCCCGGGTCGTCCGGCAGGTCGAACGGCTCCTCGCCGATGCCCGGCCACTCCGGCACGCCACGAAGGTTCACACGCTCGATCCGGGCCAGATGATCGCCCAGCATCAGACGCACCGCGTCCAGCGCGGCGTGCGCCGGCACGGGACGCGGCCCGCGCGGACCCAGCAGCAGGATGGCCGCATGACATCGCCCGTCCGCACGGCACGGCGCGATCATGGCCCAGCGTCCCTCCAGATCCGGTCGATCGTCGGCCTGCGCCCAGCAGGCCACGTCGTCGGTGCCCACGATGCCGCCGCTGGCCATGTGGCCGGGCAGGTGGAGTCGCTCCAGACGCGCCAGCAGGCGCACGGTGGCCTCCGCGGCGTCGCCCTGCTCGCCTCCGCAGGCGGCCAGCCCGATGTGGTGTCCGGGACCCGAGAGCCAGACGGCCACGGTGGACTGCGGAAGACAGCGGGCGATGTAGTCGCAGGTCTCGCGCGCCGCATGCAGTCCGTCCAGCTCGGAGCCGATCGAGCGGCGGAGCGTCTCCAGGCCCAGCGGCGCGGCGGAACCGTCCACAGGCAGCTCCTCGACCAGCCGGGAGAGATCGCCGGTGGCCTTGGAGGGGTCGCTCACACGCTGGACCAGGCTGCGAAGCTGGTCGATGCGATCCCGACGCTCGCGCGCCACGCGGCAGGCCTTCACGGCCGACTGCGCCTCACGCTCGAAGGCCTTGGCGCTCAGCGTGGCGCTGATGGCGCGGACGGGCTCGTCCAGCGAACTGGCGCCGGTGCGCGTGGCGGCGCCACGCTCGCAGCCGTCGCCGATGATCAGCATGCGCGTGCAGGGCGAGAGCCGACGCAGGCGCTCCAGCGACTCGCTCTCCTCCACGGCCGTCTCCGCCGCCACCAGCACCAGATCCACGTGCCGCTCCACGGTGCGCACGAAGGCGCGCTCGGCGTCCGGCACCACTTCCACGCGAAAGCCGGAACCCACCAGGGTCTCCAGCCAGTCGGGCCAGCGCGCGGCGTCGCCCACGGCCAGCACCTGGGCTGGCTGCAGGCCTGCGGACGGGGTCGATCGATGGGACGAAGGTTCGTTCACGGCCCCGTGGCTTCGGCACACCGCGGGGGTCACTTTGGCGCGTGTGGCCGATTCCGGACCGAAAGTTCTCAGGCCGTTCCGCCTGTGCGGGCGGGGTGCCGAAGCCTCCACAGCCGCACGGCCTCCGCCTCGCGCGGGTACCGGGGCACCAGTCGCTCCGGCGCGGTGCAGGCGCCTTCCGACAGCAGCGCGACGCCGGCCTGAAGCACCGCCTTTGCACGCACTCGAAGCGGCAGCAGCGACACGCCTGCCTGGCAGGCGCGGTCACGGAAGGTCTGCGGAAGATGCTCGTCACAGATCAGGTGAAGGCAGGATCCCGGATCCCACGCGTGGGCTTCCAGGGACGCGCCAGGTTGGTGCACGCCCGGGCCGACCAGGCGCACCCAGCTTTCCAGACCCTTGGAGGCCAGCGCCACCCATGCGGGCTCGTCCGCGCCCAGCTCCCCCGCCATCACCGAAGCCGCCCGCGCAGCGTCGGCCGCGCACACCTGCACCACCTTGGCGCCCGTGGCCAGCGCGATGGCCTGCGCCGCGGCATGCGCCACGCGAAGTCCCGTGAAGCCGCCGGGGCCGGCGTTGAGCAGCACGGCTCCAAGCTGCGCGGCCGTCGCCCCGGCTCGCGACATGGCGCGATCGATGGCGGGAACCAGGTCCTCGCGCGACCGGTCGCCGGTGACCACCGTCTCCTCCACCACCGCCGCGCCCGGCACCTGCACGGCCACGGTCTGCTCCCGCTGGCTGGCCTCGACAGCGAGCAGCACGCAGGACTCAGGCATGCTGCGCCCCGATGGCCGCCAGCGGCACCGCGTGCAGCATGGCTTCGTCGGCCGTGGGCGCGGGCACGGAGAGGTCGAACGGGACCACCGCGGCGCGCTCGTGATCGGTGTTGAGCAGCAGCAACCGCGGGAACGGCGCTTCCACGCCCTCCTCCACGTGCTTGTGGCCGGCCACGAAGAGCGACACGCCCCACGCGGCGGCCAGCGTCTCCACGCCCTCCGCGGTCTGCCCGCGGCCCCACGTCATGTTCCAGGCGGCGCCGGTTCGTGGCTGGAAATCCTGATCGGTCAGTGCGCGGTCCAGCACGCCCAGGTCGAACCCCGCCATGGCCAGCGGCGACGGCAGCGAGTGCGAGACCATGAGGCCGTTGGCGGTGCGCACCGCCAGCGGCATCGCCCGGACGAAGGCCTCCACGGCGCGCTCCACCACCGGCGCGTCGTCCCCGAAGGTCCAGTCCAGACCGTCGCGGAAGAGCTGGGTGTTCTCGCCGGCGCCCTTGCTCACCGGCTGGTGGAACGCCTGCGCGATCTCGTGGTTGGCCAGGATGGGATGCACCTGCGACGGATGATCCAGCCGCAGCATGGCGGCCTTGGCCAGCATGCGCCAGCTCAGATCCACGCCGTGGGTGAGTCGGTCGCCATGGATCAGCTCGTGCAGGATCAGGTGGTGATCCGGTCGCTCCAGCTGCGCGAAGGCGCGCACCTTCTGGAAGTGGATGGGATGGTCGTGGAGGTCGCCGGTGGCCAGCAGGCGCCCGCGGGCCGGCAGGTGCACGCAGCACCCCTTGCGCGCGGGATCCTGAAGCAGGCTGCCGGTGGCCCGATCCAGCAGATCCGCCACACCCGCGGCGCCCAGATGATCGACCGCCAGCGGCCTCACGGTCGGACCGCCGCCGTCACGAAGCAGGTGAACGGAAGCATGGTGCCCGTGTCGAAGGTGACCGGCGCGTACACGAAGCCGCTGGCCGTGGTGGCCAGCGTGAAGCGGAACTTCACCCGCACGCGATCCGCGCCGGAGGGCTTCACCTCCAGCAGCTGTGCATGCGCCGCGGGATCCTTGCAATGGGCGGCCAGCACGCGGTCCCAGTACGGCTGCTGCGGCTTGCCCTTGGGCGCGGACCCTTCCAGATCGAACTCCAGATCTCGCGCCTCGCCGGGCTTCATGCGACCCGCCACCACCACGCTCTCGGGCATGAAGGAGCCGCGCTTGTCCACGTTGGGGTCGAAGCGCGCGCCAGTCCCCTCGTTGCGGACGCGGAGCGGGATCAGCGCGCAGTCGTCACGGTCGGTCTCGGCCACCATCCACTGGCGGAACTTGCCGTCCGGCACCATGGAAAGGTCCCACCGCACCAGGTAGTGCGCACGCGGGGCGTCCTTGGCGGGGTCGAAGTCCACGAAGCGCGGCGCCTCGCCGTCCAGCGAGAGCAGTCGGAAGACCTTGCCGTCGCCCGCGGTGAAGTCGATGGTGCCGTTGCGGTTGCCCTTGAGCGCGTCGACGTACGGAGGCGAGGGCTGCACCGGCAGCGTCACCACTCCCTCGATCTTGGCCACCAGCGGCCGCTCCACGCCCTCCAGCTTCACGAACACCTTGGCGTCCTTCGGTCCCGGCGCACGTGGCGCGTCCAGGCTGGCCTTCAGCTCCACGGTGCCGCCGGGCGGAATCACGGTGCCGGCCAGATCGGTGAGCGTGGTGCACTTGCAGCTTGGAAACGAGCTGGTCACGCGGACCTGCGAGGCGCCGGTGTTTCGGAGGGTGAAGGTCCGCGCCTGCGAGGACCCGGGAGGAATGGGGCCCAGGTCGAAGACCGGTGGCTCCAGGACCACCGGCGAAGCGGTGGCAGCCGGAGCGCCGCCCGCCGGCGCACCCGGCGCGCCCTGTCGAGGTGCAGCCACCGCCAGCCCCGCCAGTGCCAGGATGGAGACGGCGATCGTGCTGGAGAGGCGTCGCATGGACCCCAGTCTAGGGCAGCCGCGGTCGCAGGCCCGTCTCGACCATCCGCATGGCGTCCAGCGCCCGCTGCTGTCCGCGCAGCGTGCGTTCCACTGCGGCGTTCACGCGGGACTCGTCGCCATCGGCCAGCGCCTCGGCCAGCAGCGGCAGCATGCACGGCGCGTAGCCGTCGTTGCGGTCGCTGGCGGCCAGCAGGCTCTGGAACCAGGGTCGTCCATCCAGCCCCACGGGATCGATGAACGCCTGACCAAAGCGCATCTGCCCCACGCGGATCCGCTCCCGCTGCGAGGGATCGATGGTCATGGGGCGGTCCAGCTGCGCGTCCAGCGTCTCGCCTCGGGACTGGATCTCGGCGAAGCCCGGACGAAGCCGTTCCAGCGAAGCCTTGAACGACGGATCCTTGGTGCGGGCGATCAGGTCGTCCAGATGACGGAGGTTGGCCAGCGCGAACGGCGCGAAGCGCCATGGAGCCAGATCGGTCTGCGCCGCCAGCGCGGTCATGGCCAGCGCCAGCCGCGTCACCATGGCCGCCGGCGCGTAGTCGTCTCCCACCACCGATCGATACCACTTCACGGTGTCGTAGTTGCTGTGGTAGCTGGTGCCCTGCGATCCGCCCGCCGAGATGGCCACGCTGGGCACGCCCTCCCTGCAGACGAACGCCACGTGGTCGCTGCCGCCCCCGAGCGCGCCGAACAGCGGCCGGTCTCCGGCACCGCGCTCGATGCGCGCCAGCACGGACTCGGCGGGCGCGCCCGCGGCCGGCACCAGCTTGGCGGCCTGACGGACCAGCGAGTCCAGCTCGGGCGAGATGGACAGCCCGGGGTTGGGTCCCATGGCCGCCATGTCCAGGTTGGCGTAGAGCACGGCGTCACGGCGGAGTTCCACGTCGTGGGCCTCGCACCACTCCGTGCTGCCGATGATGCCGAACTCCTCCGCGCCCCATGCCGCGAACACGATGGTGCGCAGCGGCGCGATGCCGCGCTTGCCGGCCTCGGCCACGCATCGCGCGGCCTCCAGCAGGCACATGGTGCCGGCGCCCGGATCGGCCGCGCCGTAGCCCCAGGCGTCGTGATGGCAGCCGATCACGGTGAATTCGGTGCCTGTGCCTGCACCCGGCATGGCGGCGATCACGTTGCCGCTGCGACCCAGGTAGCGCTCCTGCTCCACCACCAGGTGCACCTTCAGGGCGTCGCCGCCGTCGTATCGATAGGTGAGACCCAGCCCGCCGCGCCAGGACTCCGGCACTTCGGCGCCCTGAAATCGCGTGAGCAGCGTGCCGGCCGCGCCGTAGCCGATGGGCTGGACGGGGATCTTCGGCAGGTCCAGGCGCGACGGATCGTCTCGCACCACGTTGTCGGCGCTGAAGACGCCGGGCGTGCCGGGATCGCCCGGATACGGAAGCGTGTTGAGCGTGCCGCGCTGCAGGCAGTTGTCGTTGGCCCAGCCGCCGCCCTGAGGCCACACCTTGCCCTTGGAGAATCCGGCGTCCGCCGGATCGGTGTAGAGCAGCACGCCGGCGGCGCCACGCTCCTGGGCGAAGCGGGCCTTGAAGCCTCGGAAGCAGCGCCCGTAGCGCACCAGGACGATCTTGCCCTTCACGTCCACGCCGGCGGCCTTCAGCGCGTCGTAGTCCTCGCGAAGGCCGTAGTTGGCGTAGACCACGGAGGCGGTCACGTCGCCGTTGCCGCTGTAGGCGTTCCAGCCGAAGGTGAGGTCGGGGTGGGCGGTGGCGGGATCCTCGGCCAGGTTGCGTTCGTTGACCTGCAGCGGCACCACGCCGCGCGATGCGCCGGCGGGCAGCTGCGGCGCTCCCTCCACGATCTCCAGCAGGGCCTTGGTGGGCCGCGCCAGCAGACAGCGGAACCACTGCACCTGCACCGGAAGCCCCATCTCCTGGAACGCCTTGGCGATGCGCGCGATCTGGCGCTCGTCGCCGGGCGTGCCGGCCACGTGCGGCTCGGTGGCGATCAGGTCGTGATATCGCGCGAGCGATTCGGTGGAGACGGCGGCGATCAGGTCGTTGGCGTAGGCGTTGGGCGACGGGATGGATCGCGCCACACCGTCGGCCGGACGGGCCTGCTGCATGGCCAGCAGCGCCATCGCGGAGAGCGCCAGCGCCGTGACGGCCGTCGGACGCGCTCGCATCATCGCACCGCCTGAGGCGAGGTGGCGGGGACGTCCTTGGACGCGGCGAAGACCTCGGGCCACGGATTGCCCACGTGGCAGGTGCGACCCGTGCGCTCCACGTAGTCCTGGTGATAGGCCTCGGCGGGATGGAAGGTCTTCGCGGGCTCGATCACGGTGACCAGCTTCCGGCCGGCGAATCTGGGGGAGGCCTGCAGTTCGGCCTTGAACGCCTCGGCTTCCTTCTGCTGCTCCGCGTCCACGGTGAAGACCGCGCTGCGGTACTGGTCACCCACGTCCGGACCCTGGCGGTTCAGCTGGGTGGGGTCGTGCATGCGGAAGAAGCCGTCGAGCAGCTGCCGGTAGGAGACCTTGGCGGGGTCGTAGGTCACCTTGACCGCCTCCGCGTGACCGGTGCCATGACCGCACACGTCCTCGTACGTGGGCTTCTCGGTGGTGCCGTTCATGTAGCCGCTCTCGGCGCCGATCACGCCCGGACAGAGCTGGAAGATGTGCTCGACGCCCCAGAAGCATCCACCCGCGAAATAGGCGGTCTTCATGGTCATGGGCCGACTCTCGGGGGGCAGCGGCTGGCCCTTGTCATGGAACGCGAGCGCGGCGGAGTTGAGGCAGTACCGCAGCCCGGTGGGCTTGGGGCCGTCCTCGAACACGTGTCCCAGGTGCGAGCCGCACCGAGCGCACTGGATCTCGATGCGCTCCATGCCATGGCTGTCGTCCTTCAGGTAGGCCACGTGGTCGCGATCGAACGGCTGGAAGAAGCTGGGCCAGCCCGAACCGGAGTCGAACTTGTGGTCGCTGCTGAAGAGCGGCAGTCCGCAGACCACGCAGGTGTAGACGCCTTCCTTGTGGTTGTCGACCAACGTGCCGCAGAACGCGGCTTCGGTGCCCGACTTCTGGGTCACGCGGTACTGCTCCGGCGTCAGCTTCTTCGCCAGCTCCGTCACCTTTTCGGGCGGGAGCCGGGCGACGGAATATCCCGATCGGGAGACCGTGTTCTTCTGGGTCATGGTGGTTTCCTGGATGGGCGAGGTGGGCGTCTGCGGCGTCCGGAGCGCCGCAAGCATCAGCGCCACCGCGATGACGGCGACCAAGGCTGGAATGGTCCTTGCTGCAGCACGCATTCGGGGGGCCCATCGTATGCAACCACCTCCGGCCGCGTGCGCGCAGGCCCCGCCGCTAGACTGCTGTTTCCGATGATTCGCGCGTCCCAGTACCGCTTCCGGCCGTCCGCACTGGCATGCGCCGCGCTGGGAGGCGCTTGGCTGGCGAGCTGCCGATCGCAGCCCGCACCCGAGAACCCCTTCCACACCGGTCAGGCAAGGACCACCGAGGTGTCTCGCCAGGTCATGCCCACCGCAACCCCCCCCACACGCATGGCGGACGCGGTGATCGTGGCTCCCGCGGGCTGCCATGGTTCGTTCGGCGAATCCGTGGCGGTGGACGGTGGACTTGTGGTGATCGGTGCTCCGCAGGCTGAAGGCACCGGCCGCGTCTGGGTGCATGACGCGGCACATCTGGACGCGCCGCCCGTGGTGCTGCAGCCCCCCGAAGGTGCGCAGCACGAGCGATTCGGCGCCAGTGTGGCCATCTCACCGTCTGGACAGTGGATCGCCGTGGGTGCGCCACATGCGGACGTGGACGGTGCCAGGCATGCCGGCCGCGTGTACGTGTGGCATCGGGACGCCACAGGATGGAAGTTCGAGCGTGCCTTCACCGATCCGGATCCGGACACGGCTGGGGAACGCCTGGGGTCGTCTGTGGCCATCGACGACGAGAGCCTGCTGGCGGGAGCGCCGGCGGCCACCATGCGGCTGTCGGAAAGCGGACTGATGCCGGATCGACGTCGCGCGGCGCCCCCCCGTCCTGGCGAGCTGGAGAAGCCGCCGCCCAGCGGCGAGCCGCGCGAAGTGGAGCGGGTCACGCACGTGTTCGCACGAGAAGGCGCCATGCTGGCCTGGATGCGCAAGGCGGATGGATCGTGGTCCGCACCCACGGTGTCGTTGCTCACCCGCGGACGCGAGGGCGCCAGCTTCGGATCCGCGATCGCGCTTCGCGACGGCCAGGCGGTGGTGGGCGCGCCGTCGCAACGCACCAAGTACGGCGGCGAGGGCGGAACCATCTCCATCTTCGCTCGCCGAGCCGGATCGGACTGGCGCCGCGAAGCCACCGCGATCATCGCGCCGAGCACCGCGGAGACGCTGGACGTGTTCGGCACGGCCGTGGCCAGCGCCCCCGGCTTGGCGGTGGTGGGCATTCCCAACGCCAACCTGAAGTTTGCGCCGGACGCGGGCCGCGTGGCGGTGTTCCGCCAGAACGCGGAAACTCGGCTCTGGCTGGAGGAGTCCTGGTCGCAGGAGGGCTGGGGCAGCGCGACCATGCTGCAGTCCCCGGCTCCCGAGACCGGATCCCGGTTCGGGCAGGCGGTCACCGTCTCCGGCCGACAGGTCATCGTGGGTCAGCCGAACACCTCCAACGGGGCCACATCGGGGCGCGTGTTCGTGTTCGAGAAGCGCGATCCCGCCGCAGGCGAGAGCAAGGCCACGTGGCAGGCGGCTGAGGAGTGGGTTGCGCCTGCCTTCGTGCGCGCGCAACGGCTGGGCGCCGCCATGGACGCCACGGAAGATCTGGTGGTGATCGCGGCCCCGGGAAGCGAACGCGTTCCGGGCTGCGTGCTGATCTATCGGCCAGGGGCCAAGGCCGCAACGATCGAGACACCCCAACCCGATGCCGCCGCAACGGCTCCGCAGGAACCCCCTGCTCCACCGCCCGCAGATCCGCAGCCTGCGCCAGCTGCCGAACCTGCAGCTCCTCCGCAGGAACCGCCCACTGCGCCTCCCGCAGATCCGCAGCCAGCGCC
>CAZKHO010000056.1:0-14415 GCA_964552505.1 uncultured Bifidobacterium sp. | reverse complement strand
CGCATCTACACCTACCAGCCGGGCCGCGGCTTCGAGATCTGGAACCTGATCAGCACCATCGGCGTGCCGGTGCAGATTCTCGGTGTCTCGCTGTTCGTGTTCAGCATGGTGCGGGCGCTCGTGAAGGGCCCGGTCGCCGGCAACGACCCGTGGGACGCGTGGACGCTCGAGTGGGCGACCACCAGCCCGCCGCCCGAGCACAACTTCGACCGCATCCCGAGCTGCACGAGCGCGCGCCCGCTGTGGGACCGCAAGCACCCGCACGATCCCGACTGCAACTACGAGTGACCCATGGAACGCGCCGTCGACATCGCCGACACGTGGCGCCCCGGCCGGGGCAAGGTGGGCATGGCCAGTTTGATCGCCATGGAGAGCCTGTTCTTCTGCGGCTTCATCGTGGCGTACCTGTACTACATCGGCAAGAGCGCCACGGGCCCGTACCCGCGCGACGTGCTGGAGGTGAAGCCGGTGCTGGTGAACTCCGCGGCGCTGATCGCCAGTTCGTTCACCGTGATGGGCGCGGTCCGTGCGCTGGCGCGCGGCCGCCGTGGCGCCATGCTGTCCTGGCTCCTGGCCACCATCGCGCTGGGCGGATGGTTCCTCTGGGGCACCTGGATGGAGTGGCGCGGCCTCATCTGGGACAAGGGACTCACCATCGCCACCAACCTCTTCGGGAGCACCTTCTACTCGCTGGTGGGCTTCCACGCGTTCCACGTGGGCGTGGGCCTGCTGGCGCTGCTGGTCTTCCTGGCGCTGGGCGCCATGGGCCGGCTGAAGCCCGCGCGTGACACGCTGCGCTTCGAGCTGGTGAGCTGGTACTGGCACTTCGTGGACGTGGTCTGGATCTTCGTCTTCACCACCGTCTACATCGTGGGGCTGCGCGGATGAGCACCCAGGAGACCAAGTCGGAGATGCCGTACCTGCGTGGCATTCCGCAGCCCACTGCGGGTCCGTTCTGGGCAGGACTGGGCGTGACGCTGGTGTTCGCGGGCCTGGTGACGCATCCGCTGGTCAGCCTGACCGGCGTGGCGTGCTCGGTGGCCGGGTTCGTGATCTGGGCGCGTTCGTGCTTCCCCATGGAGTCGCTGGAGGAGCTGCCCAAGGGCGCCGAGACGGTGGCGCCGCCGCCCGCGCTGGACCGCAAGGCTCCCGCCACGCGCGCGCTGCTGCCGGCTCAGATCCATCCGTATCGGGCGGGTCTGCGAGGCGGCCTCTTCGGCGGCGTGGCGATGGCGCTGGTGGCCTGCGCCTGGGGCGTGCTGAAGCACGGCAGCGTCTGGATGCCCATCAACCTGCTGGCCGGCGTGTTCGTGCCCAGCGTGGGTTCCATGGATGCGCAGGCGCTGGGGGCCATGCAGCCCGGACTGTTGGCGGTGGCGTGCGCCATCCATCTGGTGGCCAGCCTCTTCATCGGCCTGCTCTACACCGTGAGCCTGCCCATGATGCCCACCCGTCCGCTGCTCATGGGCGGCGTCCTGGGGCCCGTGCTCTGGACCGGCCTGCTCTACGCCACCATCGGCATCGTCAATCCCGCGCTGGAGCGCTTCATCTCGTGGCCGTGGTTCTTCGCCAGTCAGGCCGCGTTTGGCTTCGTGTGCGGCGTGGTGGTGGCCCGGTCGCGGCGCATCCCCACCATGGCCGCGTGGAGCCTCTCGGAGCGCCTGGGCGTGGAGCGTTCCGAAGGAGAGCAGCCATGAGCCTGACCCGCGCGACCATGCTGGCGCTTGCGGCCCTCTCGCTGTCGGCCTGCGGCAAGGTTCCGCTGAATCGCGCGGGCCGCACCGAGAAGGACAGCGTGATCCCGTCGGAGCAGGTGTGGGCCACGCAGTGCGCGGGCTGTCACGGCGCGGACGGCACCATGGGCGTGGCGCGACCCATGCGGGACGCCGACTACCTTGCGTCCATCGGCGCGCAGCGGCTTCTGGAGGTGGTGACGCGCGGGCAGGGACGGCTGATGCCGGCCATGGCCGCCTCGCAGGGCGGTCCCGTGGACGACGAGCAGCTGCATTCGCTGGTGGACTGGATGGTGAAGGAGTGGGGCACGGGCGGTCGCGCGGGTCCCGTGGAGTGGAGCGCCGCCCCCGGCCAGGCCGCGCGCGGCGCCACGGTCTACGCCGCCAACTGCCAGACGTGTCACGGTGCGCCGGATGGCAAGGCTCCTGGCACGCGCGGCAGCGTCACCGACCCCAACTACCTGCGTCTGGTCAGCGACCAGTCGCTTCGAAGCTCGATCCTCTTCGGGCGTGCGGACCTGGGCGCCGGCTGCACGGGCCCGTACCCGGGCCAGCCTGCGTCGGCGCGCCTGTCGGCGGCGGACGTGTCGGACGTGGTGGCGTTCCTCGCCTCGAGGCGCCCGCAGATGGGAGCCAAGCCATGAGCGACTGCTGCAACGGATGCAAGAACTGCGGTGACGGCGGCGCGGGCAAGCGCGGGCCGGACGGTGGCGTGCCAAGCCCTTCGCGACGTGGCGCCATGTTCGCCATCGGCGCGGGGCTCATGGGCATCGGCGCGGTCATCGCGGCCATTCCCATGGTGGGTGCGCTGGTGGCGCCGGGCTTCCGCCGGGGCGGCAACACCTGGATCGACATCGGTCCGGTGGGCGAGTACCCCGAGGGGCAGACGCGTCTGGCCAAGTTTGCGGTGCCGGGATCCAACCCCAACGACGGCGACACCGCCAGCACCGCGGCGTGGGTGCGGAGCATGGGCGACGGCAAGTTCCAGGTGTTCGCGGTGAACTGCGCGCACCTGGGCTGTCCGGTGAAGTGGTTCCAGCAGAGCCGCCTGTTCATGTGCCCGTGCCATGGCGGCGTCTACTACGAGGACGGCAGCCGTGCCAGCGGACCGCCGCCGCGCGGCCTGTTCGAATACAAGTGGAAGGTGGAGTCGGGGCGGCTGCACATCGACGCGGGCCTGCTGCCCGGCCTGCAGGAGAGCGCCTGATGCTGCGCTGGCTGCGCTCCATCCTGAACTGGACCGAGGAGCGGTCGGGCGCCGTGGGCTTCGTGGCGCCCATCATGACGCACCGGGTGCCGCGCGACGCCAAGTGGTGGTACGTCTTCGGCAGCGCCACGCTGATGTTCTTCACCATCCAGATCGTGAGCGGCATCCTGCTGGCCACGCTGTACGCCCCCAGCGCCGCCGACGCGTACCAGAGCCTGCAGTACATCGACGCGCAGGTGCCCATGGGATGGATGCTCCGCGCGCTGCACGGCTGGTCCAGCAACGCCATGGTGATCATGGTGGTGGTGCACATGAGCCAGGTGTTCCTGCACGCCAGCTTCAAGTACCCGCGCGAACTCACGTGGATGGTGGGCGTGCTGCTCCTCTTCTGCACGCTGGCGCTGGCCTTCACGGGGCAGATCATGCGCTGGGACCAGGACGCCTACTGGGGTCTGGGCATCGGCGCCAGCATCGTGGACCGCGTGCCGGTCTTCGGCAACCAGATGCGGGGCATCATGCTGGGCGGGCCGTACATCGGCGGGGCCACGCTCAGCCGCTTCTTCGCGCTGCACGTGTTCGTGCTGCCGGGACTCACCATCGCGCTGGTGGGCCTGCACATGGCGCTCATTCTGAAGGGCGGCGTCAGCGAGATGCCCAGGCCGGGCGCGGTCGTGGACCCGAAGACCTACCGCAAGGAGTTCGAAGAGCGCGTGCATCGCACGGGCGTCCCGTTCTGGCCCGACGCGGCCAAGCGCGACCTGGTGTTCTGCGGGCTGGCGCTGATCCTGATGGTGGGACTGGCGGCGTACTTCGGTCCCTTCGGTCCCAACGGCAACCCGGACCCCACGCTCATCGACGCCAATCCGCGTCCGGACGGCGCGTTCCTGTGGATCTTCGCCGCGCTGGCGCTGCTGCCTCCGCAGGTGGAGACGTTCCTGCTGCTGGCCAGTCCGCCGGTCATCGTGCTTGGGCTTCTGGCGATCCCGCTGATCTCCAACCGCGGCGAGCGTGCGCCGTCCCGCCGACCGGTGGCCATGGCCGCCATGCTGCTGATCGTGGTGGCCCTGGGCGCGCTCACGTGGCTGGGCGTCTCCAGTCCATGGAGCCCCGTGATGGACGCCTGGACCGGCACGCCCACGCCGGTGCGCATGGTGAAGAACCTCTCCCCGCTGCAGATGCAGGGGGCGGCGGTCCTGCAGTTCCAGCAGTGCCGCAACTGCCACGCCATCGACGGTCAGGGCGGCATGCGCGGTCCGGATCTGGCGGACGTGGGAAGCCGACTCAGCTGGGACCAGCTGGTGCGTCAGGTGCAGCAGGGGGGCGGCAACATGCCCGCCTACGGCAAGACGCTCTCCAGTGCGGAGACCACCGCGCTGGTGGCGTTCCTGCAGGCCTGCCGCACGGACGGCCAGCCACCCGCCCGCATCCCGGGCGCGCTGGAGCGCGCGCGGACGCCTGACCTGGCGCCCGCGGCGGTTGCGCCCGCGGCCCGGTGAGCATGCCCTGGGTGGCCGACATGTGGTCGGCGTGGAGCGCGCCGGGCGCTTCGGCGGTGGCGCTGGCGCTTGCGGCCATGGCGTACCTGCGTGGGTGGTGGCGCCTTCGGCGCGCCGAACCATGGCGCTGGGGTTCCGGACGCCTGGCCTGCTGGCTGGGAGGGCTTGCCATCGTGGCCGTGGCACTGCACTCGCCGCTGGATTCGCTGGGTGCGTGGCTCCTCTCCGCGCACATGACGCAGCACCTGCTGCTCTCCATGGTGGCGCCGCCGTTGCTGCTCTGCGCGTGGCCGTATCAGCCCATGATGGCCGGACTGCCCCGGTGGGTCTCCCGGGATCTGGCGGGCCCGCTGCTGGGCTGGCCGGCGCTGGGCCGCGGGCTGCAGACGCTGGTGCACCCGCCGGTGGCATGGGGCCTGATGGTGGGCGCCACCTGGGGCTGGCACCTTCCGTTTGCGTACGAATGGGCGCTCCGGAGCGAAGGCGCGCACGCGCTGGAGCACGCGTGCTTCATGCTGACGGGGCTGCTGTTCTGGTGGCCGGTGGTGCAGCCGTGGCCGTGGAAGGGGACCTGGCCACGCTGGTCGATGGCCTTCTACCTGCTGGCCGCCGACGTGGCCAACACGCTGGTGGCGGCGGTGCTGGCCTTTGCGCCCGACGCCGTCTACGCACCGTACCGGGAGACCGCGCCGGCGCTGGGGCTCTCGGCACTGGCCGACCAGCAGCGAGCCGCCGCCATCATGTGGCTGCCGGGCTCGGTGCTGATGCTGGTGCCGGCGATGGTCATCGTGGTGCGCGCGCTCTCGCCCAGGCCCTTGCCGCGCACGGTGTCGCTGCAGGTGATCCGCGCCGTGCCCGCGCCGGCACCGCGCGCGGACCTGGCACGCCTTCCGCTGGTGGGAGGCCTGATCCGAAGCCCCGGCGCCAGGCTGGCGCTCCGCTTCCTGGTGCTGTGCCTTGCCGCGGCGGTGGTGGTGGACGGGTTTGCGGGACCGCGCGACGCGGCCACCAGTCTGGCGGGCACCTGGCCGTGGACGCACTGGCGCGGCGTGGCGGCAGTGTCGGTGGTGGCGCTTGGGAACCTGGCGTGCATGGGATGCCCGCTCATCGCGCCCAGGACGCTGCTGCGACGGTGGATCCGGCCTTCGCTGCGATGGCCCGCGTGGCTTCGCGCCAAGTGGCTGGTGGCGTCGCTGGTGGTGGCGTGGCTGGTGGCCTACGAGGCGTTCGGTTGGTGGGACAGCCCGTGGCTGACGGCGGGGCTGGTGGCGGGTCTGCTGGCGGCGGCCACCGCGGTGGACCTGCTCTTCGAGGGATCGGCCTTCTGCCAGTGGGTGTGTCCGGTGGGTCAGTGGAACATGGCCATGTCCGTGGCCGCGCCGTGGCAACCGGCCATCAAGGACGCGGACGCCTGCGCCCGATGCACCACCCACGACTGCCTTCGAGGCGGTCCCGCGGGCCCCGGTTGCGGCACGGGGCTCTTCCTTCCGCGCAAGGTGGGGTCGCTCGACTGCACCGCTTGCATGGACTGCGTGACGGCGTGTCCGCACGGCAACGCGGGCGTGTTCCTGACCACGCCCTTCATGGAGGCGCGCGACGAACGCCCGCGCGCAGGCCTGGGGCGCTGGACGGACCGCGCGGACGTGGGCGCGCTGCTGCTGGCGCTCGGGGCCGGCGGCATCGCCAACGCGGCGCTCATGACCCAGCCTGCCGTGGCGTGGATCCAGGGCGTGTGGCCGGGAACCGCGGGGGCCGGTGCGCGCGCGGTGTGCACGGTGCTGGCCATGGGTGCGTTGGCGTCCCCCGTGCTGGTGGCGGCCTGCGTGCCGGTGGCGGGCACCTGCTGGCGAACGCGGTGGACGCGACTGGTCATGGATCTCTGGCCGCTGGGCGTGGTCACCTGGCTGGTGCACTTCGGCTTCCATCTGGTGACCGGATGGAAGAGCGCCTGGCCGCCGCTGCAGCGCGCGGTGCGTGACGCAGGTCTGGCGGACCTGGGCGAACCGCAGTGGGTGGCCAACTGCTGCGCCGCCGTGCCGGCATGGCTGGTGCCCGCCATGCTGCTGGCGCTGGGGGCGGGACTGCTGGTCAGTCTGCAGCTGCTCTGGCTGCGGACGCGTGCGGGTGGCGCCCGCTTTGCGCCGGGTGCGATGGTGGCGCTGGCATGGTGGGCCGTGGCCGCGTGGGTGGTGCTGCAGCCCATGCAGATGCGAGGGCTGCTTCCATGAGGCGGCCGGCTCGAACCCTTGCCGCGGCGCTGGCCGCCATGCCGTGTCTCCCGGCCTTGGCCGACGGCGGCGCGCCGGTGGCTTCGGTGCGTGCGGGTGACGCCACCTGGACGCTGCTGGTCTCCCCGGCCAGCCCGTGCGTGGGTCCTGTGGAGTTCACGCTGCTGGGCGCGGATCAGCCCGCCGCGGTGCTCCGCGTCTGGGAGGCGGACCAGGGCACGGTGCAGGAACTTCGGCTGGAGGCCCGCCCCGGCGTCATCGGCCGGTGGGTGCACGCGCAGCTGGACAACGCAGGCGCATGCCGCTTCGAGCTGGTGCTGGATGGCGTCGCGTCGCCGCTTCTTTCGGGAACGCTGCCGGTGGGACCGCCCCAACCCCCGTGGCAGGCCCGGTGGCCCTGGCTGCTGGCATGGGTGCCGGTGGCCGCCGTGCTGGCGCTGCGTGCGCTGGCCATGCGGTGCCGTGCCGTGATCTAGACTCCGCCGCGATCCTCATGGACGCCCCGAACCCGAACGCACGCGGCCGCGATCCGTCCGACCAGACGGACTCCGCGGTGATGCTGCTGGACGCGTCCGGACGCGTGGTGGCGGCCAGCGCGCAGGCCGGCCAGATGCTTGGGCGAGGGGCCGACCAGCTGCGCGGACTTTCGGTGGGCGAGATCTTTCGCGACGCGTCCGACGCCGCGTTCCGATGGCTGGCCCGTCTGCCGGAGATGGGCGAGCTTCCGGCGCCGCTGCGCCTGCAGCTGGAACTGGTGCGCGGCGACGGCCTCATGCTGGCGCTGGACGGCGTGCTGTACGCCGTCCGCGTGGGCGCGCAGCCCTCGGGTCAGGCTGTGGCGGGGCTTTCCCTGCGACCGAGCCTGGGTCTGGTGGTCAAGAGCGATTTGCTCATGGCGCAGCGCCAGATGATCGACCTGGTCTCGCGCGGCGCCGGACTGCGTCAGACGCTGCAGTCGGTGGCCGCCATCGCCGAGCGCTGGATGCCGGGCGAGATCTTCTGTCTGCTCACGCCGGTGGACGCGGAGGGGCGATTCGAGCCGGGCATCTGTCCCACCCTCCCTGAGGACGTGGCCAAGCTCCAGGCCGGCCACCGGGCGGGCGAGCCCTGGTCGCCGGCGTGCGTCGCCGCAGGGTCCTCCGCGCGCCTCATGGCGCACGACCTGAGCGAGGTGGAGACCTGGGGGGAGTTTGCGCAGCGCCTGCAGCGGCACGGTCTGATCGCCAGCTGGTCGGTGCCGGTCCGAAGCGGTCGTGGCGAGGTGGTCCGCGCGGTGCTGGAGTTCCTGCTCCCGGTGCGTCGCTCGCCCACGCGCAGCGAGTCGGCCCTGATGGACGAGCTGGCCGAGATGGTCCGTCTGGCCATGGACCTGCACGGTCTGGCCGAGGACCTGCGTCGCAGTTCCGTGGCGCAGCAGACCGCCGAGGACACGGCGCGCCAGCGGGATCGTCACCTGGACGCGCTGGTGAACACGGCGCTGGACGCGGTGATCGCCATCGACGATCAGGGATCGATCACCCTCTGGAACGCCCAGGCGGAGCGCCTCTTCGGCTGGATGGCGCAGGAGACCATGGGGAAACCGCTGGCCGACTTCATCGTGCCGCCGGAGATGCGGCAGGCACACCGCGAAGGCATGCGTCGCGTGGTGGCCACCGGCCACGGGCCGTTGCTGGGCCGTCGCATCGAGATCACGGGCATGGACCGTGTCGGGCGCCGCTTTCCGGTGGAGCTGGCCATCAACCGGATGCCGGGCGAGAGCGGCGGGTTCAGCGCCTTCCTTCGGGACATCTCCGATCGTCGGCGCGCCGACGCCGCCGTGAAGGCCAGCGAGGAGCGCCTCAAGCTGGCCATGGAGGCCAGCGCGGACGGCTTCTGGGATCTGCGCCTGGACGGCGGCGGCAGCATGATCAGCGAACGCTGCGCCACCATGCTGGGGCACGATCCGTCGCTGCAACCGCTGTCCACGCCGCCCGAGCACCCGTGGCTGCATCCGGCCGACCGCCCGGCCGTGCAGCAGGCATGGACCCGGCACCTGGAAGGCCAGGCGCCGCGGTACGAGAGCGAGCACCGTCGTCAGGCGGCCGACGGCTCGTGGCGCTGGATGCTGGAGCGCGGCAAGGTGGTGGAGCGCGACGAGCGCGGTCGCGTGCAGCGCGTGGTGGGCGTGATCAGCGACGTCACCGAGCGCCGCGCGCTGGAGGCCACGCTGACCAGCGCCGAGCGACTGGAGTCCCTGGGCATGGTGGCGGGCGGGCTGGCGCGCCAGCTGGACGAGCTGCTGGGCGTGATCCGGGCGCACGCCTCGCTGGCGCATGCCGAAGGCACGCTCGCGCCGCGGGTGGGTGAGAGTCTGGAGGTGATCCAGATGACCGTGGCGCGCGCCAAGAGCCTGGTGCGCAGCGTGGTGGGCCTCTCGCCGCAGGCCGCCACCGCGGGCGGCTCGCTGGTGTCCGTGGCGGCGGTACTCCGCGAAGGCATGCAGCTCTTCCGTGCCGGCTTGCCGCGCACCGTGGAGCTGTCGCTGGACGACCGCGCCGCCGGCGCCGATCTGGTGCGCGTGGATCCGGGTCTGCTGCAGCAGTCGGTGATGAACATGGTGCTGCGTGCCTGCGAGGCCGTGGCCAACGCCGGTTCGATCACGCTTCGGCTGGATCCCATCGGCGACGCCGCCATCGCGGTGCGCTGCATCGATTCCGGCGTCCCGCTCACGCCGGAGGCGGCGCTGCGCATCGGCGAGGCGCTGTCCGACGACGGCACGCTGGCGGGTCGCGCGGCCCTCGGCATGGCGGCGGTGCGGCGCTTTGCGGAAGGTCTGGGCGGCACGCTGTACGCCACGGGCGGTGGCCAGGGCAGCGTGGTCACGGTGGAGCTTCCTTTGCAGGCGAGCGCGGTGCCGGTGGCGCGGCCGGTGGTGGCGCTGCGCGAGGACCATTCGCTGCTGGGTCCCATGCTGGCCGAGGCGCTGCATGCGGCGGGTCACCGGGTGCTGCGCGCGGACACGCCGGACCGCCTGGTGCCGCTGCTGCGCGCCGAGCGTCCGGGCAGCGTGGCCATCGTGGACGAGGCGGGCTGGAACGCGGTCTCGGGATCGTGGCACGCCACCTGCCACGAGGCCGGCTGCCGGCCCGGCGTGGTGGTGCTGGGCGATCGCACGGGCGGTCCCACGGGCCCCGGCTTCGAGTGGATGGCCAAGCCCTTCACCGCCGAGGCGCTGCTGGCCGCGGTGGCGCGGGTCTCCGCGTGGAGCGCGTCGCTGGCGCGCGGCTCGTAGGATCGCCGTCCCGATGCCGCCGCTGCAGGACATGCTGAACGTGGACGCCTTCGAGGCCGAGGCCGCGCAGCGGCTGGACCGCATGGCGCACGACTACTACCGAAGCGGCGCCTGGGGCGAGCGGTCGGTGGCGGAGAACCGGGCGGCGTGGGAGCGGCTCTGGCTGCGGCCGCGCTGCATGGTGGACGTGTCGTCCCGCGACGCGGGCGTGCAGCTGCTGGGTGCGCGTCTTCCGGCGCCGTTGCTGGTGGCGCCCACCGCGCTCCATCGCATGGCCCACGCCGAGGGCGAAATGGCCACGGCCCGCGGCGCCGGCGCGTGCGGCGTGCCCATGGTGCTCTCCAGCCTGAGCACCTGCACGGTGGAGGAGGTGGCGCGGGCGGCCACCGCGCCGCTCTGGATGCAGATCTACATCAGCCAGGACCGCGGCTTCACCCGCGCGCTGGCGCAGCGCGCGCAGGCGGCCGGATGCACCGCGCTCATGGTGACGGTGGACACGCCGGTGTGGGGCGTCCGCGAACGCGACATCCACAACGGTTTCCGCGTGCCGGACGGCATGCGCATGGCCAACCTGGAGCGGCCCGGCGTGCCCACGGGACACACCGGCCGCGGCATCGGCGAGTCGCTTGGGTGGACCATCGACGCCTCGCTCACCTGGAAGGACCTGGAGATGCTGCGTTCGGCGGTGCGCCTGCCGGTGCTGGTGAAGGGCGTCCTGCGCGGCGACGACGCGGCGCGTGCGGTGGAGCACGGCGCGGCGGGCGTGGTGGTGAGCAACCACGGCGGTCGGCAGCTGGACGGCGCCATGGCCACGGCCACCGCGCTGCCCGAGGTGGTGCAGGCGGTGGCGGGGCGCGTGCCGGTGATCGTGGACGGCGGCATCCGAAGGGGCACGGACATCCTGCGGGCGCTGGCGCTGGGCGCCTCCGCGGTGCAGGTGGGCCGGCCGGTGCTCTGGGGCCTGGCGGCCGCGGGTGCGCCAGGCGTGGAGCGCGTGCTTCGCCTCCTCATGGAGGAGTTCTCGCTGGCCATGGCGCTGGCGGGCTGCGCCAAGGTCTCCGACGTGGGCGCGGACCTGCTGCACCGCGGCTGACCGCATTTCGTCACGTTCGGCGGCTCATCCCGTTGCAGTCCCATGCCCGGACGGTACCCTAACAGGTGCCGAACATGAGCAAGGAACTGGACGTCATCCAGCAGGCGGTGCAGGAGGTGCTTGCCTCGGGCAGCGCGGCCCGTCGTGCGCTTCGCGAAGGCGGCGCGCCGGCGCATCTCTCCACCGGCTGGCCCTGCATCGACGGCTGCCAAGGATCGCCCGGCCTGCCGTGGCGCGGCGTGCACGAGGCCTTCGGCACTCTGGACGCCGCGTCGCTGCGCGTGCCGGCCATGGGGCTGGCGCTGCACCTGGCCTGGCGCGTGGCGCTGCAGGCGCCCTTGCAGGCGCGCGTGCTGTGGGTGGGACGTCATGCGTGGCCGCATCCACGCGCGCTGCTGGGCGCGCTGCGCGGGCTGCGTGGCGGTCGTCGCCAGCGCGTGGACCTTCGCCTGTGGCGCTCCAGCGTGTTGGTGGACGCCTCCGGCGTGGCCGACCGGTTGTGGGCGGTGCAGATGGCGGCGCACGCCCCTGACGCGTGGCTGGTGGTGGCGGACGGCGCGCGCTTCGACCTCACGGCCACGCGACGCCTGCAGCTGGCGGCGGTGTCGTGTCCGGTGCTGCTGCTGCGGCCTGCGGACGAGGCTCGCGTGCCGTCCGCCGCCGCGCTCCGCTGGCAGGTGCAGCCGGAAGGCCGGCCGGAGCAGGCGTGCTGGAGCGCCCGGCTGCTGCGCGTGCGTGCGGGGCTTCCGGCGCAGCTCTGCGGCGCCACGGTGCGACTGGGCGACTGGTGGGAACGCGGTGCAGGCATGGACGCGATCGCCCTGGAGCAGGCGCTGGCATGGATGCCCGCGGCCCGCGCGTCCGCCTCTTGCAAGGAATCGGCGCATGGAACGCATGCTGGCGATCCGGCTGCCATGGTGGCCCGCGGACAGGGCGAATCGATCGCTCCGGACGCGGGGGGCCTTGCAGCCTGAAGGTGTCCCCACAGACCAGCTGGACGCGCGCGCGCTGCGGCGATTCGCCGCATGGTGCCTGCGATACGGGCCGCGTGCCGTGGTGGAGTCCTCGCCCGGCGAGGCCGCGGTGTGCGTGCAGGTGACCGGTTGCGAGCAGGTGCACGGCGGGTGGCCGCGGCTGCTGGCGCGCGTGCGTCAGGATCTGGCGCGGCTGGAGCTGCGTGGCACGGCGGCCGTGGCGCCCACCACGGCGGCGGCGCTGGTGGCGGCGGCGCATCACCCGTGGCAGGCGCGTCTGGAGCAGGAGCCGCTGTCGTGGATGGCCGACGCGCCGCTGGCCCTGCTGCGGCTGGAGCCGGAGGTGCTGGACACGCTGGACACGGTGGGCGTGCGCACCATCGGGCAGTTCGCGCGGCTGCCGGCAGGCGGCCTGGGCGACCGCTTCGGGCAGGCGCCGTGGAAGCGCCTGCAACTGGCGCTGGGTCGCGTGTCCGAGCGTCTGCCTTCCATCGTGCATCGTGGAGCCGTGCGCGTGGTGATCGAGTTCGACGGACCCACCTCGCAGGCGGAGGCGGTGCGTCTGGCCGTGCGTCGGTGCGTGGAGCGTCTGTCCCGCCGCCTGTGGCGCGGACGGATGGGCACGTCGCATCTTCGCGTCTCGCTGGACCGGGCGCATGCGCCGGCCACGGACATCCACCTGCGTCTGGCGCGCGCCACGCGCCGCGCCGAGCACCTGTGGCGCCTGGTGCAGCCGCATCTGGAGCGCGTGCATCTGGGCCATGATCCGGCGCAGGGGGTGCAGGGAGTGCGCGTGGCCAGCCTGCGTCATGTGGCGCTGGGGCTTGGGCAGTGGACGCTCATCCGGGGCGCGGCGGCACTGGACGACGGCGCGGATCCCGGCTGGAGCGAATGGCTGGATCAGGTCCGACGGCGGCTGGGTCCGTCGGCCATCCGCGTGCCGCACGCGCAGGCCGATCCCGTGGACGAACGCGCCTGGCCAGCCCGGGTGGCCCAAGGCGCGGAAGTGCGCGCCGTGGCGCCGGAGGTGCCCGTGGAGAGCCTGCGCGCGCTTCGGCCCACCGTGCGCGTGGCGCCGTCGCAGGCCGTGGAGGTGGCGTGCGACGCGCGTCGTCGCCCGGTGCGTCTGCGTGTGGCGGGTGCATGGCGAACGGTGGACGCGCACGACGGTCCTGAGCGCGTCTCCGCGGCCTGGTGGCGCGGGGAGCGCGGCACCTGCGACCGGTGGCGCGTGCTGGCGGACGGCGCGTGGTGGTGGCTGCGTCGCGAAGGCGCCGCATGGTGGCTGGAGGGGGCGTGGTCATGAGCGGCTTCGTGGAACTGGGCTGCATGAGCAACTTCAGCTTCCAGGAGGGCGCCAGCCACGCCGACGAGCTGTTCGGCCGCGCACGCACGCAGGGTGCCACGGCGCTGGGCGTGTGTGATCGCGACACGGTGTCGGGGCTGGTGCGGGCGCTGGAGGCCAGTCGCGCCAGCGGCGTGCGGCTGGTGGCCGGCGCGCGGCTGCGCTTCGACGCACCGGTGCGCGAGGCGGTGCCGGTGGAGCTGCTGCTGTGGCCGTTCGAACGGCGCGGCTGGGCCAACCTCTGCCGTCTGATCACCGACGGTCATGTGCAGGGGCGCCGCGCCGTCGGCTCGCTGCTCACGCGCGCCGACGGACTGATGGCCGCGGTGATCCCGCCGCCCGGCGTGGCGCTGGCCGAGCAGTGGTTCCTGGAGACGGTGGAAGGACTGGCGCGTCTCTTCGGCGAGCGCCTGTCCGTGGCGCTGGTGCGCCAGGGACTGCCTGACGAATGGCTGCGCCTGCGTCAGGCCTGCGCGCTGGCGGCGCATGTGGGCGTGCCAACGCTGGCCACCAACCTTCCGCGCCATCACGACGCCTCGCGGCGCGAGCTGGCCGACGTGCTCACCGCGGTGCGCGAAGGCAAGCCCGTGGCGGCCTGCGGTGCGGCGCTTGCCCCCAACCACGAGGCGCATCTGCGCGGCGAGGCCGCCATGCGCGCGCTGTTCGACTTTGCGCCGGAAGCGTTGGATCGATCGGTGCAGATTGCGCGTCGCTGCGAAGGTTTCTCGTTGGAGCAGGTGCGCTGGAGCTATCCGCGCGACTGCGCGCCCGAGGGCATCTCCCCGCTGGCGCACCTGCGCGCGCTCACCATGCAGGGGGCGCAGGAGCGCTGGCCGCAGGGGGTGCCGGCCGCGGTGGCGCAGCGCCTCGAGCACGAACTCGCGCTCATCGCCGAGCTGCATTACGAGCCCTACTTCCTCACGGTGCACGAGATCGTCGCCTTCGCGCGCAGCCGCGACATCCTCTGCCAGGGCCGCGGCGCGGCGGCCAACAGCGCGGTGTGCTTCTGCCTGGGCATCACGGCGGTCGACCCCGACCGCATGGACACGCTCTTCGAGCGCTTCATCA
>CAZKHO010000055.1:0-14612 GCA_964552505.1 uncultured Bifidobacterium sp. | reverse complement strand
TGAAGTGCAGCGAGTTCGCCACCGAGATCCTGCGGCACATGGACGCGCGCGTGCCCGTGCCGGCCTGATCCGGTGAGCGAGGCCACGCCTCCCACCAGTGCGCCCGACGGGGCGCACGCGAAGCCCAAGCCGCCGCCAGGCGTCTACGGGGCCGCCGTGCTGCTTGCGCTGTGGTCGATCCTGCCCGTGATGGCCGGCTTCTACCTGCTGAGCCAGATCGCGCCGTTGACCGAGTGGTTCCGCAGCGAGGGCCTGAAGGGCCCGGCGGTGTTCGCACTGGGCTACGCGCTCTGCTGCGGCGCAGGTCTGCTGCCCACCTACGCGCCCAGCATCGCGGCGGGCTGGATCTTCGGGCCGTTCGTCGGCTTCCCGGTCTGCGTGGCCGGCTACATCGGCGGCAGCACGCTGGGCTTCGCGCTGAGCCGTCTCGCCGGCCGTGGCGGACAGGTGGAGGCTTGGATCGACCACTGGCCGAAGGCGGCCATCATCCGTCACGCGCTGGTGGAGGAGAAGCCGTCACGCACCGCGCTGGTGGTGGGGCTGCTGCGTCTGTCGCCCAGCTGCCCGTTCAGCATCACCAACCTGGCCATGGCGGGAGCCGGCGTCCGGTTTCCCGTCTTCCTGCTGGGCACGGTGGTCGGCATGGCCCCGCGCACGTTGGCGGCGGTCATCGTGAGCGACTACGGCGCCAGACAGGGCGCGAAGGACCTGATCGAGCTGGCCACCCAGCAGGGCGTGGTGGCGGTGGCGGTGGGCGCGGTGCTGCTGGTGGGTTCGCTGGCGCTGATCGGGCACATCGCCAAGGTGGCGCTGGCCCGAGCGTTGGCGGCAGGAACGCGGCCGACGCAGTAGATTTCCCGATCCCATGTCCACCGCAACCCCTGCACGACGGCGCGGCTCCAGGGCCGCGAAGGGCTGGCGCACCGCCGCTGGCGCGGATCGCCACGAGCTGTACGAGGAGAGCGTCCAGAGCCCGGAGGACGAGAGCGCGTTCATCGACCGCGTCTTCCGCTCGCTGAAGGGCCGCACGCCCACGCTGCTGCGCGAGGACTTCTGCGGCACCCACTTCCTGAGCGGCACCTGGGTCGCGCGACGCAAGGCCAACCGGGCGATCGGCTTCGACCTGCACCGACCCACGGTGGCCTGGGGCCGCGCACGCCGGGCGTCGCAGCTGACCGCGACGCAGCTGGCCCGTCTGGACATCCGAATCGGCGACGTGCGCACCGCCCGTGCCGAGCCGGTGGACGTGATCGCGGCGTTCAACTTCAGCTACTACCTGTTCAAGCGCCGGGAGGACCTGGTGGGCTACTTCCGCCACGCGCGCACGCAGCTCAAGCGAGACGGCGTGATGTTCGTGGACTGCTACGGCGGCTACGAGAGCTTCAGCGAGCAGACCGAGGAGCGAGACCTGGACGGCTTCACCTACCAGTGGCAGACGGAGCGCTACGACCCCGTCACGGGCGACGTGCTGAACCACATCCACTTCGTCTTCCCCGACGGCTCCAAGCTCCGCAAGGCCTTCACCTACGACTGGCGCCTCTGGACCATTCCGGAGATCCGAGAGTGCCTGGCGGAGGCCGGCTTCCGACGCTCCCACGTCTACTGGGAAGGCACGGACCACGCCACGGGGGAGGGCGACGGAACCTTCCGCCGCACCACCGTGGGCGAGGCCTGCGGCGGCTGGATCGCCTACATCGCGGCGGAACGCTGAAATCGGGCCTTCTGGACGCACGCGACTTCCCAGAAAACACCCCCTACAGTCCAGCGCCATGGTGCCTCCCTCCATCTTCAAGCCGGTCACCCGCCACGCGCCGCTCGCGGCCGCCATCGTGGGCGGCCTCCGCGACGTGGAGGCCACCTTCGCGCAGCAGCTCCGGAGCGACCTGCCTGCGGTGAACGAGCTGGCCCAGCACGTGGAGCGCTACCGCGGCAAGATGCTGCGTCCCACGCTCCTGATGCTCAGCGGCATCGCGGCCTCGGGCGCCTCGGACGGGTCGCCGCTCCGCAAGGCCCACCGCACGTGTGCAGCCGTGGCCGAGATGATCCACATGGCCACGCTGGTGCACGACGACGTGCTGGACGAGGCCGACACGCGCCGCCGCGGCCGCACCGTGAACAGTCTCCGCGGCAACGAGACGGCGGTCATGCTGGGCGACTGGCTCATCTCCAACGCGTTCCATCTCTGCTCGCTGGTGGGAGACCCCGGCGTGAACCTGCTCTTTGGAGAGACCACCAACACGCTCTGCGAGGGCGAGCTGCTGCAGCTGAGCCGCCGCGAGGATCCCACGCTGGACGAGCCCACCTACATGGAGATCGTGCGGCGCAAGACCGCCGCCCTGGTGGCCACCTGCTGCTCGCTGGGCGCGCGCCTGAGCGGCGCACCGGACCAGGTGCAGGTGGCCCTGGGGCTCTACGGCGAGCGCACCGGCTGCGCCTTCCAGATCCAGGACGACGTGCTGGACCTGGCGGGCGAGGAAGCCGTGGTGGGCAAGACGCTGGGCCGCGACCTGGAGAAGGGCAAGACCACGCTGCCCGTGATCCTGCTGCTCCGCGGCGCCAGTCCGTGGGAGCGCAGCGAGGTGCTGCAGATCATCCATCGTCGCGACGGTTCCGCGCTGCTCGAGCGTCTGCGCCGCAGCGGCTGCCTGGACGAGGCCAAGGCCGTGGCGCAGTCGCTGGTGGATTCGGCCAAGGCCGCGCTGGAGTCGGTGCCCGCCGGTCCCGCTCGCGAACTGCTCAGCGAGCTGGCCGACGAAGTGGTGCGCCGACAGGCCTGAGCGTCACTTGGCGGGCGGAGCGGGGTTGCCGCCGGCGGGCGCGCCCGCGGGTGGCGTGCGAGGCTTGGCCTTCTTCGCGGGATCGGCCTTCTCGGCCAGCAGCGGAGCCAGCGCCTTCTTCAGGGCCTCGGGCTTGAGTCCCACGAAGCGCACGGCGCCGTTCACGTCCACCACCAGGTTCACCGGCGCGTCGGGCAGGCCCATGCCACCCAGCCACGCACCCTGCAGGTCCACCGCCACGGCCATCGCCGGAGCGCTGCGCGCCATGTTCTTCGCCGCGGTCTCCGCGTCGTCCCTCATGTGGATGGGCACGAAGCGCACGCCGTCCGGCAGCGACGTCTTCACGCTGCGCACCAGGCTTCGTCCGCCCTGCTTCATGCTGAAGGTCTGGATCACGGTCACCGTACCGTCGCTGGGCGCCACTGCCGCGCCGCCGAACCACTTCACGCTGTCCGGCGCGGCCGGCACGGCGAACCCCACCTGTGCGGCCGCGGCCGCCCGGACCTCCGCAGGCACCGACGGGTCCAGCCACGCGGCCTCGGGTTCGCCGGCGGCGCCCAGCAGGGCGGCGGCGCACAGGGTGAGCACGGCCAGCGGACGCACGACGGCGGAGGGGTTCATGCGCGCAGGATAGGGCGGCACGTTCAGCGCCACACCGGCATGGCCATGTTGTCGATGAGGCGCACGTCCGGCAGGCGGGCGGCGATCAGCGCCCGGCATGGCGTCTCCAGGCCGTTCACCGGCAGCAAGGTGGCGGCGTCGCGCACCACGCAGTAGTCGATGGTGAAGCCGTGCTGTTCCAGCGTCTGGCGCATCAACGCCTCGGCGGTGGCCGGTCGCTGGGCGCTCATGGCCATCTGCAGCGCGCGGTACACGCCAAGCGCGGTGTCGCGGCGCTCTGCGGCGAGGTAGCGGTTGCGGCTGCTCATGGCCAGTCCGTCACGTTCGCGCACCGTGGGACCCGGCACGATCCGCAGTCCGCCCCAGCGCCCTCCGGCACGCTCCACCATCTGCGCGATCACGCGGAGCTGCTGGAAGTCCTTCTCCCCAAAGTGCGCCACGGCCGGGCGGCAGAGGTCGAAGAGCCGCGCCACCACCTGACAGACGCCGCCGAAATGACCGGGACGCGCCGCGTCCTCCAGTCCGGGCTCCGTGGCGGCGGGGGGCAGGGGCCACGCGTCCGCCTCGCTTCGCGCCGCGTCCAGCCCGGCGGGATACATGGCCTGCGGCGACGGCACGAAGACCGCGGCCGCGCCCGCGGCCTCCGCCAGCCGCAGGTCCGCCTCCAGCGTCCGTGGATAGCGCGAGAAGTCCTCGCCCGCTCCAAACTGCGTGGGATTCACGTAGATGGTGGCCACCGCCGGCGCGCCTCCGGCGGCGGCGCGTCGGATGAGCGAGGCATGACCTTCGTGCAGGGCACCCATGGTGGGCACCAGAGCGCACCCGTGGAATGCAGCCAGATCCTGGACGTGCTCGATCACGCGCATCGCACGCGGAGCCTAGCGGCCCTTGGGTGGCTGCAGCGGATCAGGATCGGGGTGCGGAGGAGGTGTCCAGGTCCGGCTTGGTGGTCCAGCGGGGCTTCCAGTCGGCCCTCTCCACCCGCTTGCGGAGCACCACCGTGTTGTCCAGGTCCAGATCCGACGTCCAGATCCACTGCGCGCCCTTGAAGTCGTTCTGGAAGAAGGGCTCCTTCGGATCGATCCGCTCCTGGCTGTAGACCGTGGCGTTGGCCCAGCTGGAGTCGTCGAACCCTGGGGCAAACCAGTCCGCGGGCAGCGGCTCCGTCCGCACGACGGGGTTGGCCGTGTCCCGCTCCACAGGGCCGTGGAAGAAGCACTTGGCCTTCCACGTCGCGTCCGTCACGGTGCCGTCGGCGAACTTGAGGATGAATCCGCCGTCGCCGATCTGTCGTCCGTACTCGCAGCCGGTCTTCGGATCGGCGTTGTCCTTGGCCAGCACCGCGACGGTCATGGGGTACTCGGGCAGGAGGTCCACCGAGACCACGTTGTGCGGGAGGAAGTCGATCGAGTCCACGGCCACCAGCCGTCCGTTGACGTAGAGCATGAACCAGTTGTCCGCGTACATGCTGGCGCGGATGGTGTCGCTCATGGACGGCTTGACCACGCCGTCCTGCGGCGGCTTGCGCTTGCCTCCACCCCCGCCGGGCCCACGTCTGGGCGGCTTGCCGCCGTCACCTGGAGGCGGTCCCTGCCGCGCCGCCAGGGACACGGTGGCGAGGCCGGCCAGGCCGGCCATCAACGCGAGCATCAGGCTTCGAGTCCGCATTCAGTCGGCTCCCTTCGGCTTCAGGTCGTAGCTGGCCACCACCGCGCCGTTGGCCTCCCGCTCGCTCCGACCGCCCGCGGTCGGCTGCCCCAGCGAGGCGCGCACGAAGTCCACGGTGGCCTTCTCCGGGGTCACCTTCACGCGCATGTGCCCCGGACTTCCCAGGATGGTGCCCGAGGCGTAGCCGTACTCCTGCGCACTTCGCGTGCCGCCCAGCGCGTTGCCCGGCTGCGGCACGCACTGGTAGGTCACGCCGTCCTTCACCGAGTGCACGTACAGGTGGTCGTGGCCGTGGAAGACCGCGGTGACGCCGTTCTTCACCAGCAGGTCGTGGATGGGCATGGCCCACCCCGGCCGCCGCTCCCTGAAGCCTTCGCTTCCGTCGGCGTTCCGGCCGCCCCACTCGAAGAAGGGTGCGCTCTCCACGCCGCCGCGGGCCTCGGTTCCGCCCACGCCGCCCACCAGATGGTGCGTGAAGACGAACTTGAACTTCGCCTTCGACTTCGCCAGCGTGTCCGCCAGCCAGTCGTACTGGGCCTTGCCCAGCGTGAAGCCCCAGCTGGAGTCGTTGGGAGGCAGCGCTTCCTTGGTGCGGTTGTTGCCGCTGCCGCCCGGTCCGCCGCGGGTGCGCTCGGTGGTGAAGTTGAACGGGTCCAGCACCACCACCAGCGCGTCGCCCCACTCGAACGCGTAGTAGTCGGCTCCGCGGCCGTCCTTGGAACCGGTCTCGCCCGTGAAGCCGCCCGAGCCGGTCTGCGGCGGGGGAAAGCGCTCCGTGCGCATTCGGTAGCTCCAGGGGCCCATGTCGTCGGGCCTGGTGCCGGCGCTTCCCTTCTCGCCGTCGTGGTTGCCCAGCACCATGAAGAGCGGCGCGTCGGCGCACAGCTGACCGAAGTACCAGCGCTGCGCGTCGTACTGCGGCGCGGTTCGCTCGAAGTCCCGGCCGCGCTTGTCGGTCATGAAGGTGTCGCCCAGGTCCACGTGGAAGTCGGGGCGGTCGGTGAGCGCGTTGGCCAGCGTGCGCTCGTAGACCTTGGGATCCATGTTGGCGTCCAGGTGCGAATCGGCCTGGATGGTGAAGGTGAACGGGGTGCCGGCGGGGGGGCGGGTTCGGAAGCGGTGCTCGGTGCCTGTCACGGGCTGACCGCCTTCCGGCTTCAGGTCCACGCGGTAGCGGTATTCGGTGCCGGGCTTCAGGCCGGAGAGTTCCACCAACGCGGTCTTGCCGGGCTCGGTGCGAAGGGCGGGCGACGCGGCAAGTTCGGTGCCGCCCGCAGGGCCGTAGCGCACCACCAGTTCGGACGGCTTGGCGGTCACGGCGCTGACCGTCACGCTGCGGTCGGTGGGCCGTGCCAGCACGATGTCCAGATCATGCGGCGGCACGTCGGTGTGGAAGGCGGTCATCCGCTGGAGCAGCCCTCCGCGCTGGCCCTCGCCGCCACCGTCTCCCTTCGCCTGGCCGCCCTTGCCGCCCGGACCTCCTTGTCCACCCTTGCCGCCACGGCCCGGCTTGCGTTGTCCCTGCGCGCCGTCGTCCTGCGCGTCGGGCTCCTCGTTGGGGCCGCCGCGTCGCGGTCGATCACCGCCGGCGCCGCCTCCGTCGCCGCCACCTTGGCCTTTGCCGGTGCGCGCGTACTTGAGATCGACGGCCGCGCTGCCCAGGGTGATGTCCTTGATGGCGGCCAGCAGGTCCGCACGCGTCACCTTGCCCCCGGTGGGCAGCTTCGGTTCCGCGCTCAGCGCGTAGAGCGTGACCACGTAGATCTTGGTGCCGGGACCCTTCGAGCACGGCGGCGCGTACTCCGCGCGACCGTTCACCGTGTTGCTCCCCCAGTGGCCCATGCGCTGGCCCGCGGCCATGGCGGTGGCCGTGGCGGGGATGCCCCAGTTCACCATGTAGACGTGCGTGTCGTTGCCGGGCGCCAGGTGGTGCATCACCATCGCCACGCTGCGGGTGCCCTTGGGCAGGTCGCTCCACGCAAACGGTGGACTGGTGCTCTCGCCGTCGCAGGTGTACCTGGTGTCCAGCAGCCCGTCCGCGGTCAGGCCCGTGCACCGGAACGGGAACGCGTTCGGCGCCCGGGGTTCCGCGGCGGCCGGGGCGTCGTCGCGAGGCGGTCGGTCATCGTCGCCGTCCGGCGGCGGAGGCGGGCGATCGTCCGGGCGGTCCGGCGGCGGGGGAGGCCGATCGTCGCCGCCGCGCGGCGGTCGGTCGCCACCCTGGCCCTTGCGCCCTCCGCCCTCGCGCGGGGGCCGGTCGCCCTGCGCTCCGCGTCCGCCACCCGCACCCGGCGTGCGTCGATCCTTGGCGCTGTAGGTCTCCACGGTCTTCGTGCCGTCCGGCGTGGTGAAGGTGAAGGTCACGCCTCCGTTGCCGTCCACCACGTAGTCCACGTGGCCGTCCTTGCCGCCCAACTGATAGGTCAGGGACCATGCCTTCGGACCCGTCTGTCGGAAGCCGGTGATCCTGGCCCCCTTGAGCGGACCGGTGGCCGGCCGCAGCGGCTGCGCGTGGGCCTGCGGCACGATCTCGTCGCCTTCCACCTTCACCTCGCCGCGCATGCCGCCGTTGATGTACGGATACGCCTTGCTGGCGTGGTAGTGGTAGCTGCGCGTGCCGCCGTCCAGTCCCTGCCCCGCGGGCACGGTGCAGAAGTGTCCGTTCCATTCGTCCAGCGACTCGGTGGCGCCCAGCGGGCACGCGCCGTCGGCGCCGGCCTTGGCCTTGGGATCGAAGAGACCGTAGATGGCGAAGCCGTCCAGCGCGAAGGCGATGGGCTGGTCCTTGCCGACCACCTTCTGGATGGCCAGCGGCGCGGCGTGATAGTGGTAGTCGTCGCCGCGGCCGCTGTGGCCGCCGAACTCGTCCAGTTCGCCGATGGAGAACGAGTCCACGCCGCGGTTGTTGAGGGCGTTGAAGATGGGAATGCCGTTGGCGGCCAGCGCGATGGCGCCCTTGCGCAGGTACAGCTTCCCTGAGACGGGCTTGTCGGCCAGCCGAGGCTTCAGCGGGATCTGCCAGGCGTTGGCGCCGGTGTAGTTCTGCGGCAAAGGCACCTGCTGCTGCCAGGCGGTGATGCCCGCCATCTGCGTGAAGGCCAGCGGCTCGTGCGGCATGCCGTCCGACTCCACGTAGAGCCACTGCGCGTCCCATCGGGTCTTCACGCTGGGCGCGAACAGCTTGAACGCGGCCGCCTGCCATGGTGCGTCGTCGGCCACCGCCAGCGCGGAGGCGGCCATGGCGGCCATGGGCGTGGCCGGAAGGGTCCATGCTCGGCGGTTCAGTTCCTGGATGCGATCCAGTTCCTGCCGAGCCACCACCTGCTCGTCCGTCGGCAGATCGTCCATGGCCACGGTGGCGGTTCCGCCGTCGTGCAGGTCGATGGTGACGCCCGACGCGCGAACCGCCAGCAGCCAGCCCTCCAGTTCGCGATGGCCTCGAGCGTCGTGCCACAGCCGTGGTGGCGTCTCGTGGCCGTGGTCGTCCTGGTGCGCGCCCGGTGGATGCGCCAGGGCGGAGGCGGAGGGCGTGGCCGCCGCCAGCACGAGGGCCAGGCCGAAACGGTTCACGATGGATTCACTGCGCATTGCCGCCTCCCTTGTTGCCGCCCTTGCCGCCGCCCTTGCCGCCCTTGCCGCCACCCTTGCCGCGACCGCCCTCCGCGCCCGCGTTGCCGCCTGGCTGGGGCATGTCGTAGGGGTCGCCGGTGCCGGCCTGCGGATCGGTGTTGCGAGTAGGCATCTGCGCCCCCACCGCCTTGAGGTAGCGGTCCAGTCGCGCTTCCAGATCCTTGACGCGGTCGGGCTCCGAGGCGGCCAGATCGCGCGACTCGTCCGGGTCCTTGCTGACGTCGTACAGCGACACCTTCCCGCTGTCGTAGTTGCGCACCAGCTTTCGGTCGCCCAGGTAGATGGCGCTGGCCGGTCCGCCGTTGTTGAGGTCGTAGTGGGGGAAGTGGATGACGATCTCGGAATGGCTTCGCTGCACCTCGCCCTTGCCCCCGCCCTTCAGCACCGGCGTCAGGCTTCCGCCCTCGATGGCGGCTCGCGCGTCCGGGTCCGCGGGCTTGGCCACCGGGTGGCCCGCCAGATCCAGCATGGTGGGCAGCAGGTCCATGCCCGTGGCACGCACGCGGCTGAGCGAGCCGGGCTGCACGCCCGTGCCCCACACGATGAACGGCACGCGCACGCCGCCTTCGCGCACGCTGCCCTTGCCGCCGCTGAACGGTGGGTTGGGCTGGCTCCGACCACCGCCGCCACCCTGGGCGCCGTGGTCCGCGCTGTAGAAGACGTAGGTGTTGTCGGCCACGCCCATCTCCTTCAGGGCCGCCATCACGCGGCCCACCTGCGTGTCCACGTCGTGGGCGCCCGCGATGGCGCCCATGGGCTTGCCGCTCACCCCGGGGACCAGCTTTCTGGCCACGGCCAGCGCCTCGGGCGTGGCCTCCTCCTCGCTGCCGAAGCCGTAGTGCGAGATCTGCACGAAGAACGGCTTGCCGGCCTTCACCTGCTCGCGCATGAACGCGATGCCCTTGTCGGTGATCTGGGTGGCCTGCGCGGGGTTGGGCTGTCCGCTGTGGTCCGGGCCCTGGTTGCCGTTGGCGCCGTCGCAGCGGTCGAAGCCCACCTTGCTGGGCTCGGCGCGTCCCACATGCCACTTGCCGAAGTGCGCCGTGCCGTAGCCCAGATCGTGGAGCATGCCGCCGCTGGTCTTCACGCCCGCGGGCAGGTCCACCTCGATCTGTGGGGGAATCATCCGCATGAGTCGGTAGCGGGCGTCTTCTCCGCCATCCTTCGCCTTGCCGTCACCCTTGCCCTCGCGCCGCGAGGCGCCACCCTCGTTCTGGTAGGTCATGTGCAGCTTGGCCGGACTGATGCCGGTGACGAAGCTGGTGCGCGACGGGGTGCAGCGCGGGCAGCTGGCGTAGAAGTCGCTGAAGCGCATCCCTTCCGACGCCAACTTCTCCAGATTGGGCGTGAGTCCGGCGGGTCGGGGGTGGCTGGGCTGTTCACCCATGTCCACGGACAGGCTGGCGGGGCCCTGGGCCTCGCCTTGGATGAACACGAAGTTGGGCGGTCGGGAGGCCTTGGCCGGAGGATCCGCCGGCGCAAGCGCCAGCGTCCCGGCGAGGGCGGCAGGAAGCACGATCCAAGAGATCCAGGCGTTCACGGAAGGCCACTCCTTGACGGTTTCGGGGCGCCGCACCACCCTGCGTGGATGCGAGGTGCCCCGAACGCGCCGTTTCGGATGCTGATTGCGGGATTCTTGAGCCTTTCCCTCATCGGCTGCGGGCCTGAGGAGCCCCGCATGGTGCTGGTCCCCGGAGGCGAATTCCTGATGGGATCGGACGGCCCCACGTCCCGCGCCGACGAGCGTCCCGTGCATGCGGTGCGCGTGCGGCCATTCTGGATGGACGCCACCGAAGTCACCAATCGGCAGTTCCAAACCTTCGTGGACGCAACCGGTTACAGAACCGTGGCGGAACGGCCCGTGGACTGGGAGGCCATGCGCGCCCAGCTTCCGCCCGACACGCCGCGGCCTTCGGACGATCGGCTTCAGCCGGGATCGCTGGTCTTCGCCCCGCCCGATCATGCCGTGGCGCTGGATGACGCTTCGGCGTGGTGGCGCTGGACGCCCGGCGCCTGCTGGCGGCATCCGGAGGGCCCTGGCAGCTCGATAGAGGATCGGGCGGACCACCCTGTGGTGCACATCGCGTTCGAGGATGCGAAGGCCTACGCGGCGTGGGCCGGCAAGCGGCTGCCCACCGAGGCCGAGTGGGAGCGCGCCGCGCGTGGCGGTCTGGTGCAGCGCACCTTCGTGTGGGGCGACGAGCCACCGGATCCCTCGCGATGCAACATCTGGCAGGGGGAGTTTCCCGTCCGCAACGAGGCGCGCGACGGTTTCGCGCGCACGGCGCCCGTGGGGTCCTTTCCGCCCAACGGCTACGGGCTCTTCGACATGGCGGGCAACGTGTGGGAGTGGTGCGCCGACGCGTACGCGCCGGATGCCTACGCGCAGGTGGCGTCCGCAGGCGCCGTGGCGCTGGATCCGCAGGTGGAGCACCCCGACGGCGCCGGATCGCCTCGCGTGCTTCGCGGCGGCTCCTATCTGTGCAGCGACCGGTACTGCACCGGCTACCGTCCGTCGGCGCGGATGTCGAGCGAGCCTCAGACGTCCCTGGGACACACCGGGTTCCGCTGCGTGCGGGACGCGGCGCCGGTGGTGCCCTGACGCCGGACGCGGTCCGCACTACCCTTCGGACCGCATGAAGAACGCACTCTCCACCAGTCTTGGCTTGGTGCTGCTCGCGGCTCTTGGCGCCTGCGCCAAGCTGGAGCGCATGCCGCCCACGCCCAACATGCTTCGGGACGGATCCGGATCCAGAGCGCTGGCCTCGCTGCCCGCGGCGAAGCAGCGGCCGGAGATGGACATCCTGTACGTCACCGATCGCTCGGAGGTGGGTCGGAGCGCGCGCGGACCTGAGTACGGCTACGGCCGCGCCACCTCCATGAGCTACGGCACGGCCACGGTCTCGCTGGATCCGGCGCCCTCCTGGGACGAGGTGGTCCGGCTGGGCGGGCAGGGTCAGGAGCACAGGGCCTTCGGACTGGACATGACCAAGGTGGAGCAGGTGGGGCAGGTGGAGCTGACGCCGCACTCGCTCATGGTGGTGGACGGTCAGCTGCGACGCACGCCGGAGGCGCAGGCGCAGCTGGACGGCGAGAAGGCCAAGTTCATCGACCTGGTGAAGACGCGTCTGGAAGGCTGCGCGCAGAAGGACGTGTACCTCTACGTCCACGGCTTCAACAACAGCTTCTACGACGCGGTGGCGCGCTCCGCCATCCTGTGGCACTCCATCGGCCGACAGGGGGTGTTCCTGGCCTACACCTGGCCGGCCGGCTACGGCGGGCCCTTCGGCTACTTCTACGACCGCGAATCGGGCGAATTCACCATCTTCCACCTGCGCGAGATGATCAAGGTGCTGGTGGAGACGCCGGGCCTGGAGCGGCTGCACATCATCGCGCACAGCCGCGGCACCGACGTGGCCACCACCGCGCTGCGCGAGCTGAACATCGCGCTGCGGGCGCAGGGCAAGAACGTGCAGCAGTCCCTCAAGCTGGAGACGCTCATGCTGGCGGCGCCGGATCTGGATCTGGAGGTGTTCTCGCAGCGCTTCTGGCTGGAGAACCTGGGTGCGGCGGCCAGGCGCACGGTGGTCTACTTCTCCAGCGAGGACGACGCGATCGGCCTGTCCAACTGGCTGTTCGGCAGCAAGACGCGCATCGGCACGCTGTCCAAGATCCCGTTCTCGCCGCAGCAGGTGAAGCTGATCGAACAGATGCCGCAGATCCAGCTGGTGGAGTGCCAGGTGAACGGCTTCGCGTCGTCGCATGCGTACGTGTTCGGCAATCCGGCCGCCATGAGCGACGTGGTGGCGGTGCTGCGGGATCGGCGCGACGCCGGGGCCGCCAACGGGCGTCCGCTGCGGAGCAACGGCAACGGCACCTGGCTGCTCACCAACGACTACTTCGCGCAGGTCGGAAAGCCGGCGCCGTGAGACGGGCGGCACGGCTGGCGTGGTGGGGGGCCGTGGCGGGCATGTTCCTGCCGGTGGGCTGGGCGGCGCTGGTCATGGCGTTCTGTCTGCCCGTGCCTGGATGGCTGGGCGGCACGTTGGCCGTGGCGCTGCCGCTGGTGTTCGCCGCGTGCCTGTGGAGGCTGCGGCGTCGTCGCCAGGTGGTGGCCGCCGCGGCGGGGATCTTCGCGCTGGGGCTGGCGGTGTTCTGGGCGCAGGCCGCGCGCAACGACCGCGCCTGGTGCGCGGAGGTGGGCGTGCTGCCTTGGGCGGAGATCGACGGCGACCGGGTCACCATGCACAACATCCGCTGCTGCGACTACCGCAGCGAGACCGACTTCACCGTGCGGCATCGGGACGACACCTTCGACCTCTCGCGCCTCACGGGCGTGGATCTCTTCCACGTCTACTGGGGAAGCCCCGCCATCGCCCACACCATGCTCAGCTTCGGCTTCGACGACGGCCGGCACCTCTGTCTCAGCGTGGAGACGCGCCGCGAGCAGGGGGAGGTCTACGACGCGCTCAAGGGCTTCTTCCGCCAGTACGAGCTGATCTACGTCTTCGCCGACGAGACGGACCTGGTCAAGCTTCGGACCAACTTCCGCGGGGAACAGGTCTACCTGTATCCGCTGGCCGTCCCGCTGGACGCGGCACGCCGCGTGCTGGTGGAGTACCTGGCCGCGGCCACGGACCTGCGCGAACATCCGCAGTGGTACAACGCGCTCACCGACAACTGCACCACCACGCTCATCGGGCACTCCCGGCGGGTGGCCCTGCCCGAGGCGCGCTTCGACTGGCGCTGGATCGTGAACGGACACCTGCACGAGGTGATGTACGAGCGTGGCACCATCGACAACTCCATCCCGCTGGAGGAGCTGCGCCGCCGCTGCTTCATCAACGACCGTGCGGTGACGTGTGCCGACGACGCGGAATTCTCCAGGCGCATCCGGACACCGTGAGGCCGCGACCGGGAAGGCGGAGGAATCCGGGCGGCGTTTCCCGACGAAATCTCCGCGGACCGCGGCCTCCGGAATCGCGGAAGACTCTTCCTTGAACACCCGTGTGGGCCTATACTGGCCCGGCTTCACCCGTTCGAGCCCGTTTTTCGAAGGAACCGCATGGCCGCCAAGACCCCGATCTACATGGACAACGCCGCCACCACCCGCTGCGACCCGCGCGTGGTGGAGGCCATGCTGCCCTACTTCACGGAGAAGTACGGAAACAGCGCCAGTCGCAACCACAAGTTCGGCTGGGAAGGTGAGGAAGCCGTCGAGCTGGCCCGCGAGCAGGCCGCCGCGCTGATCGGCGCCACCGCCAAGGAGATCATCTGGACCAGCGGCGCCACCGAGAGCAACAATCTGGCCATCAAGGGCGCGGCGCACATGTACGCCAAGGCGCCCGAAGGCCAGCCGAACCGCGGCCACATCATCACCGCGGTGCACGAGCACAAGGCCGTGCTCGACCCGTGCAAGCGCCTGCAGCGCGAGGGCTTCGAGGTCACCTTCCTCGAGCCGAAGGCCGACGGCGTGATCACGGCCGCGCAGGTGAAGGCCGCGATGCGCCCGGACACCATCCTGGTCAGCATCATGTGGGCCAACAACGAGATCGGCACCATCAACGAGGTGCCCGAGATCGGCAAGCTCTGCCACGAGCGTGAGGTGGTCTTCCACACCGACGCGACGCAGTGGGTGGGCAAGATGCCGACCGACGTCGAGCGCGACCACATCGACCTGCTCAGCTGGAGCGGCCACAAGATCTACGGACCCAAGGGCGTGGGCGCGCTCTACGTGCGGCGCCGCAAGCCGCGCGTGCGCCTCGAGGCGATCATCGACGGCGGCGGCCACGAGCGCGGCATGCGCAGCGGCACGCTGAACGTGACCGGCATCGTGGGCTTCGGCAAGGCGTGCGAACTCTGCAAGGCCGAGATGGACCGCGACGGCGAGCGCCTGCTCAAGCTGCGCCGCAAGCT
>CAZKHO010000054.1:0-14882 GCA_964552505.1 uncultured Bifidobacterium sp. | reverse complement strand
GAACCTGCTGTTCGGCCTGGGTGGTGCCGGCGTGTTCGTGGTGGGCCTGGGCCTGCAGCGCACCATGGGCAACCTCTTCAGCGGCTTCGACCTGCAGGCCGACAAGGTGATCAAGAAGGGCGACTTCGTGCAGCTGGGCGTGGGCGGCCCCGAAGGCGTGGTGGCCGACACCAGTCTGCGCACCACGCGCATCCACAGCGTGGACGGCCAGATGATGATCGTGGCCAACAGCGACCTGCTGCAGCGGAATCTCCTGAATCTGGACCAGCCGGATCGGCGCCTGCGTGTGCGCCGCACGGTGGGCGTCACCTACGACGTGCCCCCCATGCGTGTGAAGGACGCCATTCTGGACGTGCTCCGCCAGGATCATGGCGTGCTGAAGGCTCCGCAGGCTCCCGCGCCGGTGGTGTACGTGCTGGGATACGGCGAGTCGTCGCTCAACTACGAGGTTCGCTTCTGGGTGGCGGACCGCCGTCTGATGGACGATGTGGTGGATCGCGTGATGACGCGCATCTGGTACGCGCTGCACGAGCAGTCCATCGAGATCCCCTTCGCGGTTCGGACCGTCCGCACCGTGGACATGCACGCAGAGGCCGAGCGTCGCGCCCGCAGTGCCGCCCGAACCGAGCAACTGGAACGCGCCGTGTCGCAGTGCCCGCTCTTCACGGAGCAGTTTCTCACGGCAGCGCAGCGACGCGAGCTGGTGCAGGACAGCCTGGAGTGCGCGCTGCAGCCGGGCGAGTTCGCCGTGCGTCGGGGCGAGCGGAGCGACCACATGTACCTGCTGCTGGAGGGTGCGGTGCTGGTGCAGCCCGAGGGGCGGCCCCAGATCGACCTGGCGGCGCCGGCGTGGTTCGGCGAGATCGCGCTTCTGCGAGGGGAGCCACGTACGGCGGACGTGGTGGGTGGCCCGCACGGCGCGCGCCTGCTGCGCATGAGCAAGGTCAGCGTCATGCCGGCGCTGGAGCGCAATCCGCGTCTGGCGAACGAACTGTCCAAGGTCTCCGACGCTCGGCGCGAGGCTTCCGGTGTGGTGGACGAGGAGCCCGAGCGCCTCAGCATGGCGCAGCGCGTGACCCGGCTGGTGCGCGGCACCTTCCGCGAGATGCGCCCGTGGTGACCCACCGGCCAGCGCCCTGAAGCTCCCCGGAACACAAAAACAAATCGGGCCCGGTCGTTCGACCAGGCCCGATTTTCGCGCCTTGGCGGCTGCTCGCTGCGGTCGGCAGGGCTCCCGTTCAAGCCCCGCGCCGCGCGCTCACCCCCGGCGTCGACGGGTCATGACACCCGCAAGTCCGACCAACGCCATGGCGCCGGGAGCCGGCACCACGCCCACGCTGAAGCCGCTGGTGGCCACGAAGTACTGGCTTCCCAGATTGCCGGCGTGGCTGACCTCCACCGAGGTGATGTTGGCTCCGTCCGAGACGAAGCCGCTGAAGGTGGTGTCGTTGGAGACGGTCCGGATGAAGCTGGTTCCGTCGGAGAGCTTGATCCTCATCACGCCGGTGCGCGTGACGCCGGCATCGTCCACGTTGAAGAAGAATCCGCCCACCGCGAAGACGTTGCTCGAGGCGAACGACAGCGAGAGTTTCTCCGTGTTCTGCTGCGTGCGTGCCGTGGAGTTGGCGTCCACGAAGATGCCGCTCGGCGCGCTCAGGTTCCAGGCGAAGTCGCCGGACCCGCCCGAGAGCGAGGCGTAGCTGCCCGCGAAGCTGTTCAGGGACTGCGTCTCACGGACCACGCCCACGTCGTTGCAGAACGCGGCATAGGTGACGGAGTTGTCGAAGACGTAGACGTCGGCGGACGCGAGCGCGGCGATCGAAAGGGTGCAGATTGCCGCGCACGTGGGAACGGTGCGCATGGGGGAACTCCAAGAGCCCTTTCCATCCGCTCCTCACAGGGGAACGAAGACACTCTAACCCAAACTCGCGGAACTCCAAACGGAAAGCGTCACGAATTCAGGCGTTTGATTCAGACGAGCGAAGCCTTTGTTGCAAGAAAGAGCGCCAAAGAGGCATATGAAGCCACTTGTGATCATCGGTTTGCACGCTTATCAGACGTTTGCGGATCTGGAGCCTATCTTGCGAAGAGATACACCACCACGGCGCGCCGGACCGGATCCAGCGACTCGGTGCTGTTGGCGATGGCGCTGGATCGGACCGAGCCCCTCCACAGGATGTTGCCGCCGAAGTTCGCCAGCGCCTTCGCCTGCACCGTGCCCTCCCACGCCATGTCGCCCTTCAGGGTGAACAGGGCTCTCGATCGCGTGGCTCCGTCCCATGCCGTGTCGCCTGACATGTTGAACAGCGCACGCGACTGCGTGGATCCCTCCCACACCGTGGTGCCACGGATGTTGCAGAGTGCGCGGCTGCGCACGGCGCCCTCCCAGCAGGTGGTGCCGTCGAAGTTGCAGAGCGCCCTGGATCGGACGGCGCCTTGCCAGACGGTGACGGGGGTCATGCTGGAGGAAGCTCCCATGGACAGGACCGCGAGCAGGAGACCGGCAAGGAAGGTTCGGCGCATGGACGAGGCTCCGGAAGGGGCGGCCGGCTGGACACTCGGCACATGAGCCTCAATCTACCCTGCGCCCCATGAAGGTGATCTCCACCTGGGACCACGGTCTTCCCGCCAACGCTCGCATGCTGGAGGTGCTTCGATCGGGAGGCGGCGCCATGGACGCCGTGGTGGAGGGTGGCATGCTCACCGAGCTCTCCAACGGCCAGCGCAGCGTGGGTCTGGGTGGCCTGCCGGACCGTGACGGCGTGGTCACGCTGGACGCCGCCGTGATGGGATGCGACGCTCGCGCCGGTTCGGTGGCGTGCGTCCGCGGCGTGGCGCACCCGGTGCAGCTGGCCCGCCTGGTGATGGACCGCACGCCGCACGTGATGCTGGTGGGCGAGGGGGCGCAACGGTTCGCGCAAGAGCAGGGCATGCCGGTGCGGGAGCCGCCGCTGGACGCGGAGCAGCACGCCCGGTGGCAGGAGTGGCTCCTGGAGAGGCGCTATGCGCCGGTGGTGAACAAGGAGAACCACGACACCATCTCGATGATCGCGCTGGACGCCGGCGGTCGCATGGCGGCGGCCAGCACCACCAGCGGTCTGGCCTTCAAGATGCACGGTCGGGTGGGTGACTCGCCGGTGGTGGGCTCAGGCGTCTTCGTGGATGGGGAAGTGGGCGCCGCCGTGGCCACCGGCCTGGGCGAGGCGGTGCTCCGCACGGCGGGCGCCGCGGCCATCGTGGAGATGATGCGCGCGGGGCGTTCGCCGCAGGAGGCGTGCCAGGCGCTCGTGATGCGCATGATCGACCGAGTGCCCGGTGCGGAGACGTATCAGGTGGGCGTGCTGGCCATGGACTTCCGTGGCTGCGTGGGCGCCTTCGCCGTGCAGAAGGGGTTCACGTATGCCGTGGGCGACGCCCAGGAGAACGCGCTGCATCATGCGCCGTTCGCGCTGGCTCAGGACGGCTCCATCCTTCGGGCGATGCGCGTGAAGGGCCAGGGCTGAGCGCCGCCGTCCGCAGGCTCACGGAGCGTCGGGTTGGATCAGCGCGTGCAGTGCACGCACTTCGGCGGCGTCGATCCCCTGACCGCGCCGACAGGACGCGTGCAGGTGGGGTGTGACGCCCAGCCACGCCGGCGCATTGGACGCCCGCACGCCCCCGCAGGGCATCACTTCCACGGGCGTGCGGCCCAGGCGGACCGCCTCGCGCCGCCCCACATCGATGGTGCGCGACACCGCGGCCAGACGTTGCGCCAGCGGCTGCACGGAGGCGTCCCAGCCCAGCACGCCCGCCGTGAGCAGCCGGTCGAAGCCCAGCGCCACCACGTCACGCATGGCGCGATCGCGATCCTCCAGCAGGTCGAAGGTGCGGAGGAAGGACACCCCCAGTCCGTGGCCGCGCGCCACGTCCAGCATGCGCGTGCTGGCATGCAGGTCGATGCCGCCGTGGCCGTCCAGCGGACCGATGGCCACCGCATGCGCGCCAGCACGGGCCAGCGCGTCGATTTCCCGCAGGCACACGTCCAGCAGCGCGGGCGTGCAGGCAAACGCCTGCGCACCAAGGCTGGCGATGGCGCCCGAGACGCGCGGCCGGATCATGGCCACCACGGTGGCGCGGGTGCGGGCGCGGATGGCGCGCACCAGCCACGGATCCGGCGACCAGCCCTCGCTGGCCAGATCGCTGCAGACTTCCAGACGGTGGGCGAAGGGGCCCGCCACGTCGGCGGCCGCCAGCGAATCCACGGGAACTTCCAGCGTGCGTGACATGGCGCGATCGTACGGGCGCCAACCAACCTGCCGCGCACTACATTGGGCCCATGGCCGAGTTCACGCTGCGCCACCAGCTTGTCGATCTGCACGCGCGTGCGATGCGGCCCTGTCAGGTGCAGGTGCAGGACGGACGCATCCGGTCGATCGAGCCGTGCCACGGGCCGGTGGATCCCGGGTTCCTGGTGCCCGGCTTCGTGGACGCGCACGTGCACGTGGAGAGCAGCATGCTGCCGCCCAGCGAGTTCGCCCGCGTGGTGGTGACGCACGGCACCGTGGCCACGGTGAGCGATCCGCACGAGATCGCCAACGTGCTGGGCGAGCCCGGCGTGGCCTTCATGCTGCAGGACGGCGCGCGCCGCAACTTCCACTTCCATTTCGGGTGCCCCTCGTGCGTGCCGGCCACGGGGTTCGAGACGTCGGGCGCGTCTCTGGATTCGAAGGCGGTGGCCAGACTGCTGACGGATCCGCGCATCGGTTACCTGAGCGAGATGATGAACTGGCCCGGCGTGCTGCAGGGCGATCCCGAGGTGCTGGCCAAGATCGCGGCGGCCAAAGCCGCGGGGAAGCCGGTGGACGGACACGCGCCCCAGCTGCGCGGGCCGCAGGCGCGGGCGTACGCCGCCGCCGGCATCACCACCGATCACGAGTGCGTCACCCTGGACGAGGCGCGGGAGAAGGTGGATGCGGGCATGCACGTGCTGATCCGCGAGGGATCCGCCGCGCGCAACTTCGAGGCCCTGTGGCCGCTGCTGAAGGAGCGGCCCGAGCGATGCATGTTCTGCACGGACGACGCGCACCCCGACGTGCTGAAGGCCGGCCACATCAACCGGCTGGTGGCGCGGGCGGTGGCGAAGGGCGTGGACGTGTTCGACGCGCTGCGTGCAGCCTGCGTGCATCCGGTCCTGCACTACGGGCTTCCGTGCGGCCTGCTGCGCGCGGGCGATTCCGCGGACTTTGCGCTGGTGCAGGATCTGGAGGATTTTCAGGTGGAGCGCACCTGGGTGCGCGGAGAGTGCGTGGCGGAGCGGGGGCGCTGCCGGTGGCCGCGCCTGTCGGTGGAGACGCCCAACGCGTTCCGGGAGGCGTCCTTCACGGCGGATCATTTCCGCGTGCGTGCGCCCGCCGGCGCTGTGCAGGTGAACGTGCGCGTGATCGAGCCCACCGACGGCGAACTGGTGACGGACGAGCGGATGGAGCGCGTGCCGGTGCGCCACGGTGTGGTGGAGCCGTCCAATGTCGGCGGGTCGGACATCGCGCACATCGCGGTGGTGAATCGGTACGCGGAGGCGCCGCCTGCGGTGGCGTTCATCCGCGACTTCGGCATTCCGGGCGGCGCGATCGCCGCCAGTGTGGCGCACGACTGTCACAACGTGGTGGCGGTGGGCGGCACGCCACGGGCGATCGCGGAGGTGGTGAACGCGCTCTTCCGTTCGCGTGGGGGTCTGGCGCTCCACGACGGCGCGCGGACCCACGTGCTGCCGCTGCCGGTGGCGGGCCTGATGAGCGACCGCCCCTTCGAGGAGGTGGCCGCCGACTACGAACGGCTCACCGCCGCCGCGCACGCCCTGGGGTCGCCGCTCCGGGCGCCGTTCATGACGCTCAGTTTCATGGCGCTGCTGGTGATCCCGGCGCTGAAGCTGGGCGACCGGGGCCTTTTTGACGGCCGGGCCTTCCGATTTGTGGAAGTGGTTCAAGGCGACTGAGGTTTCCGCCGATTCAGGCGGGGGCATTGCCGATGGGCCGGGACCCTGTATACTTGCTCTCCCCGAAAGGGGCACCTTTGCGGGTGTAGCTCAGTGGTAGAGCGTCACGTTGCCAACGTGAATGTCGAGGGTTCAAGTCCCTTCACCCGCTTTCAGACGAGATCCCAAGGCCTGCCTTGGGATCTCCTGCTTTTCGGGGTCTTTGCTTCAGGCCCTGCCGGGGCGGGACGTCTCTTGGCCAGCATGGGACGTTGCCTGAAGTCACTCCTCCTTTGGCATCTCCTTGGCGGCCTCGCCGGCGGCCTTGGCGGCCTGATCCGCCGCCTTGGTGCCTTCGGCCGCGGCCTTGCCGGCCGCTTCGCCGGCGCTTCTGGCTGAACTTTCCACCTTGCCGTCCTGAGCGGCGGGCTTGGGGGTGGACTTCTGCTCGCAGGCGGCGCAGAGCACGAGGCTGCCAAGCAACGCGACGATGGTGGTGTTTCTGGTGTTCGTCATGAAAGCACCGTAATCGCGTCCGTTCCGGTCGCAAGCGCCGACAGCCGGGAAGAGCCTTCAACTGTCGTGGGCACGCGGTGCGGAGATGGCGGCGCGCCGCATGCTCCGATGATCAGGAACCTGCATTGCGCATTTGCGTCCATTGCTCCACAATGGCGGAATGCCCCGCATCTCCACCACCGTGAGCAAGCGCCTCCGCACCATGATGAACGAACTTCAGGAGCTGCGCCGGATCCGCGGCGAGTACGAGCGCCTGGTGGGCACGCTGCAGGAGCTGGGCCTTGCAGGTGGACAGCAGCTCCGCATGTCCACGCGTGCCATGGCCGGCGGCGGGCGGAACGGCCAGGCGGGCAGGCGCTTCCGCAGCAGTCAGGCGGAGATCGATTCGCAGTACCAGTCGCTGGTGGCGGCGTGCGGCAGCGCGTGGATGTCTCGGGAGGAGATCTGCCGCAAGGCTGGCTTGGAGCCCAGGCGGTGCATCGTGGCGTTCAAGCGCCTCACCGACGGCTTCGAGGCAGACGGCCGCAAGGTGAAGGCGCTGCTGGAGAGCAACGGCAAGCGCGGTCTAGGCGGGGCGTACCGGAAGGCCTGAACGGCCTCCACGGACGGCCGCCGGCGAGACCCATGCGCCTCCCGGGAAGGGGACGGTGAGGCGGGGGCCTTTCCCCGTCCAAATCCGGGCATGCCCTGGATGGCCGAAGCATTTCGGCCCTTGGTGGCGTCCATCAGGGTCCGATTCCCATGATTTCCATTGACCCGTGGGGGTTTGCAGCCGACCTTCCGGCAGTGCGGCCTGCCACGCCGCGCCTCAGCGAGAGGACCCCACGTTTGGCACAACGCCGGTTCCACATCCGAAACGCAGTCGCCACGCTGGCGGCACTGGCCGCGCTGTGCGTGGTGCCTGAGGCACAGGCGCAGTGGACGGTGACGCGCCTGCAGCCCACCGGCGCCGGCGGCTCGGGGTGCGACGGCGTCTTCGGGACGCAGCAGTGTGGAGGTGCCTCGTTGAGCGGCGCCATCCATGGCGGCTACTGGAACGGCACCTCCGGCACCTGGGTGGATCTTCACCTGGCTGGCCTGTCCCATTCGCAGGCACTGGCCACCAGCGGGACGCAGCAGGCGGGCTTCGTCACCATCGACGGCGGCGAGCGTGCCGCGCTGTGGAACGGGACCGCCGTCTCCTGGACGGATCTGCATCCGGATGCGGCCACCTCGTCCAAGGCGATGGCCATCTCGGGCTCGCAGCAGGCAGGCTTTGTGCAGGCGAGCGGCGTCTACCGCGCCACCGTGTGGACCGGAACCGCGGCATCCAAGGTGGACCTTCACCCGGCAGGAGCCGCCGTCTCCGTGGCCTTCGCCGGCAACGGCTCGCAGCAGGGCGGCTTCGCCCAGCTCTCCGGCGTGTTCCACGCAGGCATCTGGAGCGGCAGCGCGGCGTCGTGGACGGACCTGCACCCGAGCGGATCCGAGGGCTCGTCCGTGCAGGCCATGGCTGGCAGCCAGCAGGCTGGCTACGCCAAGTTCGGCGGCGCCAATCACGCGGGCATCTGGAGCGGTTCGGCCGGATCGTGGGTGGATCTCAATCCCAGCGGCTCCACCGAGTCACAGGCGCTGGCCACCACCGGCACGCAGCAGGCGGGGTTTGCCAAGGTGGGCACGGCCTATCACGCGTGCGTCTGGAGCGGCACGGCGGGTTCATGGCAGGACCTGGCGCCCTTCCTTCCCGGTTCGTGGGGCGACAGTCGAGCCAGCGGCATCTGGACCGACGGCACCCGCGTGTATGTCTCGGGCGTGGCTCGAAACACCAGCAGCGGCGCCTACGAGGCCGTCCTCTGGACCAAGAACGTCTCCACCGGAACGGTGCTGGCTGTCACGCCACCGCGGGGTCCGCTGGCCGGGGGCACGTCCGTCACCATCACCGGCACGGGCTTCGCCGCTGGCTGCACCGTCAAGGTGGGCGGTGTGGTCGCCACCGGCGTGATCGTGAGCGGCACCACCTCCATCACGGCGAAGACGCCGGCGTCCGCCTCCGGAGGTGCCAAGGACGTGACGGTGACCACCGCCGCCGGAACATGGACGCTGGCGGGAGGATTCACCTATGCGAGCGCACCCACCCTGGATTCCGTCACACCGACCGCCGGACCGTCGTCCGCGGGAACCGCCATCACGCTGACGGGCACCAACTTCATCGCGGGGGCCACCACCGTCACGGTGGGCGGTGTGGCCGCCACCAGCGTGCAGGTCCGCAGCCCGACCTCGCTGACCGCGCGTGTGCCGGCGGGGGCCGCCGGTGCCAAGGACGTGATCGTGACCACCGGTGGCGGCACCGCCAAGCGGACGGCGGGGTTCACCTACGTGGCGGCTCCCAGCCTGACTTCGGTGACGCCCCTCTCGGGACCCATGTCGGGCGGCACGGTCATGACCCTGGCCGGCACCAACTTCGTGACCGGAGGCACCAAGGTGACGGTGGGTGGCGTGCCCGCCACCAGCGTGACGGTGACCAGCGCCACCAGGCTCACGGCCGTGGTGCCCGCGCCCACCGACAAGGCGTGGGTCAAGATGACCACCACCAGCGGAGACATCACGCTGGAGCTGGACATGGCCAAGGCGCCGCTCAGCGTGGCCAACTTCCTGCGCTACGTGAACGCCGGCTTCTACGACGGCACCATCTTCCACCGGGTGATCGACAACTTCATGATCCAGGGCGGCGGATTCGGCCCCACGCTGGCGGAGAAGCCCACGGGACTTCCCATTCGTAACGAAGCTTCGAACGGGCTGCACAATCTTCGCGGCACCATCGCCATGGCACGGACCTCGGATCCGGACAGCGCCAGTTCGCAGTTCTTCATCAACGTGGTGGACAACACCAGTCTGGATCCAACGGCCGGTTCGGCGGGGTACGCCGTGTTCGGCAAGGTGATCGACGGCATGGCCGTGGCGGACTTGATCCGCAAGGTGCAGACCGGTCGAAGGGTGGGCACCTCCATCGACGGCTTGAGCGTGATGGCCGACGTGCCCGTGGACACGGTGCAGGTGCTCAGCATGCAGGAGATCGCGGCGCCGCCGGGCGCCACGCCGGCCTCCAGCGGCGGATCCAAGGACGTCACGGTGCTCACGGCGGGCGGTTCCGCCACCAAGGTTGGAGGCTTCGGATACGCGGCGCAGCCCACCGTGACCGCGGTGGCTCCGGCCACGGGTCCGGTGACCGGAGGCACCACCATCACGGTCACCGGCACCAATTTCCTCACGGGTGCCACCACCGTCACCGTGGGCGGCGTGGCCGCCACCAGCGTGGTGGTCTCCAGCGCCACCAGCCTGACCGCGAAGACGCCCGCCTCGTCCACGGCCGTGGCCAAGGACGTGGTGGTGGCCACCGCGGGAGGCTCCGCCACCAAGGCCGGCGGCTTCACCTACTACGGCGTTCCCACCCTCTCGGCGGTGACGCCCAACGCAGGTCCGGTGGGTGGCGGGACCTTGATCACGCTGACCGGCACCAACTTCGCCAGCGGCGTCACCACCGTGACGGTGGGGGGCGTGGCGGCGACGGAGGTGACCGTGATCAGTGCCACCACGCTGACGGCCAGGACTCCGGCATCGGCCACCACGGGCTCCAAGACCGTGGTGGTGAGCAGTCCTGGCGGGACCGCGACCCGAGCCTCGGCGTTCACCTACATGGCGGCGCCCACGCTGGCATCGGTGTCCCCGGTGGCGGGGCCGCTGGTGGGCGGCACGGTGATCACGCTGACGGGCACCAACTTCGCCAGCGGCGTCACCACCGTGACGGTGGGCGGCGTGTCCGCCACCAGCGTGGCCGTGGCCAGCGTCACCAGTCTCACGGCCAAGGTGCCGGCCTCGGTCGTCGCCGGTGCGAAGACCGTCGCGGTGTCCACGCCAGGTGGATCGGCAAGCCGGGTGGACGCGTTCACGCATCTTGCGGTGCCCACCATCGCGGCGGTGACGCCGGCACAGGGGCCCGTGAGCGGCGGCACGCCGATCACCATCACGGGAAGCGGCTTCTTCGCCGCTGGCACCACGGTGACGGTGGGTGGCGTGGCGGCCACGGCCGTGCTGGTGACCGACGCAGGCACCCTCACGGCGGTGACGCCGGCCGCAAGCGCGGTGGGTGGTCCGCGGGACGTGGTGGTGAAGACCGCCGGTGGCACGGCGACGCGTGCCGCGGGATTCACCTACCTGGCGTCCGCCGTGCCCACCATCGTGTCGGTGAGCCCTTCGTCGGGTCCCACGGCGGGAGGAACGGAACTCACCATCACCGGAACCAACTTCGTGGTGGGAGCCACGGTGTCCGTGGGAACCGCGGCGGCCACCAACGTGACCGTCCTCAGCGCCACGGTGATCAAGGCTCGCACGCCGGCGTCCAGCGTCACGGGCGTGGCGCGAGACGTCAAGGTGGTGACCAAGGGCGGCACGGCGACCAAGGCCGCCGCGTTCACCTACGTGGCGGCGTTCACGGGCGGTGATCCAGGCGGCATGCCGGCGCTGGGAGCCCCGCGTGATGCGGGCGGGCCCGCCAACACCGCTCCCTCCGCAGGGGAGGCTGCGACGCCCGTGACCATGGAGCGCTGCCTCGAGCTCATCCAGCGGTCCGGTTCGACCTCCGTGGAGTGCGGAGGCCTTGTCTGCGGCGCGTGGCCGCTGGCCGGCCTGGACCCGGTGCTGGAAGGACCGGACGGGCCCGATCTGGACGGCAACGCCGTGCCGGACCTCTGTCAGCTGCGCTGCGGCGACCTGGACATGAGCGGTCGCCTGGACGACGGGGACGTGGCGATGCTGCTCTCCATGTTCGGCGAGGCGCCGGTGCTGGGCATCGGCGACCTGGACGACGACGGCGTCATCGGCGAAGACGACCTGGGCCTGCTGCTGCGGCGGGTGCAGGCGCCGGCCGGATCCGCCGCCGGCGCCGACTGAATCAGGCTGATCAGCGATCCTTGGGCGGAATGCCCATGCCGCTGCGATCCGGCGCGGGCGGTCGCTGCGGCTTGTGGAACGGCTTCTCCTTCACCTGCTGCAGCAGCACCTCCACGGCCTTCTCCAGCTGCGGATCCCGTCCGCCGGCGGCCAGACCGCCCTTCATCACGCCTGGGTCGTCGATCACCTCGATGTCGGGATCCACGCCGTGGCCCTCCACGCCCCAGGTGCCGTCCAGCTTGTAGAAGCCGAAGGTGGGAACGCTGATGTTGCCGCCGTCCACGAAGCCGGGATTGCCGCTGATGCCCACCAGGCCGCCCCAGGTGCGGGTGCCGATGGTGGGACCCATGCCGTGGTGCTTGAAGAGCCACGGGAACATGTCGCCGCCCGAGCCGGCCAGGCCGTTGATCAGCATGGCCTTGGGGCCGTTGTGCGTGTCGGGTGGCCACACCTGGTCCACCGAGTCGCGGCGCGCCCAGGCGTTGGTGGCGGTGCGGTTCATCATCTCGATGAAGCGGCTGGGGATCTGGCCGCCGCCGTTCCACCGGTCGTCGATGAGCAGGGCGGGCTTCATGCGCTGGCCCTGGAACTGACGGACCAGGTCGTTCTGGCCGTCCACGCCGGTGTTGGGCACGTAGATGTAGCCCACCTTGCCGTCGCTCAGCCGGTCCACCAGGGCGCGGTTGCGCTCGATCCAGGCGCGGTATCGCAGAGGCTGCTCCGAAGCCAGGGTGCGCACCACCACGTCACGCTCGGTGCCGTCGCGTGCGGCCTTCTCGCTGACCGTGAGGGTGACGGTCTTGCCGGCCAGCCCCTCGAAGGCGGCCCAGGGGTCCTTGGACATGTCCACGGCGCGGCCGTTGACGGCCAGCAGGAACTCGCCGGGCTTCACGCCCACCTCGCGCAGCGGATTGCGCGCGTCGGCGTCCCACGGGGCGCCCTCGATCAGCGTGCCGAAGCGGTACGCCTTGACGCCGCCGTCGTCTTCGCCGATCTGCCACTCCACGCCCAGCATGCCGGCGCTGGACGTGGCGGGGGCCTCCACGTCGCCCGTGCCCTGCAGGTAGGCGTGGCCCACGTTCAGCTCGCTGATCATCTCGGTGATGATCCAGTTCACGTCCTCGCGGCTGTTGGCGCTCTCCAGCAGCTTGAGGGCGCGGTCGCGCTGGCCGTTCCAGTCCACCTGGTGCATGCCGGGGTCGTAGAACCAGTCGCGCATGATCCGGTGGCAGTCCAGGATGATCTGCCGCCACTCGGCGCGCGGATCCAGGATGGCGTCCATGGGGCCGGTCACCACGTTGCGTCGCTTGCCGTCCGGCGAGGCGTCCACCACGGTGCCTCCGGTGCGAAGGCGCTTGCCGTCGGCGCTCATCTCGAAGCCGCCGCCGTCGCCCACGCTCTTCTCCTTCTTGTCCTTGTCGGTGAGGTCCAGCAGCTTGATGCCGCCGCGCGCGTAGATCAGCTGGCCCTTGTCGTTGAAGCCGATGGAGCCGTAGCCGCCGGGCGGCGTGGGCAGCTGGATGGCGCGCGCCTCGAACCCGTCCAGATCGATCTTGATCGGCTCGGGCTCCTTCTTCTTCTCGTCCTTCTTCTCGCCGTCCTTGGCGGCGTCCTCCGCCTTCTTGTCGCCGTCCTTCGCGGGCTCGGCGGCCTTGGCGTCGTCCTTCTTCTCTTCGGCGGGCGGCGGTGGAGGTGCGTCCTTCTTCGGCTCCTCCTTGGGCTTGTCCTGCAGGTCGGCGGTCGCCTCGGTCTGGCCGTTGGGACGGCGGCCTCGGCGGCGGGGGCGGTCGCCACCGTCCGCAGGCTTGTCGCCACCCTTCTCGCCGTCGGCCTTGCCGCCCTTGTCGCCGTCGTCCTTCTTCTCGTCCTTCTTGTCGTCGGCCTTGTCGCCCTTCTCCTCGTCGCTCTCGGCGGGCCACGGCAGCTTCACGTCCTTGCGGAGCGGCACCAGGTAGAGGTGCTCAGGATCGTCGTACACCCAGGTGGTGTCCAGCGCGCTGTAGTGCGGATCGAAGCGGCGCGCGCTGGCGAACACCAGGTAGTCGCCCTTGCGATCGAAGGTGGGCAGGCTGTCGCCGAACATGCCGGCGGTGACCTGCGTGCGGGCGCCGGTGGCCACCTCGTACAGCCAGACGGCGTTGGTGGGCCGGTCGGCGTCGCCGCGCGCGTAGGTGATCCACGCGCCGTCATGGCTGAAGCTGGGGCGCAGCGTGCGCGCGTCGGGATCACGGTCCACCAGGGCGCGCGTGCCGTCCTCCAGCGTCACCAGGTACAGGGCGCCGGTCTTGTCCGAATACGACACGCGCTTGGAGTCGGGGCTCCAGGTGATGTCGGTCTTGAACGGGCCGCGGTCCGTGGTGAGCGCGCGCTTGGCGCCCTTGCCGTCCGCGGGCATCACGTACAGCTCGTACTCGCCGGTGCTGTCGTCGAAGAAGGCGATCCACTTGCCGTCCGGACTCCACGCGGGATTGCGCTCGAACACGCCGCTGGTGCTGGTGAGCGGGCGCGGGGTGCCGTTCTCCGCGGGCGCGGTCCAGAGGTCGCCGCGGGCGCTCACCGCCACGCGATGACCCGACGGACCGATGGACCAGTCGGAGATGTTGCGCGACTGGTCCACCTGACGCGACGCCACGCGCGGGCGGTCGCCGGGGATCTGCACCTTCACCTCGCGGGACTGGCCCGAGGCCAGGTCCAGCACCATCAGCTTCTCGCCCTTCTGGAAGACGATCTCGCCGGGGCCGCCGTCGTCCGGGCCCACGCTGGGCCAGCGGATGTCCTCGTCGGTGAACTGCGTGACCTGCGTGCGCGTCCCCGTCCTGGGGTCCCACTTGAAGATGTTGAGGCGATGGGCGTCGCCCATGTCGCTCAGGAAGTAGAGCGAGTCGCCGTGCCACATGGGCAGCGTGTCGATGCCCTCGTAGTCGGTGACGCGGCGCGCCTCGCCCGTCTTCAGGTTGTAGAGCCAGATGTCCGTGGCCATGCCGCCGCGGTAGCGCTTCCAGGTCCGGCTGTCGATGGCGTGCGGCGTGTAGGCCAGCCACTCGCCGGTGCGGTCGATGCAGGCGTTGGCGCCGTAGGGCACCGGCAACGCCTGGGGCATGCCGCCCGCGGCGGGCACCTGAAACAGGCGCGCCTGTCGCGTGAGGCCGCCCAGGTCCGGGGTGGTGAAGATGAGGGAGTCGCCGCTCCAGTCGCAGAGGCCTTCGCTGGTGGGATGGTGCGTCACGCGGAACGGCTCGCCGCCTCCCACGGGAATGACGTGGATGTCGCGATTGCCCTCGTAGCCGCCCACGAAGGCCACGCGCGTGCCGTCGGCGGAGAAGCGCGGCGTGCTCTCCGGTCCGCGGGCGTTGGTCAGGGGACGAGCGGTGCCGCCGTTCTTGTCCACCAGCCACAGGTCGCCGCCGAACGTGAACACGATGTCCTTGGTTCCGATGTCCGGGTAGCGCAGCATGGACGCCGGCGGGGCCTGCGTGAGGTCGCGGGCGGT
>CAZKHO010000053.1:0-15136 GCA_964552505.1 uncultured Bifidobacterium sp. | reverse complement strand
GTGCACGTGCCGTTCTGCCGGCACAAGTGCCACTACTGCGACTTCTACAGCTTCGTGGACACGGACGGTCGCCAGCGCGCGTTCGTCGATCGGGCGAAGCGGGAACTGCAGGCGTGGTCGCCGCGGGTGACGACGCCGCTTGAGACGCTTTTTGTGGGAGGCGGCACGCCCACCATGCTTGCGCCCGACGAGCTGCGTGACCTCCTTGGCGCGATTCGTGCGGCCTTCCCGTGGCGGGCCGATGCGGAATGGACCGTCGAGGCGAACCCTGAGACGGTCACGCCGGAGATCGCGGCCGCGCTGGTCCAGTGCGGCGTCACGCGCGTGTCGATGGGCGCGCAGAGCTTTCAGCCGCGCCTGCTGCAGGCGCTCGAACGCACGCATGATCCGGCGTCGGTCGCGCGCGCGGTGGGGCACCTGCGCGCGGCGGGGATGAGTCAGGTGAATCTTGATCTGATCTACGCCATTCCTGGCGGCACCCTTGAGGAGTGGCGCGACGACCTTCGTCAGACGCTCGCACTGTCACCGAATCATGTGAGCTGCTACGGCCTGATGTACGAGTCCAACACGCCGCTCGGCCAGCGCCACGCGAAGGGGCTGGTGCAAGGCGCGCCGGAAGAGCTGGAGGTGGCCATGCACCAGGCGGCATGCGAAACGCTTGGCGCCGCGGGCTTCGAGCACTACGAGATCAGCAACTGGTCGAAGCCGGGCCAGCGCTGCCGTCACAACGAGCTCTACTGGCGAAACGACGACTGGCTGGCGGTGGGGCCCAGCGCCAGCGGCCACGCGTCAGGCCTGCGGTGGCGCAACGTGCCCCGGCTTGGCGACTGGCTGGCCACGGGGCCCTGGTCGCCGGTGCAGGATGTGGAGCGCCTGGACGCGGACGGTCAGGTGGGCGAGGCCTTCATGATGGGACTGCGTCTGCTGGACGGCATGCCGCATGCGCGGGTGGCGGAACTGCTGGCCAAGGGTGCGCGCGGCGTGGCGCGACGGCTGGCCATCGCGCGCCACGTGGAGGACGGCCTGCTGGACGACTCCGGCTCCACGCTGCGGTTCACCCAGCGTGGCCGCCTGTTGGCCAGTCACGTGACCGTCGATCTGCTCTGAATCGCCTGGACCGCGCCTCAGGCGCCGGCCAGCACCTGCTGCAGCCGGGGCTCGTCGGCGTGATCCACCCACAGGATGGCCGCCAGCGATCCGTCCACGGCGATGCACTGGATGCCCTCGATGTTGATGCCCGCCTGCGCGATGGCGTCCAGCGCGGCCACCAGCCCGCCGCCCTTGGCGGGATCGCTCAGCAGGAACGCCGGCTGCTCGAAGGCGTCCAGCTCCGAGTCGCGGCAGAAGTTGCGGAACTGGTCCGCACTCTCGGGGATGCAGTGGAACCCCATGGTGTGGCGCCCCTGGACCGGACCCCACATGCCAAGCACCGGCACGTCCGCCTCGCGCAGCCGGGCGGCCAGTCCGGCCAGCGCTCCCGGGCGGTTGGGCATGCGGGTCACGAAGTCACTGACGCGCTTCCACTGCATGCGCCGATGGTAACGCCACGCAGGATGGGCGTGCATGCACTAGGCTTGCCGCATGCGTTCCCTGCACCGGCTCATGGAGGAATCGATCGACTACGCAGGCCTGTTTCCGCCCGCGGAGCTGTCCATGCGCGACACCGTGGTCAACTACGCCAGGCACCGTTCGGGGGCCACGCGGTGGATGCTGGCGCGTCTGGTGGTGCCGGTGAAGCGCCTGGAGGAGTTCGACCGCGCCGCGGTGGACCTCTTCCCGAAGAAGGGCGGCAGCGAGCGTGACGACGCCTGGCGCATCACCGCCCTGGTCTCGGGCCTGCACGAGGGCGCGCTGGAGCGCGAGCTGGACATCATCGACGAGTTCAACGCGGCCTACGCCCGAAAGGGCGGCACGGCGGCCGTGATCGACGCGCTGGAGACCCGAGCCGTGGACGGCGCCACCATCGCCGAGGGGCTGGAGCGCATTCCGGAAGGCTTCGAGGCCTGGGTGGAGATCCCGTGGGACCGGGATCCGCGCGGCGCCATCGCGGCGCTCAGCGGGTTCGACGCGGGCGCCAAGGTTCGCACCGGCGGCACCGCCCCGGCCGCGCATCCCACCCCGCAGCAGTTGGCCCTCTTCATCGACGCCGCGGCCTCCGCGCAGGTCCCGCTGAAGGCCACGGCCGGCCTGCATCACCCGGCCCGAGGCGTGAACGCGCACGTGGGCTGCGACCAGTTCGGGTTCCTGGGCGTCTACGTGGGCGCGTGCCTTCGCCATCACGGCAAGCTGGATCGCGCCGGCCTGGAGGCCATCCTGGAGGAGCGCGACATGAAGGCGTTCCGCTTCGAGGAGGACCGCGTCACCTGGCGCGACCATCGCCTCACCGTCCGGGAGATCGACGACGCGCGCCGCGCCTTCATGAAGACCTTCGGCAGCTGCAGCTTCGACGAGCCCGAGGCCGACCTTCGCACGCTGGGCCTGATCCAGGCGGAGGCGGGCAAGCGATGAGCGGCCAGACGAGCTGGGTGGAGAGCGCCAACCTGCCGGGCTGCGACTTTCCGCTGGCGCACCTGCCGTGGGGTCGCTTCGAGCGCAGCGGGCAGCCGGGCGAGTGGCATCTGGGCGTGGCCATCGGCGGCGACGCGCTGGACGCCACGGAGCTGGCGCGCGCCGGCCTGAGCCACGGGCTGGATGGGCGACTGGTGGACGCGCTGCGTGGCGGGGCCATGGATCCTTTCCTTGCGCTGGGGCGTCCGGCGTGGTCGCAGGCCCGGGCGTGGCTCACGCGACTGCTCCATGCGGACGAGCCCGCGCTGCGCGACCGCGCGGACCGTGCGCGCTTCCTGGTGCCGCAGAGCCAGCTGCGCATGGCGCTGCCGGCCGAGGTGGGCGACTACACCGACTTCTACGCCAGCCTGCATCACGCCACCAACGTGGGCAGCATGTTCCGGCCGGACAACCCGCTGCTGCCCAACTGGCGGCACGTGCCCATCGGCTACCACGGCCGCGCCAGCACGCTGGTGCCCAGCGGCACCGCCGTTCGACGCCCGTGCGGTCAGACCAGCGCGGCCGACGCGGGGCCGCCCAGCTTCGGGCCGTGCCGGCTGCTGGACTACGAACTGGAAGTGGGCGTGATCCTGGGGCCGGGCAACGAGATGGGCGACCGCGTGGACATCGCTTCCGCGCGCGAGCGGCTCTTCGGCATCTGTCTGGTCAACGACTGGAGCGCGCGGGACGTTCAGAAGTGGGAGTACGTGCCGCTGGGACCGTTCACGGCCAAGAACTTCGCCACCAGCGTGGGCGTGTGGGTGACGCCGCTGGAGGCCATCGAGCCATGGATGGAGCCCGGGCCGGTCCGTGACGCCGGCGCGCCGGAGAACCTGCCGTACCTCCGTTGGAAGGACGACTTCACCTTCGACCTGAAGCTGGAGGTGCTGGTCCGCAGCGCCCTCATGCGCGAACGCGGCATGGCCCCCATGCGGGTGAGTCTGGGCACCTATCGCGACATGTACTGGACCTTCGCGCAGATGCTGGCGCACCATGCCAGCACGGGCTGCGCCATGCGTCCGGGCGACCTGCTGGCCAGCGGCACCGTGAGCGGGCCGGTCAAGGAGAGTCGCGGCTGCCTGCTGGAGCGCACCTGGCGCGGCACCGAGCCGCTGACGCTGCCGGACGGGACGCAGCGGAAGTTCCTGGAGGACGGCGACGAGGTGATCCTGCGCGGCTGGTTCGACGCCAAGGCCGGCGGCCCGCGCATCGGCCTGGCCGAGTGCCGTGGCGTGGTGCTTCCCGCGCTGGCCTGAGTGGCGCGCGGTTCAGCGCAGGTACGAGCGCAGCTTGCGGTAGTCCAGCGTCACGCGGTCGCCGGGCTTCACGCCCAGCTTGCCGAAGGCGCCAGGCTGCAGCTCGATGGCGAACATGGCGTCGTCGGCGGAGGGGTAGCGGGTGAGGCGCGCCTTGTACGCGTCGCGCGACTCGCCGGCGGCCTGCGGCGGCTCGGCCTTCATGGTGTGCACGCTGACCACCTTCCCGTTGCGGTCCAGGTAGGCCACGTCGATGTCCATGAGGCAGTCGATCATCCAGAAGTCCAGGATGCGGGACTCCGGGAAGACGAAGATCATGCCGGTGCCGTCCGGGAGCGTGGCACGCTTGCTGAGGCCGCGCTGCACGGCGTCCTGCGTGGCCGCCACCTCCAGATCGTGCGGCTTGCCGCCGATGACCACCTTCTCCACAGGCAGTCCGGCGGCCGAGGTGCGCGCGGCCGGCGCGGCCTTGGGGGCGTCCTGCCACACCAGGAACCCGGCGGCGCCCACGCCCAGCACGGAGACCAGGGCCCACTTGAGACCGGCACCCATGAGGCTCACCACGTGTCCGCGGAGCCGCCCGCCTGCGCCGCGGCCTTGGCCGCGGGAAAGTGCTCCTCTTCCCAGCTCCTTGGATAGGCCAGATCGTCCAGCTCCAGCGCGGCCTTGGTGGGGAAGAGCGGCCGGAAGGTGTCGCACATCACCGCCAGCTCGTCGGTGCGCGTGGCGCCGATGGACTTCTCCACCGTGCCCGGGTGCGGCCCGTGCGGAATGCCCTGCGGGTGCAGCGTGACGCTGCCCACCTCGATGCCCTTGCGCGCCTTGTAGTTGCCCTGCACGTAGTAGAGCACCTCGTCGCTGTCCAGGTTCGAGTGGTTGTAGGGCACCACGATCGCCTGCGGATGGAAGTCGAGCAGGCGCGGGCAGAAGCTGCAGATGACGAAGTTGTGCCCCTCGAAGGTCTGGTGCGTCGGCGGCGGCATGTGGTGCTTGCCGACGATCGGGCTGAAGTCGTCGATGTTGAAGCAGTAGGGGTAGTAGCAGCCGTCCCAGCCCACCACGTCGCAGGGGTGGTGCTTGTAGGTGTAGGCGTGCACGCAGTCGCGCGCCTTGATGCGCACCTCGAAGTCGCCCTTCGCGTCGTGGGTCAGCGGCAGCTCGGGCGTGCGCAGGTCGCGCTCGCAGTAGGGCGCGTGCTCCAGGAACTGGCTGGTCTGCTTGCTCAGGTAGCGCGGCGGCGGCGCGATGTGGCTGCCGTTGGCGGTCTCGAAGCCGATGAAGCGCGGCGGCTGCTCGCCGGGCTTGGTGGGGTCGAAGGTGAGCTTGTAGATCGTGCCCTTGGGGATCACCACGTAGTCGCGCGGCCCGAACTTGAGCGTGCCGAAGGTGGTCTCGAGCGTGCCCGACCCGAAGTGGATGAACAGGCACTCGTCGCCCTGCGCGTTCTTGAAGTGGTAGGGCATGCTCTCGGCCGGCACGCAGGCGAACATCTCCACGTCCGAGTTGCCGAACAGGATCACGCGGCCGGTGACCGGGTCGCCCTTGGCCTTCATGCCGGCCGTCTTGGTGTGACGCATGCGCATCACGGTCTCCTCCACGTATTCGGCCTTGGTGCCGTAGAGGGTGCGCCAGCCGATCACCTGCGTGGGCGGGTGCACGTGGTAGAGCGTGCTGGTGGGTCCCACGAATCCCTCGGTGCCGAACACCTCCTCGGAGTAGAGGGCGCCGTCGGGGCGGCGGAACTGGATGTGGCGCTTCGGGGGGAGGGTGCCAAGCTTCATGTAGTGGGGCATGCGGACCTCTTGGGGCGCAAGTGTAGGGGGTGCGACGGCGGGCTACACCGCCAGGCCTCCACGAGCCGATATGCGGGGATGCCGCCCGAAGCCTCGTCGCATGAACCCCTCGAGCTGGCCCGTTTCGACGGCTGGTTGGTGGTGGACAAGCCGGCCGGCTGGCACACGGTGGCGCAGGAGGGATCGGAAGGATCCAGCGTGGAAGCGTGGCTGCGGCAGCGGCATCCGGACGCGGCGGCGCTGGAGGAGGCGGGGCTGTGTCACCGGCTGGATCGATGGACCAGCGGCTGTCTGGCGGTGGCGTGCACGCAGGACGCGCACGCGCGTCTTCGAGAGGCGTTCTCGCAGTCGGGCGGCGGCGTTCGGAAGGTCTATCTGGCGCTGGCGGCGAAGGGAATCTCTGGCGAGGGTCGCTTCAGGCTGCATTTCGAGAGTCGTTACAAGCGATCCGCCAAGGTGACCGTGACCGAGGCCGGCGACGCCTGGAGCGCCGGTCGCTGTCTCTGGAAGGTGCTCCGACGCGGTCCCGGCGCGCACGACCTGGTGCAGGTGGAACTGGTGGGCCCGGGGCGTCGCCATCAGATCCGCGCGGGGTTGGCGCATCTGGGGCACCCGCTGGCGGGCGACACGCTCTACGGGGGCACGCCTCCTGCGGAGGGTGAAGGCCCGGCGCTGCACGCGTGGAAACTGGAGATCGACGGGCAGGCGGCGCAGGCCGCTCCTTCGGCCCGATTCGGCGCGGCGCCCGCGGCGTGAGTGTCCGGTCCGTGGCACAATGCCATGCCATGAACCGCACCCGCCTTGTCGCTCTTGCGTCGCTTGCGCTGCTCGCCTCGTGCCAGTCCACGCCCGGCGGCCGCGTGCCCCGCACGGACTTCCTGCCGGCGTCGCTGGCGCTGCGCGAAGTGCCGGGCAACCCCGACCGCCAGACCTTCCGTGCCGCGGATCTGGACACCTCGCGCTATGCCGCGGTCAACGTGCTCAAGCCGGAGCTCCGCGTGAAGCTGGACGACCTCAAGCGCGCCGACACGCTCCCCGGCGAGCTGCGCGACAACCTGCGCCAGTTCATCGGCATGACGCTGGGCACCGGAACCGGCAAGGGCACGCTGGTGATCCACTCGGCCATCACGGGCGCCCGGCCGGACAATCCGCTTGCGGATCTGGGCGCCCACCAGCCGCAGCGCGGCGACGGCGGCTACACCGCGGTGGAGATCTACGCCACCGACGGCGCCGACGGACCCGTGGTGGCGGCCATGAGCGAGACCATCTACAGCCACAAGCTCACGCTGGGAAGCAACGCGGCGTGGGCGCGGGCCGAGCGCGCGCTGCAGTTCTCCGCGGCGCACTTCGCCAAGCTGCTCAAGCCGGGCCTCACCTTCCCCGAGGATCGCTGAGCCGTGACCGGCCCGGACGCGGCGTTCTGGCAGGCGCGGTTCGAGGCGGGCGACACGCCCTGGGATCGCGGCGCGGCGGGTCCGCAGATGGAGCGGTGGATCGCGGCCGGCGCCGTGGCGCCCTGTCGGATCGCGGTGCCGGGTTGCGGCAGCGGGTGGGACGTGGCCGCCTTGGCGCGAAGGGGGTTCCAGGTGACCGCCATCGACTGCACGGACGCCGCCTGCACCCGGACGCGGCAACGCCTGACGGCGGAAGGCCTGCAGGCGGAGGTGGTGCAGGCGGACGTGCTGCACTGGCGGCCGGAGCGACCGTTCGACGCGGTGTACGAGCAGACCTGCCTGTGCGCGCTGCATCCCACGCAGTGGCGCCGGTACGAGAGCGCGTTGTCGTCGTGGCTGCGTCCCGGTGGAGTGCTTCTGGCCCTCTTCATGCAGCGCGTCCGTCCGGGGGCCGTGGAGGAGGGGCTCATCGAAGGGCCTGCCTACCACTGCGACATCAACGCCATGCGCATGCTCTTTGAAGAGTCGCGCTGGGAGTGGCCACCGCCGCCGTACGCGCGGGTGGCGCACCCGGGCGGGGCCCACGAACTGGGCATGGTGCTCCGTCGGCGCGGCTGAGGGTGTCCGGCCACGGCCGGCCGGGCTACATTTGACGCATCCGGATCGGACCCTTCCAAGGAGCCATGTCATGAACTCGTGCCGCCGTCCTGCGTTCGCCCTGCTCGCTCTGCCTCTGGTCCTCTGCCTGGCCGCCGCCCCGGCCGACGAGGAGAAGCCCGCCGAGAAGCCGGACGAAGTCCATGTCAAGCTGGAGAAGGAGATCAAGCGTCTTCGGCAGGAGGCGGACCTGCGAGAGCAGCAGCTGCAGGCGCAGCTGGCCGATCTCAAGGCCCAGAAGGCCAAGCTGGACGCGGAGCTGGCGCTGGCCAACGCCCGGCAGGACGGCGCCGCGGAGCCCGACCGCGCCAAGCTGGAGGCGCTGCAGCGCGCCCAGCAGCTGCGGGACGCCCAGCTGAAGGCGGATCTTGCCGCCAACGCCGCCGAACTGGATCGTCTGAAGCAGGCGCAGCAGCTGGCGCAGGCCAAGCTGGACGCCGAGCTGGCCGCCAACCGGACCGAGATCGACCGCCTGCGTTCGCAGCAGGACCTGCTGGACGCGCAGCACAGAGCCAAGCTGGCGGCGGTCCGGCGTGAGCAGGACGCGCTGGCGTCCGACAACGCGCTGGCCGCGGAGAAGCGCAAGGCGGAGCAGTCGCGTCTGGCTGACGAGCAGATCCGGGCCGAGATCGAGGCCAAGACCGCCGCCGCCAAGCTTCAGGGCCGGGACGAGAGCGATCGCCTGCGCGACCTGGTGAGCGCTCCGGTGGCCTACACCGACCAGCCGTTCAAGGACGGCGTGCTCACCATCAGCGATCGCAAGATCACCATGGACGGTCCCATCGTCTCCGGCACCGCCGACTACGTGTGCGACCGGATCGACTACTTCAACAACATGGATCGGACCAAGCCGATCTTCATCGTCATCAACAATTCCCCGGGCGGCAGCGTGATGCAGGGCTACCGCATCCTGAAGGCCGTCGAGACCAGCGACGCGCCGGTGCACGTGGTGGTGAAGAGCTTCGCGGCCAGCATGGCGGCCACCATCGCCACGCTGGCGCCGCACAGCTACGCCTATCCCAACGCCATCATCCTGCACCACCAGATGTCCAGCAGCGCCAGCGGCAACATGACCGACATCGAGCAGGAAGTGAAGACCATGCAGGAGTGGGAGCGTCGGCTGGCCGATCCCATCGCCAAGAAGATGGGGATCACGCTGGAGGAGTTCAAGGCCCGGATGTACTCCGCCAAGAAGAGCGGCGACTGGGACGAGTTCGCCGACAAGGCGGTCCAGCTCAAGTGGATCGACCACCTGGTGAACGAGGTCCGCGAGGAAGGCATCCGACGCAAGCCCTCCGACCGCTGGAGCGCGCCGGGGTGGATGATGTTCATGGAGCACGACGAGCAGGGCAAGCCGTACATGCGGCTCCCGCCCCTCGAGCCCTACGACGCGTACTTCATGGTGAATCCCCGCGGCCTCTACCGCATCGACGGTCGCTGAGGCGGGTGTTCAACCCAGCGCGGACGCCAGCGCGGCCGGATGGGCGCGCAGCGGTTCCGCATGCGCAGGGCGGGCCAGCAGTTCGGCCAGCGCGGGAGGCACCGGCACCGGGCGTCCGATGACCGGCTCCACCACCGCGTCAAACTTGGCCGCGTGCGCCGTGGAGGCCACGATCCAGGTGTCGGTGTCGCCCCGGTCGCGCCGCCGACGGAGCACCTCCATGCCGCAGGCCGTGTGCGGGCAGATGGCCACGCTGTGCTCGTGGAAGACCCGGCCGATGCAGCGCGAGATGGCTTCGTCGTCCACCCAGTCCGCGTCCACCGCGTGACGGACCTGCGGGAACCGCGCCATCAGCCGCTCCGCGTTGCTGGGCGCTCCCACGTCCATGGCGTTGGCCAGCGTGGCCACGGTGGCCGCCGGCTCGTAGCGGCCGGTGGCCGCCAGCGCCACCAGCGCACGGTTGGCGTTGGTGGCCAGCGTGACGCGTCCGATGGGAAGTCCGCGTTCGCGCGCGAGCAGGCAGGCGAAGGCGTTGCCCAGGTTGCCCGTGGGCACCACGAAGCCGGGCACGCCATGGCGCGTCCGGGTGCTCTCCAGCGCGGCATGTGCGTAGTAGGCCATCTGCGGCATCAGCCTGCCCAGACTGATGCTGTTGGCGCTGGTCAGCCTGTGCCGTTCCACCAGCGTCCGGTCCGCCAGCGCCCACTTCACCATGCGCTGGCAGTCGTCGAAGGTGCCGTCCACGCGAAAGGCCTGCACGTTGTCGCCGAAGGCGCCCAGCTGATGCGCCTGCCGCGGCGAGACCCGGCCGTCCGGATAGAGGATGACCACGCGGAATCCGGGACGACCGTGGAACGCGGCCGCCACCGCGGCACCGGTGTCGCCTGAGGTGGCCACCAGCACGGTGGCCGAGCCGTCCGAGGGATGGAGCCGCGCCAGCGTGGCGGCCAGGAAGCGCGCGCCGAAGTCCTTGAACGCGGCGGTGGGGCCGTGGAACAGTTCCAGCAACGCCGTGCGCTCGTCCAGCCAACGCACGGGCGCCGGGAAGGTGAACGACTCCGTCACGATCGCGTCGATCTGCGCCTGCAGCGGATCGTTCTCGAAGAGCGGGCGGATCAGTGCCGCTGCGCATGCGGGAAGCGTCTCCGGCCAACCCTGGCTGCGCGGCGCCAGCTGCGGCGGCATGTACAGGCCTCCGTCGGGAGCGAGCCCCTGCGCGATGGCCTGCGAGATGGGCGCGCTGGCCGCGCCGCGCGTGCTGTGCACGATCATGGCAGCACCCGGGCTCCGGGCGCGTCCACCACGCTGATCCGCGCGTCGCTGTCGTGACCGGCACGGCGGAACGCGTCCTGCATGGCCGTGGCCGCACGGTGCGCCGCCTGCCGCGACTCGAACCAGCCGAACACGCTGGGACCTCCGCCTGAGATGCTGGCGCCCAGCGCGCCGCACTCCAGCGCGGCCGCCTTCACGGCCTCGAAGCCCGGGATGAGCGGCGCGCGCCGCGGTTCCACCAGCACGTCGCGAAGTCCGCGTCGGAGGAGCGAGGCGTCGCCGGCGTGGCAGCCGGCCAGCGTGAGCGCCAGCGCCTCCGCCTGCGGGACGAAGTCGGACAGGGCGTACGGCGCCTGCAGCACCGCCCGGCTCCGGCGCGTCTCCAGCGGGAAGTGCGGTCGGACCACGGCGGCGTGCAGCCACGAAGGAACCGGCACCCGCACCGGCGCGCCATGATGCGGCGCGATCACCAGGCCACCCAGCAGCGAAGGCGCCACGTTGTCGCCGTGCGCGCTGCCCGTGGCCGCGCTCTCGCCGTGGCGTGCCGCGTGGTAGAGCGTCTCCAGCGGGATGCGGCCCCCGGCCAGGGCGTTGGCCGCCACCACGGCCGCCACGGCGCTGGCCGCGGAGCCGCCCATGCCCGAGCCCAGCGCGATGCCCTTGTGGATCTCCACCTCGAAGCCGGTGCCCGCCGGAAACAGCGGCAGCAGCGCCAGCAACGCGCGCCCGGCGGTGTTGGCGGCCGGATCTTCCGGCAGGCGCGTCTCCACGCCACGGATGGCCACCACGCGCACCGAGCCCAGATCGTGCAGGCGGAGCGTGACGCGGTCGCCTTCGCCTTCCAACGCATGGCCCAGCATGTCGAAGCCCACAGCCGCGTTTCCCACGCTGGGGGGCGCCATGGCGGTGGCCTGCGTCACAGGTGCGCTCCCAGCGCGGAAGCCACGCGCAGCACGTCGGCGAAGACGCCCGCGGCGGTCACCTCGGGGCCCGCACCCGGGCCCTGCACCACCAGCGGGTTTCGGCTGTAGCGGTCGGTGGTGAACTGCACCACGTTGTCGGTGAGCTGGATGTGCGCGAAGGCATGGCCGGCGTCCAGCTCCACCAGGCCCACCCGCGCCCGGCCCTCTTCGTCCACCGAGGCCACGTAGCGGAGCACCTTGCCGCCGCCACGGGCGCGTTCCAGACGCGCCGCCATGGGCGCGTCCATCTGGTCCACGCGCTGCAGGAAGGCGTCCAGCGGAAGCTGGCGCAGCGACGCGGGCACCAGCGACTCCAGCTGCACGTCCTGCAGCGTCCTTCGAAGTCCGCGTTCGCGGGCCAGGATCACCAGCTTGCGCGCCACGTCCAGTCCCGAGAGGTCGTCGCGGGGGTCGGGCTCGGTGTAGCCCAGGTCGCGCGCCTCCAGCACCAGCCGGCTGAAGGGGACGGAGCCGTCGAAGCGGTTGAAGAGGTAGGCCAGCGTCCCCGAGAAGATGCCTTCCACGCTCCGCACCCGGTCGCCGGTGTCGATCAGGTCCCGGATGGTGGTGATGATGGGAAGGCCGGCGCCCACGGTGGCCTCGTAGCGGAAGCGACCGCGCGCCGCCTTGATGGCGTCGTAGCGGGCCAACGGACCGGATCCCGCGCTCTTGTTGGGGGTGACCACGTGGATGCCGCGGGCCAGCCATCCGGCGTACCGCTCGGCCACCGCGTCGCTGGCGCTGCAGTCCACGATGAGCGCGTGCGGAAGGTGCTCGGCCTGCACATGGGCGGCGAAGGCGTCCAGGTCCAGGTCGCGGTCCAGGATCCCGCGCGGATCCGACAGCGGCAGCGCGGGATCGCCCAGCGCCATGCGTCGGCTGCCGGCCACGGCCCGCACGCGCAGATCCAGGCGGCTCTCCGCCCGAAGCCGCTCGCGAGAGCCCTCCAGCTGCCGCAGGAACGCGCCGCCCACGTTGCCCGGTCCGATCACGCCCACCGACACGGTGAGCGCGCCCAGGTAGAAGCCCGCGTGCACCGCCCGAAGCGCCCTGGCGGCGTGCGCGGCGTCCACCGCCACGGAGATGTTCCGTTCGGAGGCGCCCTGCGCGATCATCCGCACGTTGACGCCGGCGCGGCCCAGCGCGTCGAACAGCTGCGCCGACACGCCCGGCTTGCCGGCCATGCCGTCGCCCACCACGGCGATGGCGGCCACGCCCGGGGTCACGGTCACGTCGGAGACCTGGTGTGCCGCCAGCTCGCGGGCGAAGGCTTCGCGCACGGCGGCTTCGGCACGTGCGGCGTCGCCTTCGCGGATGGTGCAGCAGATGGAGTGTTCGGAACTTCCCTGACTGATCATCACTACCGACACCCCGGCGCGATGGAGCGCGTCGAACGCGCGCGCCGCGGTGCCGGGCACGCCGATCATGCCGTTGCCCTCCAGGTTGAGGAGGGCCAGTCCCTTGAAGGTGGTGACGCCCTTCACGGGCTGCAGCACGCCGGGCTCCGCGCTGATGCGCGTGCCGGGATGGGAGGGGTTGAAGGTGCTTCGAGCGATGATGGGGATGCCGCGGTCGAAGGCCGGCCCCATGGTCTGCGGATGGATCACGCTGGCCCCGAAGTACGCCAGCTCGCACGCCTCGGCGTAGCTCAGGCGGTCGATCAGCACGGCCTCCGGCACCAGTCGCGGGTCCGCGGAGTACACGCCGTCCACGTCGCTCCAGACGTGCAGCTCCGTGGCGCCGAAGAGCGCGGCGAAGATGGCGCCGGAGTAGTCGCTGCCGTTTCGGCCCAGCGTGGTGATGCGGCCCTCGGGGGTGCGCGCCACGAAGCCGGTGACCACGGTCCGGGGCCCAGGCTCGCCGAAGCGCGTGCGCAGCAGTTCCGCGGACGCGTCCCACCGCACCATGGCGCCAAGGTCGGTCTTCTCCACCACCAGCACCTCGCGGGCGTCCAGCCATCGGCTGGGCTGTCCGCGCGCTCGGAGCGCGGCGTCCACCATCTGGGAGGACCACACCTCGCCCAGGCCGCTCACCAGGTCCAGCAGGTCGTTGGAGAGCGCGCCCACGCGGGTCTGCGCCTGCAGGAGTTCACGCAGGCTGGCGAACTCCGTCTCCAGCCGTTCCAGCATGGGTTGCGCGCACGCGCCCAGCAGGGCGGTGGCGGTGTCCCGGTGGCGTTGGGCCAGCGTCTCCAGCGCCTGCGGCCATGCCGCGTCACGCGCCGCGGCCTGGCGGGCAAGCGTGATGAGCGCGTCGGTCACGCCGCGCATGGCGGAGATGGCCACCACCTGCACCTCCGGACGGGAGAGGAGGATGTCCACCACTCGGCCGATCCGCTCGGCGTCCGCCACGCTGCTGCCGCCGAACTTGTGGGCGATCACGCGGGCGAGTGTACGGAGGGGCGGGACAGCAGGTGATGGACCTCCGCCATCACCTGTTCCACGGTGATCGCGGCCATTCCACGGGATGGGAGGTCCATTCGCATCTGCCCGAAGCGATGCTCCTGACGGAAGGTGTCCGCATCCTGGATCACGCTGATGGGACCGTCGCGGAAACTGCCTGGCTCGGCGGGGAAGGCATGGTCGATCGGCCAGTCGTTGCTCCAGGGTGCCCAGTAGTACGTCGGCGTGGGACCGTAGAGCGCCACCATGGGAACGCCGGCGGCGGCCGCGATGTGCGTGATCGCGGTGTCCACGCCCACGTAGAGCCGTGCGAGTCGCAGCAACGCATGCATGGAGGACAGAGAGAGGTCGCCGGCGGAGATCGTGGGCTGGTGCCGCGCCGCCTGGCGTGCGGCCAGCAGCTTGGCGCGATCGGTGGCGCTTGGAGATCCCGTCCAGACGGTCCGCAGCCCGTGACGGTCGTGCAGCGCGTCGCTCGCCGCGGCAAGACGCTCCGCCGCCCACTCCTTGAACGGCTGTCGGGAGAGCATGTGCATGACGACGAAACGTCCGGGTTCGAGGCGATGCGCGGCCAGGAAGGCCGCGACGACCTGGGTGTCTTCGGGCGCGTCATGCAGCTGCACGCGACATCGCGTGGGGTTGAGTCCCGCGGCCCGTGCAAGGGCGACGGCGTTGGTCACCACCGGCTTGCCGCGCGCGATGGGAACCGCATGCGTGAGCGCGGCGTGGCGCCACCAGTGGCGCACGGCGGTGCTTCCGTCGGTCAGCGCGATGCGGCGCCTTCGTCCGGCCAGCAGCAGCGCCAGGATCGATCGGTCGGAGCCGTTTGTGGAGAACGCCCAGTCGTAGCGGAGCGCGATGCGACCGAGATACGCCGGAGATCCGCGGTCCTGCTCGATCACGCGACGCAGCCGGGGATCGGCCCGCAGGACGGATCCCATGCCCTTGGGGACCAGGAAGTCGATTGCGCAGTCCGGATGCTCCGACCGCACCATGTCGATCAGAGGCGTGGACAGGATCACGTCCCCCTGCAGACGCAGCGCCGAGATCAGGACCGCGCGTGGCGACGTCATGACGTCGCCCGGGCGGATTCGCTGGGGGACCCGCGTCTCACAGGTTGCCGCGCTTCTCCTGCTCCAGCTCCAGCGCCTCGAAAAGGGCCTTGAAGTTGCCCTTGCCGAAGCTCTGGCTGCCGCGCCGGCAGATGATCTCGAAGAACAGGGTGGGTCGGTCCTGCAGCGGCTTGGTGAAGAGCTGCAGCAGGTAGCCCTCGTCGTCGGCGTCCACCAGGATGCCCAGGTCGCGCACGCGCTGGTGGTCCTCCTTCACGGCGTGGTGGCCGTGGCTGGTGAGCATGGCGTCCACGCGCTTCCAGACGGTCTCGTAGTAGGCCTCGGGGATGGCCAGGAAGT
>CAZKHO010000052.1:0-15344 GCA_964552505.1 uncultured Bifidobacterium sp. | reverse complement strand
AGGTGCTCAGCACCAACGGCGACGGCCACCTGGGCGGCGACGACTTCGACCAGCGTCTCATCGACTTCATCGCCGACGAGTTCCGGAAGAAGGAAGGCATCGACGTCCGCAAGGACGCCATGGCGCTGCAGCGCCTGAAGGAGGCGGCGGAGAAGGCCAAGATCGAGCTCTCCACGCAGATGGAGACCGCGGTGAACCTGCCTTTCATCACCGCCGACCAGAACGGCCCCAAGCACCTGCAGGTCACGGTGACCCGCTCGCGCTTCGAGGACCTCTGCAAGGACCTGTTCGACCGCCTGCGCGGCCCGTGCGAGCAGGCCTTGCGCGACGCGAAGTTGAACCCGAAGGACGTGCAGGAAGTGGTGCTGGTGGGCGGCTCCATCCGCATCCCCAAGGTGCAGCAGCTGGCCAAGGACATCTTCCAGACCCAGGAGCTGGACAAGAGCATCAACCCGGACGAGGTGGTGGCCGTGGGTGCCGCCATCCAGGGCGCGGTGCTGCAGGGCGACGTCAAGGACGTGCTGCTGCTGGACGTGACCCCGCTCTCGCTGGGCGTGGAGACGCTGGGCGGCGTGATGACCAAGCTCATCGAGAAGAACACAACCATCCCCACCAGCAAGAAGGAGACCTTCTCCACGGCGGCGGACAACCAGACCAGCGTGACCATCCACGTGCTGCAGGGCGAGCGTGAGTTCGCCGGCGACAACCGAAGCCTTGGCCGATTCGACCTGAGCGGCATCGCTCCGGCCCCGCGCGGCCTGCCACAGATCGAGGTGGAGTTCGCCATCGACGCCAACGGCATCCTCAACGTGACCGCCACCGAGAAGGCCACGGGCAAGAAGCAGGAGATCCGCATCACCGGCTCGAGCGGCCTGAGCAAGGACGAGGTGGAGCGCATGCGCAAGGAGGCGGAGCAGAACGCGGCGGCCGACAAGGTGCGTCGTGAGATGGTGGACCTGCGCAATCAGGGCGAATCGGCGGCCTACGCCACTCGCAAGGCCCTGGAGGAGCACGGCGGCAAGGTCAGCGCGGAGGCGCGCGGCAAGATCGAGGGAGCGCTCTCCAACCTGGAGACGGTCCTCAAGGGCGAGGACAAGGCGGCCATCAACGCCGCCCTGAAGACCCTCAACGACGCCTCGGCCGAGCTGGGCAAGGCCGTGTACGAGGCCACGTCCAAGGCCCCCGGCGCGCAACCGGACGGCGGCGCCAAGTCCGGCGGCAAGGACGACGTGATCGACGCCGAGTACGAGGTGAAGGACGGCAACTGAGCGCGGCCACGCCACCCGCTCTCAGGTTCAGAATGCGTGAAGGTGGCCGCCGGCCGTTGCCGAGCGGCCACCTTTCGCTTTTCCTGCAGCTTCCGATTCCACGGAGAACCCATGCGCCGGACCTGGACCAGCCTCACCCTTGTGCTTCTGCTCTCCGCCTGCAGCGTGCCCCCCACGCCGACACCCAAGCCGTCCGCCCTTCCGGCACCCACGTGTCCCGTGACGGGCAAGACCGTCTCCGGCGAGGGCGCGGTGGCCTACTACGGCATGTACGAGGTGGTGTGCTTCGACCGAGCGGCGGCCAACCAGTTCGCGTCGATGCCCGTGAAGAAGCGCGCCAAGCTGGCCGGCCCGCAGGTGCTGGCTGCCCAAGGCATCACCAACCAGACGTGCCCGTTGACGGGTCGCGTCCTGGACGGTGACGCGGTGACCGTGAAGTACGAGGGAACCATCTACGGCTTCGCCAGCCTCGCCGACGCCAACCAGTTCATGGCGCTGCCGAAGAAGAAGCAGGCCTCGCTGATCAAGGATTTCCGCACGACGCCCAAGTCCCCGGCCGATCCCGGGACGACGTCCGGCGGAACGCCCGCGACGGTGACGGGCTGAGCCCGGACGACCACCCGTCGCAGCGGGACCCGCTGGCATAGGCTTGCCCCCATGAAGGTCCCCGCCTTGGCGTCCCTCTCCCTCCTCGCCCTCCTGATCGCTGCGGGAGACCCCCCCGCACCCCCGGCGCGCGTGGGCTACGCGTGGCCCCTGCCAACCTGCGTGGTGAGCGGTGAGCCGCTGGGCGACAAGCCCGTGGTGAAGGTGCTGGAGGACCCGAAGGATCCGTCCGTGAACGGCCGCGAGGTGCGCTTCTGCTGCGAGAAGTGCGTGACGACCTTCGAGGCCAACCGCGCCAAGTACCTCACGCAGGCCGACGAAGCCATCATGGCCAAGGAGCTGGCGTCCTATCCGCCCATCCACTGCATCGTGATGCCCGACGAGGCGCTGGCCGCTCCCGGCTCGCCGGACGCCAAGGACGTGAAGCAGGTGGTGGTGGGCAATCAGCTGGTGCGCCTCTGCTGCGCGCAATGCGAGCGCAAGGTCCGGCGCAACCCCGCCGCGTACCTGGCCAAGCTGCAGGCGGCGGTGGCGACGGCGCAGGCGCCCTCCTACCCCTTGAAGACCTGTCCCATCAGCGGGCGTGAGCTGCCTGCGGAACCGGTGGACACGCTGCTGGCCGGGCGGCTGGTGCGATTCTGCTGCGCCGGATGCAAGGCGACCGCGGAGAAGGATCCAGCCGCGATCCTGGCCAAGCTGGACGCCGCCGCGGCGGCCGCGGCGAAGACCAAGCCCTAGCGCCGGCGAGCCGCAGGCGAAGCGGTCCGGAACAGCGCGGAGAAGAGTCCCGGCCCCGACGTCCGCGGCTCCGGCGGCAGCACGCGGTGCCGCACCAGTTCCGCGCCTGCGGCCTTGGCCATCTCGCGCAGTGCCGGTTCCCCGAAGCCCATGTGCAGGTGTCCCATGCTGGCCGCGTAGGCGCGGCGGTCGTGCGGCACCAGATCCACCACCAGCACGAAGCCTTTGGAACGCACGCTGCGCACCGCCTCGGCCAGCGCCGCGCCCGGATCCGGCACATGGTGCAGCACCAGCATCATGACCGCCACGTCGGCCTCGCCGTCCTTGAGCGGCAGCGACTCCAGTGCGCCCTGGCGGAACTCCACGTTGCGCCGCTCGGACAGCCGCTTGCGGGCGGCGTCCAGCATGGAGCGCTCGCGGTCCACGGCGATCACGCGCGCCACGCACGGGGCCAGCAGCTCGGCCGCCTCGCCGGTGCCGCAGCCCAGATCCACCACGGTCCAGGCAGGGTCCAGCAGGTCCAGCATGGCCATCCAGGTGACGCGGTCGCCGAACAGCTCGCGCCGCATCTCGCTCCAGTCGCCGCCCACGCGCCCGAAGAACGCTCGACTGTCCACCCGGCGATGGGAGAGCACGCTGGCCAGACGCGCGCGGTCCTGCGCGGCCTCCGGATGCCGCTCCAGCGCCGGACGCGCCAGCTCCCAGAGTGCACGCGCCTCCTCGGGCATGGCCGGACCCGCCAGGCGATAGAGGCCGCTGGGGCCTTCGCTCCGCCGGGCCACCCAGCCCCCCTGCAGCAACGACTTCAGGTGCCGACTGGCCGTGCTCTGCGGAAGCTGCAGCGCGCGAGCCACCTCGCCCACGCCCAGTTCCTCGCGTTCCAGCAGACCCAGCACGCGCCAGCGCTGCAGGTCGCCCATGGCCGCCAGCCGGGACAGCAGCTCGTCCGAGCGTTCGGCTCCGCCACGGGGCGCGCTGGGTGCGGCCACGGCCCGGTCAGCTGCCGCGCGGCAGCCCCAGCGTGGGTCCCAGCACCTGGCCGCGCTTCTCCAGCTCCGCCCGCACGCGAGGATCCTCAGGGTTGATCCCGTAGGCCTGCCGCAGGCGACGCAGCGCCTCGTCCTGGTTTCCCAGCTTGGCCTGGAGCATGGCCATGCGGTAGTACGGCTCGGTGCTCTTGGCGATGTCGAAGCCCTGGTCGAACTCGATGGCCGAATCCAGCGCCTGCTTCTCCACGTCCAGGTCGTTGGCCTTCTCGGCGATGGTGGCCATGCGGCAGTAGGCCTCGGGGCTGCGCAGTTCGGCGCCGGTGTTGCGAAGGAGCAGGTAGATCTGCGGAATGTCCTTCTGACGTTCCATGCAGTCCGCCAGCGCGAACACTACGTCCAGATCGTTGGGCTTGCGCGCCACGGCGATCTCGAGCGCGTGACGGCCTTCCTTCAGGTCACCCAGACAGACCATGGCGCGACCGTAGGCGTACTGCGCACCCCAGCTGCCGGGATTGGCTTCCACCACGGGCTTGATGGCGTCGGCGGCCTCCTGACAGCGGTCGTACTTGAGAAGTTCGTCGGCGCGCTGCACCGTGCTGTCGGTGGGCGGCGGCCCCTTGCAGGCGGCCAGCAACGTGACGGCGAGGAGGAGCGCGGCGCGGAGCACCTGCGGGGTTCGAGCATGTCGCGGCATGGGCGCGGATGATAGGGTTCGGCGTGGACCATTGCCCACGCCCGCTAGGCGCCCATCCCATGGCGATCCTCCGGCACGCCGTGCCGGACGGCTGGGCGCACCACGATCTGCTGCTGGCCGAGGGACCGGTGTCCGACGAGGCACGGCAGGTTCCCACCTGGCGATGTCCACTGGATCCACTGGAGCTGGAACCCGGGGCATGGATGCAGGTCGAGCGGCTTCCTCCCCACCGCGGCGTCTACCTTCGGCTGCAGGACGCGCGCGAACTGGACGGCGGCCGCGGGACCGTGACGCCGGTGCACGCCGGGTGGCATTTCAACAAGGACGGTCTGCTGTGGATGGCCACCCCGCGCATCCTGGCGCGAGCCTTCCATCTGGAGGACGGCCGGCTTCGCCGCGCGGCAGCATCGATCACGTGAACGCGTCGTAGACCAGCACGCCCCACGCCACCATCGAGCAGGGCAGCTTGGCCACCGAGCCCAGCAAGCGACCCAGCGCCGCACCCGCCGCAGGCCGCACGGCCTGGCCCGCCTGTCGCCCGTGGAACGCCATCTCGCCCACCACGGCGCCGCCCACCACGCCCAGCAGCGCTCCCACCAGCGAGCCGGCGAGTGGTACGGGAATGAGGATCGTTCCGGCGATCACTCCGACGAATCCTCCCACCAGACTGCCCACCATGCCGGAACGACTGGCCCCACCGGCCTTGGCGCCCATGGCGGATGCGACAAACTCCAGCACCTCGCCCACCACGGCAGCGGCCACCGCCACCAGCATGGGCGTCCACCCGAACGGGAGCACGCGATCGGCGCCGCCGAACAGCATGGAGGCCACGTCCACGCTGGCCGCGATGCCGATCAGCATCCAGGCCCCGGGCACCCCGACAGGCGTCAGCGCCACCGCGGCCAGCCCCACCAGCGCGAACACCGCCGCGCCCGCGTACTCGAGCACGATCATGGAGCGCCGCCCATCTGGCGCAGTTCGTCCCGGAGGATGGCCGCCAGCTCGTAGTTCTCCGCCAGCACCGCCCGCTGCAGCCGCGCCTCCAGCTCCAGCCGCTGGCTGCCCGGCAGCTTCAGCGTGAGCGCGTCCAGCAGCGTCCGAAGCAGCGTGACTTCCGGTCCGGCCTCCCCGCGATCAGGGGCTCCCAGCTGTCGACACACCTCACGCACAGCGCGCAGGCCCGCCTCCAGCGCCGCGTGCGCCAGGTCGCGACGTCCGGCCGCCAGCGCGATGGCCGCCTCCGCTCGCGAGCGCATGGAGATCTCGTGTGGTCGCCACGGCTCGAACCGGACCCGGTCCGCCGGATGCGCCGCGCGCGTCACGATGAGGTCCAGCGACTCCAGGTTGTCCAGCGCGTCGCGGCGCACCCGCACCCAGTCCTCCAGCGTGGCGCAGGCCAGCGCCCGCTGCCGGCGGTGGCCGATCTCCGTGGCCAGCGCGGCCACGTCGTCCGACTCCAGCCGCGCGTCCGTGCCTCGGAAGTGCTCCAGGGCGCCCGAGGCACCCCGGAAGCCCATGCCGTCAGGCCGCCCGTCCGCCTCCATCTGGAGGACACCCAGTTCCACCCGGACCTGCAGCAGGAAACGGCCGTCGGCGGCCTGGAGACGCCGCACATCCAGCCTTCCGGGTCGCCAAGGCCAATCCTGCAGGGTCTGGGAGAGGTCGTTCATGGGAAGGCCGCCTCCGGATGCTACTTCGCAAACTGTCCAAAAAACGCGCGAAGGGGTGCTGGCACTCCCCCGGCCCGCCGATCTACGATGTCCCGCCCACGGGACTTCCGTTTCATGCCCCGACCCAGCACACAATCCGATCTGCACCTGTACATGAGGCAGATCAACGAGGTCCCCCTCCTCACCCCCGAGGAGGAGAAGACGCTCGGCTGGAAGATCATCAACGACGGCGATCCGGACGCGAAGGAGCACATGATCAAGGCGAACCTCCGCCTGGTCATCGCCATCAGCAAGAACTACGCGCACCGTGGACTGGCGCTGGCGGACCTGGTGGAGGAGGGCAACATCGGCCTCATCCGCGCCGTCGAGGGCTTCGATCCGGCGCAGGGCGCCCGCTTCAGCACCTACGCCAGCTGGTGGATCAAGCAGGCCATCAAGCGCACGCTGATCAACGCGGTGCAGCCGATCCACATCCCCGCGTACATGGTGGAGCTCATCGCGCGCTACAAGCAGATGCAGCGCCGCTTCGAGGACGAGCACGGGCGCCAGCCCAGCCTGCAGGAGCTGAGCCAGCTCATGGGCATCCCGCCCAAGAAGCTGGAGATCGTCAAGCGCGCCGTGAAGGCCCGCAACACGCCCACCCAGGCGCCCACCAAGGACGACGGGGAGAGCGTGGACTTCAGCGACCTCTTCGAGGACCACCGCACGCCGCAGCCGGAACGCAAGGTCACCGAGCGCGAGGATCTGGGCTTCATCCTGAAGCTGCTCGATTCCATCGATCAGCGCGACGCCCGCGTGCTTCGCCTGCGCTTCGGCCTGGAAGGCCAGGAGCCCCTCACGCTGAAGCAGATCGGCGAGACCGTGGGGCTGACCCGCGAGCGCGTGCGCCAGATCGCTGAGGACGCGCTCAAGAAGCTGCACGCCCGCCTCATGGACGACCGGCCCAGCCAGTGGATCCGCGAGGCCGGCGAAGCGCCGCCGCCTCCCGCGAAGCGCCGCGGCCGTCCGCCCGGAAGCGGGCGCAAGCGACCCACCAACGACTGAACCGCCTCCGCGCGCCGCCGAAGGCGGAGCGGATCACGTGCGGCCATGAGCGGTCCGTGTGCGGCGTCAGCGCACGGTCTTGATGAACGGCATGGCCGAGATCGCGGCGCCCGCGCGCTCGCGGCCCAGGTCCACCCCGAGCGTCGGCTTGGACTCCGCCACGCCCCGCTCCACGATCGCCATGGCGATGGGCCGATCCAACGTGGGACTCAGGCAGCCGCTGGTCACCTCACCCACCACACGGTCGCCCTCCATCACCTTCATGCCCTGTCGTGGGCTGCGACGACCGTCCACCAGCAGGCCCACCAGCTTGCGCCTGGGTCCGCCCGCCGCGGCGATCGCCTGCAGCGCGTCCTGGCCGATGAAGCGGCCCTCGCGCTCGTCGCCGGCGCCCTTGTCCAGCTTCACCGCGAAGTCGAGTCCCGCCGTGAGCGGATCGATGGTCTCGCTGATCTCGTGGCCGTAGAGCGGCATGCCCGCCTCCAGACGCAGCGAGTCGCGCGCGCCCAGGCCGCAGGGCTTCACCACGCCGTCGGCCTTGCCCATGTCCTTCAGGAACATGCCCATGGCCAGCTTGGCCATGCTGGAGCCCAGGATGATCTCCACGCCGTCCTCGCCGGTGTAGCCGGTGCGGCTCACCAGCAGCTTGACCACCAGCAGGCTCTTCTCCGTGAAGCGGTAGCGCTTCAGCGTGGGGATCTCCTTGCTGAACTGGCCGATCAGGTCCATGGCCTTGGGGCCCTGGAGCGCCACCATGGCGGTGCTCTCCGTGCGGTCCTCCATCTTGAAGGCCAGGTCGGCCTTCTGCGCCTCGAAGTGCTTCACCAGCTTCGCGCGGTTGCTGGCGTTGCACACCATGAGGTACTCGTCCTCCTCCAGGCAGTACACCAGCACGTCGTCGTGGCAGCCGCCCTGCTCGTTGCACACCAGCGAGTAGCGCACCATGCCGCGCTGCATGCCCAGGATGCCTCGCGTGCACACCTTGTCCAGGAAGCGACGCGCGTGGCGACCGCTGAAGTGCAGGCGGCCCATGTGGCTCACGTCGAAGAAGCCGGCCGCACTGCGGCACCAGCGGTGCTCGTCCAGGATGCTGCCGTAGGTGAGCGGCATCTCCCAGCCCGCGAAGTCGGTCATTCGGGCGCCATGCTCGAGGTGCAGGCCATGGAAGACGGTCTTGTGCAGGGTGGCGGTGGTCATGGGGTCTCCGAGGGGGTGTCCGTGGGGTTGAGCTGCTTGCGCAGGCGTTCCACCTCGCGCTCCAGCTGCTTCAGTCGGCGGAACATGCCGTAGAGGTCGCGGCCCGCCAGCGCGTTGCGCTTGGCGGCGTCCAGTTCGATGGCGGGGATGCCGCCCACGCGCGCGCCGTCCGGAAGGTCCGTGACGATGGCGGCCTTGCCCGAGGCCTGCACGTTGCTGCCGATCTTGAGGTGCCCGGTGACGCCGGCCTGGCCGCCCAGCACCACGTAGTCGCCCATCTCCACGCTGCCGCTGACGCCCACCAGGCTCACCAGCAGGCAGTGCCTGCCGATGCGCGTGCCGTGGCCGATGGAGATGAGGTCGGCGAACTTGGTGCCGGCGCCGATGCGCGTCTCCTCCATCGCGGCACGCTCGATCACGCAGCCGCCGCCGATCTCCACGTCGTCCTCCAGCACCACGATGCCCGCCTGCGGGATCTTCTCGTGGTGGCCCTTGTGGGTGGCGTAGCCGAAGCCGTCGCTGCCGATCACGGCGTGTGCATGAAGGGTGACGCGGCTGCCCAGGCGGCAGCGGTCGTAGACGGTGGCGCCCGGGAAGAGCACGCAGTCGTCGCCCAGCTCGGCGTGCTCGCCCACGTAGGCGCCCGGGTACAGCACGCAGCGCGCACCCAGACGGGCCCCACGCTCCACCACGCAGCTCGCGTGCAGTTTGCAGCCCTCCCCCGCGGTGGCGGTGGCGTGCACCACAGCCTGCGGGGAGCGCCATGTCCGGCCTTCCGGGGCGTCCGCCGGCGGCGGGTGCACCCGGAACCCGTGAAGCGCCACCATGGCCTGGCGGAACGCGAAGTAAGGGTCGGCGGCCTCCAGGCGCGCCACGCCCTCGCGCACGGCCAGACCCGGCGCCACGATCACGGCGCTCGCCTGCGTCCGGAGCAGATGGTCGATGTACTTGGCGTTGGCGACGAAGCTCACCTGCCCCTCCCGCGCGCGGTCCACCGGCGCGCAGGCCGTGACCTCGCGCGCGCCGTCGCCGTGAAGCGTGGCGCCGATGATCCGGGCCAGTTCGTCGAGTCGCATGAAGCCTTCAGGCTAGCAGGCCCGCCGCGTGGCGGCTCGTTTCGGCCACGGCTATCCTCGCGCGGCCCGCATGCAAGGTCCCGCCGACTCACCCTTCCGAACGGGCCGGCGCCCGCCGGGCGTCCCCCTGCTGCGATGGGTGGGGCTCTGGCTGGCGCTGGTGCTGTGCCTTGCCGCGAGGCCGGCCCTGGCTCAGACCGATCGACTCGAGGACGCGGCGCTTGCCGACCGACCAGTCAGCAAGGTGATCGTCAACGGACTGGGCCGCGTGGGCGAGCAGGAGGTCCGAAACAACCTTCGCGTGGCGGTGGGCGAGCCCTACGACGCACGCGCGGTGCGCAACGACGTGGCCAACCTCTACCGACTGGGCCACTTCGCAACGGTGGGCGCCGACGCACGCCTGGCGCCCGACGGCACCGTGGAGGTGAGCTACAACCTGGCCGAACAGGCGATCGTGGAGGCCATCCAGACCGTGGGCAACAAGGCGCTGAGCGACCAGGAGCTGCGCGCCGTGATCCCGCTCTACACCGGCGGCCCTCGCGACGACTTCCTGCTTCAGCAGAGCGTCTTCAAGATCAAGGAGCTCTACAAGAGCAAGGGTCACTACCTGGTCGAGGTGACGGTGGACGAGAGCAAGCTGAAGGATCAGGGCATCCTGATCTTCCGCATCGTGGAGGGACCGCGCGTCCGCATCCGCGAGATCGAGTTCACGGGCAACCGCGCGTTCCCGGCCAAGCAGCTGTCCGCGCAGATCAAGACCACGCCGTGGATCTTCCTGTTCCGCAAGGGCAATCTGGACGAGGAGGTCCTGATCGACGACGTGGCCACGCTGGTCTCCTACTACAAGGACCGCGGCTACGTGGACGTGCGCGTGGACCGGCGGGTGGAACTCAGCAACGACCAGAAGGAGGCCAAGGTGGTCTTCGTGGTCACCGAGGGCCGCCAATACCGGCTGCGAAGCGTGCGCGTGGAATCCGCCGACAACGGCGGGCGCCTGCAGGTGTTCACGCCCGAGCAGCTTCGCGGGCTGATGACCCTGCGCCCCGGCGACGCCTACATGAAGAACCGCATCGAGGAGAGCGTGAAGTCCATCCGGAGCGCCTACCTGGCGATGGGCTTCGTCGACTGCCGCGTGGACACCACCTACGTGCGCGCCGGCGAGGAACCGGACGTGGACATGCTGATCACCGTGCGCGAAGGCACGGCGTTCGAGACGGGCATCGTGAAGATCCAGGGCAACTTCATCACGCGCGACAAGGTGATCCGGCGTCTGGTGCGCTTCCAGCCGGGCCGTCCGATGGACGGCAACGAGATCGAGAACACGGAGAAGCGCCTGAAGGCCAGCAACCTGTTCAACGATCCGCGCGTCACCCCGCTGCCGGCCGACCCGGACAACCCCGGCGTCCGCGACGTGCTGGTGGAGGTGAAGGAGAAGAACACCGGCAGCCTGAACTTCGGCGTGGCGGTCGGCACCGACAACGGCTTCGGCGGCGAGATCTCGCTGAACCAGTACAACTTCGACGCCGCCGACCCGCCGGCCAGCGTGGGCGAGCTCACCGGCGGACGCGCCTTCCGCGGCGCCGGGCAGACCTTCAACCTGAGCATCCAGCCCGGCATCGAGGTCAGCACCTACTCGATCTCGTTCGGCGACCCGCACCTGTTCGAGACCGACTGGTCGGGCAACGCCAGCGCCTTCTACCGCAACCGCATCTACCCGTACTACAACGAGGAGCGGTGGAACGGACAGCTGGGCATCGGCCGAAGGATCGGCGACTTCTGGACGTTCAACTCCAACGTGCGCGTGGACTCCGTGAGTCTCACCGACTTCCAGACCTACACGCCTGTGGAGGTCTACAACCAGGCGGGCCCCAACCTCTTCTCGGTGGTGGCCGCGGGCGTGCAGCGAAACACCGTGGACAATCGCGAGCGCCCCGGCTCGGGAAGCATCATCGACCTGGGCGCCAGCCAGTACATGGGGGACTACAGCTTCCCCACGGTCCGCGCCGGCTACACCACGTTCCTCACGCTGGACGAGGACTTCCTGGGGCGCAAGACCACGCTGCGCATGAACTCCAACCTGGGCTACATCTTCAGCGACAGCGCCCCGGTCTTCGAGCGCTACTACCTGGGCGGCCGAAGCCTTCGTGGCTTCGCGTTCCGAGGCGTGAGCCCGCAGAGCCAGGCGCTGCTGGGCACCGCCCCCTGGCCCGCCGCGCCCGTCCAGCCTCCGTACAACGGCTACGGCGCCGCCATCACCCCCGTGCAACCCACGTGGCAGGGCAACCCGGTGGGCGGCCAGTTCCTGTTCTTCGCCGGGGCGCAGGTGGAGACGCCGCTCATCGGTGACTCGGTGACCATGGTCTTCTTCTGCGACTCCGGCACCGTGGAGGACAGCTTCACCCTGAACCAGTACCGCGTCAGCGTGGGCGCCGGCCTGCGCCTGCACATCCCCATGCTGGGACCCGCTCCCATCGCGCTGGATTTCGCGGTGCCTCTGGCCAAGGAGGAGTTCGACAGCACGCAGGTGTTCTCCTTCAACGCCGAGCTGCCGTTCTGATCGCGCCACGCGAGGCGCGTGGCGACCCTACAATCCGGCCCCTCCCCGGAGATCCGTCCATGAAGCAGAGCACCTCCACGCTCCTCGTCGCGGTTGCCGCCGCGGTGGCCCTGGCCGCCGCCAGTCTGGGCACCGCCCGGTCCGTCGCACCGCCTCAGGGCACGCGCACCGCCAGCATCAACCTCAAGCGCGTCATGGACAAGCTGCAGGAGCGGCAGGAGTTCGAGATGCAGCTGAACGCCAAGGTGCGCCAGTTCGAGGCCGAGCGCAGCGCGCGACTGAAGAAGCTGGAGGCGGCCGCCAAGGAGGTCACGGCCATGCCCGAGGGTGCCGACCGCCAGGCCCGCGCCGAGGCGCTGGAGCTTGAGAAGATGGAGGCCGAGCAGTGGGCCATGTCCGTGGGCAGCGCCCTGGACTACGAGTCCGCGCTGATGGTCCGCAGCATCTACCGCAACATGCGGAGCGAGGCGGCCAAGCTGGCGGAGAACGAGGGCTACGACTACGTGGTGGTGGACGACGGGACCGAGGAGATCACGGTGAGCCGCGACGCCAAGGTCTCGCAGATGCAGCAGGCCATGGCAAGCCTGATGAGCCGCCGCACGCTCTACGCCAGCCCGGCGAACGACCTCACCGACAAGCTCATCGTCCGAATGAACAACGCACGCGCCGCCGCGGACGAGGCCCCCGCCGCCCCGCCCGCGCCAGCCGCCGGCGCGGGTGCCAAGTGAACCCGGCGCCCAGGAGAACCCCATGAGCTCCCAGACCATGAAGAAGATGCTGCTGGCCGCCGCCGTGCCCACCCTGGCCCTGCTCTGGGCCATGAACCGCGCGGAGAAGCCCACCACGATGGCGTTCATCGACATCGAGCGCGTGTTGCCGGCGCTGGACCGGACCAAGGTGGCACGGACCAAGTTCGAGGAGATGCTGAAGGCGCAAAACGCCAAGATCGAGAAGGCGGTGGCCGAGATCCAGGCCCTGCAGGCCGAACTGGAGACCTACAAGCCGGACTCCCCCTCGTTCAACGAGGCCAAGCGAAAGGTCACCGAAGCGATCGGCCGCATGAGGGCGCTGGAAGCCTTCTCCAAGCGCAAGGCGGACTACGAGGAATCCAGCTCCATGCTGGGCGTGTACGCCGACATCCGGAAGGCCGCCGGCGAGCTGTGCGCCGCGCGCGGCATCGACGTGCTGATGTTGGACGACTCCAACGCGCGATTCGACCCCGCCGATCCGCGCGGCGCTCCCGCGCAGATCTCGGCACGCCGGTGCGTCTGGTACAGCAAGTCGCTCGACATCACCGACGACCTGATCAAGGCCATGAACGCGGCGCCGGCCTCCCCGGCGGCGCCCGCCGCGCCTGCCGCGGGGCCCGCGAAGTGACGTCGCCGGGCACCGCCCGCGCGCTGGCGGAGCTGGTGGGCGGCCGCCTGGAGGGCAACGCGGACGCCCCGGTGCTCGGACTCAACTCCCTGGAGGAGGCGAGCCGCACCGAAGCCACCTTCATCGTGGACGATCGTCACGCCGCCCGCTGGCCCGCGTCCAAGGCGGGTGTGGCGCTGGTGGCGGACAAGGTCTCGTGCGCCCTGGGGGAGGACGCCGGCCGTGCGCTGGTGCATGTGCCCGATGCGCAGCTGGCGATGGTCAAGGCGCTGGAGGCCTTCGCGCCCCCGGCCGAGCTGCCGGCCGTCGGCGTGCACCCCTCGGCGGCGGTGGATCCCTCCGCGCGACTGGGCGCACAGGTCCGGATCGGACCCGGCGCGGTGGTGGGCCGAGAGACCGTGCTTGGCGACGGTTGCGTGCTGCATGCAGGAGCCGTGCTGGGAGCGCGCGTGACGCTGGGGGCCGGCTGCGTGCTGCACGCCAACGCCGTGGTCCGCGACCGCTGCACGCTGGGCCGCGGCGTGACCCTTCACCCGGGTGCGGTGATCGGCAGCGAGGGATTCGGCTACCGCCCCGCCGCGGACGGACGCAGTCTGGTGCGCATCCCCCATCTGGGAAACGTGGTGCTGGAGGACGGCGTGGAGATCGGCGCCAACACCTGCGTGGACCGTGCCAAGTTCGGTTCCACGGTGGTGGGCGCCGGAACCAAGATCGACAATCTCTGCCAGATCGCGCACAACTGCCACATCGGGCGCATGACGGTCATCGCAGGCCTCACCGGCCTGGCGGGCAGCGTCCGGGTGGGTGACGGCGTGCAGATCGGCGGCGGCTGCGGCATCGCCGACCATCGCTCCATCGGCCACGGCGCCCGACTGGCCGCCAAGAGCGGGGTCATGGAGGACGTCCCGGACGGCGCCACCTGGGGCGGATTCCCGGCGCAGGACATCCGGGCCGAATTGAGGGTGGTGGCCGCGATCCGTAAACTCCCCGAATGGTCTCGGAAGCTGCGACGGCTGATCGAGGATCCCGGGAAGGCACCGTGACGGCCGCCCCGGCCTCCGGCCCACGTCCGCCCTCGGGCGAGCGCCAGCGCACGCTGGCGGCTCCGGTCACCGTGCGCGGCAAGGGCCTGCTGCACGGACAGGACGCCACGCTGGAGATCGCGCCCGCGCCCCCGGGCACGGGCATCGTCTTCGAGCGCGTGGACCTGGATCCCCCCGTCACCATCCCGGCGCTGGTCACCCACGTCATCCCTCGGGCCCGCCGCACCACCCTGCGCGTGGGCGACGCCACCATCGACACCGTGGAGCACTGCCTGAGCGCGCTCGCCGGCCTTCGTGTGGACAACGCGGTGCTCCGCATCGCGGGCCCGGAACTGCCGCTGGGCGACGGCAGCGCGCTGCCGTTCCTGGAGCCCATCCTGTCCGCCGGTCTGGTGGAGCAGGAGGCGCCCCGCCGCACCTTCCGGCTCCGCGAGCCCATCGTGGTGGAGGACGGCGACGCCATGATCGCCGCGGTGCCGCGCAACGACGACGGCATGGAGGTGGTCTACGACCTGGACTACGGTCCGCAGGAGCGGCGCATCACGCGCCAGACGCAGGTCTTCGACCCGGGCAAGGACGACTACGCACGCGACATCGCGCCGGCGCGCACCTACAGCCTGAAGGAGGAGGCGGAGCAGCTGTGGGCCGCGGGCATGTGCCGCCACCTCAGCCCACGCGAAGCGCTGGTGATCGGTCCGGACGGCCCCATCGACAACGCCTTCCGATTCGCCAACGAACCGGTGCGCCACAAGCTGCTGGACGTGCTGGGAGACCTCTACCTGGTGGGCCGGCCCGTGCAGTGCCGCGTCATCGCCTACCGAAGCGGCCACGGCCTGAATCGTCAGCTGGGGCAGCAGATCCTGCGGGCCATGAAGGCCGCGGATCTGGCCGAGAGCCTGGTGGCCGGCCGCGCCATGGACTCGCGCGCCATCCAGCGACTGCTGCCCCACCGCTACCCCATGCTGCTGGTGGATCGCGTGGTGGAGATGGAGGGCGACCGCCGCGCGGTGGGCGTGAAGAACGTGACCGTGAACGAGCCCTTCTTCCAGGGCCACTATCCCGGCCAGCCCATCATGCCGGGCGTG
>CAZKHO010000051.1:0-15587 GCA_964552505.1 uncultured Bifidobacterium sp. | reverse complement strand
ACGTGCTCCGGCTGGCCGTCTACGAGATGAGCCGTGGTGGCGTGCCGCACGCGCTGGCCATCGATCAGGCGGTGGAGCTGGCGCGCGAGTTCGGGGGCGAGCGGAGCCCGGCGTTCGTGAACGCGGTGCTGGACCGCTGGTGGAAGCGCCGCGGTGGGGAAGGCTGATGTTCCGTGCGGCGTTCGAGGCGCTGAAGCGCGGGGCCTCGCGCACCGCCGCGGCCATCGGCGGCGGCCTTCGGTCGCTGCTGCTGGGTCGCGACCTGGATGAGGCGCTCATCGACCGCATCGAGACCGCGCTGGTGTCCGCCGACGTGGGCGTGACGCTGGCGCGTGAACTGGTGGACGAGGTCCGTGCGGAGTTCCGCGCCGGCCGCGCGCGCAAGGGCGAGGACGCCGTGGCCATCCTGAAGGCGCGTCTCAAGAGCCGTCTCTCGGGCGACGACCTGCGACTGGCGCGGTCGCCGGCGAAGCCCACCGTGGTCCTGGTGGTGGGCGTGAACGGATCCGGCAAGACCACCAGCGTGGCCAAGATCGCCAAGGCGCTCAAGGACGAGGGGCGCAGCGTGCTGCTCGCCGCGGCCGACACCTTCCGCGCGGGCGCCGTGGCGCAGCTCACGGTGTGGGCGGAGCGGCTGGGCGTGGACATCGTCAAGGGGAAGGCCGGCGCGGATCCCGCCGCCGTGGCCTTCGACGCCGCGGACGCGGCGCTGGCCCGCGGCGTGGACACGCTGCTGGTGGACACCGCCGGTCGCCTGCACACGCAGGACGGCCTGCTTCGGGAGCTCACCAAGATCCGCAACGTTCTGGCCAAGCGCATCCCCGGCTCGCCGCACGAGACGCTGCTGGTGCTGGACGCCACCACGGGGCAGAGCGCCATCGCGCAGGCCCGCGTGTTCCGCGAGGTGGCCAGCGTGACCGGCGTGTTCCTGGCCAAGCTGGACGGCACCGCGCGCGGTGGCGCCGCGGTGGGCATCCGGGAGGCGCTGGGCGTGCCCGTGAAGCTGGTGGGCGTGGGCGAGACGCCGGAGGATGTGCAGCCCTTCGATCCGGAAGGCTTCGTGGACGCCCTGTTCGCGGGACTCGACGCGGCGTGAACACGGACGGGGGCGCTCCTACCATGGGGCCATGTCACGGCGGCGAGCCTTCACCCTGATCGAACTGCTGGTGGTCATGGGCATCATCGGGGTGCTCATGGGCCTGGCGTTTCCCACGCTGAAGATGGTGCAGGCCAGCAGCCGCAACACGCGCTGCCTGAGCAACCTTCGACAGACCTTCATTCCGTGGCGCAGCTACGCCGACCAGATCGGCGGCACCATGCCCGTGTGCAACATGCTGCCGGCGGTGGGCCCTGACGGGCCGGAAGGCGGACTGCCGCAGCTGCTGGGCAAGTACATGAGTCCGGCGGACGAGGTGTGGCTCTGCCCCGCCGACGACGACCCGGCCAGCCGCGAGACCGGCACCAGCTTCCTCTACGTGCCGGGGCTGCTGCGATTCACCCCGGAGATCCAGGTGCAGGTGGCGCGTCAGGTGCTGCTGAAGCCGGATCTCTCGCCCAAGGCCCGTGAGAAGCTGCGGTCGGACCTGGAGGGCCGCATGCTCAACGCGTTCTACGAGGGCGTGGAGAAGAGCAAGGGCGGAGGTCTGCGCGCCCAGAAGTACGCGCTGCTGGTGGACTCCGCGGACCGGCACCCAGGCACGCGCGAGCCACGCAACGCGCTCTTCGTGGACGGCAGCGTCCGCGAGAACACGCCACCCGACGAGGAGACCGAGGACGGTGGAGGGACGCCCGATGGATGACCCCGCCTGGCTGGACGACCTGCGCTGGCGCCTTCGTCGCATCGAGCCCCGTCAGTGGGCCTCGGGTGCGGTGGCGTTGCTGTCCGTGCTGCTGGTGGGCGCGGCGGTCTGGTGGTGGATGGCGGTGCGCGTGCGCAAGCCGCCCAGCATCTTCGACTCGCCGGTGGACGACACGCTGGGCTACCTGGCGCTGAAGGACTTCAGCCGGCTGCCGGTGGACCAGCGCGTGCAGTTCATGCTGGACTTCGCCAAGCGGTTCCGGGGCATGCAGCCGGGCGAAAGCGCGGCGGCCGCCTCGTTCCTGGCCGGACTGGCGGGCCCGGCGCGCGAGCAGCTGCGCGAGAACGTGCGCGACCTGATGAAGGACGTACTGGCCGAGGGTGCCGAGGGCTACATGGCGCTGCCCGAGAACCAGCGCGGGCCGTACATCGACGCGTGGCTGGTGAAGTGGCAGCGCACGGCGGAGATCGGTCTGGCCGGCAAGCCCAGCGACAAGACCGACGAGCAGCGTCTGGCGGACATGCGCGGCGAAGGCCGTCGCGGCGAGGCACGACGCGAGCGCTTCGCGGGCGGCGGCACGATCACCGACCGCGGCGTGGCCGGATTCCTGGACCTCTGGCAGGGCGAGGTGGAGCCCGCCAGCAGCCCGCGCGAGCAGGGCCAGATCGTGCGCTTCCTGGACGACGTGCGCACGCGCATGTTCACCCGCTGAATGGCCGCCCACCCGTCCGCCAGCCTTCCCGTCCGCGGGCGCGCCGGCGAGATCGTGGCCGCGCTGACGCGGTCGAACCGCCTGGTGCTCACCGCGGAGACGGGATCCGGCAAGACCACGCAGGTGCCGCAGCTGCTGCTGGAGGCCCAGCTGCCCGGACAGGTGCTGGTGCTGGAACCGCGACGCCTGGCGGCGCGCATGGTGGCGCGGCGCGTGGCGGCCGAGCTGGGCACGCGGCCCGGCGAGCAGGTGGGATGGCGCACGCGCTTCGACGCCGCGTGGAGCGACGCGGTGCGCATCGGCTTCCTCACCGAGGGCGTCTTCCTTCGCATGCTGCTGGAGCGGCCGTCCCTGCCGGGCGTGGGAACGGTGGTGGTGGACGAGTTTCACGAGCGCAGCCTGCAGGCCGACCTGGCCGTGGCCGCGGTCCGGCGGCTGCAGGACGGCGCCCGACCCGACCTGCGGCTGGTGGTGATGAGCGCGACGCTGGATGCGGAGCGGCTGTCGGCGGCGCTGGGCGCCGAGCGGGTCCACGTGGAGGGGCGCGCCTTCCCCGTGGCGGTGCGGCACGCACCGCTGCGGCCCGGCGAGGACCTGTGCGAGCGCGCCGCGCAGCACGCCGCCGATCTGGCGCTGGAGGTGGAGGGCGACGTGCTGGTGTTCATGCCTGGCGCACGCGAGATCGAGCGCACGCTGGCGGCCATGCGGTCCATCCCGGCGGCCGCTCGCTTCGACCTGCGGCGCCTGCACGGCAGCATGCCGCCCGGCGAGCAGGACGCCGCGCTGCAGCCGTCGCCCAGGCCGCGCATCGTGGTGGCCACCAACGTGGCGCAGACCAGCATCACGGTGCCGGGCGTGCGCGGCGTGGTGGACAGCGGCGTGGCGCGTGTGCATCGCGCGGACGCCCGCCGAAGCCTGGACGCGCTGCGTCTGGAGCCCATCAGCCGCGCCGCCGCGGACCAGCGCGCGGGACGAGCGGGCCGCATGGAGGCGGGGCGGTGCGTGCGGCTCTGGGGCGAGGCGGACCATGCGCGGCGCGCCGCGCACGACGAGCCGGAGATTGCGCGCGCGGAGCTCAGCGACGTGGCGCTGCAGGTGGCCGCGCTCACGGGCGGCGTGCGCGGGTTCCCGTGGGTGGAGCCGCCGCCGGAGGAGCCCTGGGCGCGTGCGCTTCGACTGCTGGAGAGTCTGGGCGCCGTGGACGCGGAAGGATCGATCACCGGGGCTGGCGCGGCCATGGCGCGCATCCCGGCGTCGCCCAGGCTGGCTGCGGCGCTGGTGGCGGCCGCGCGTGAAGGATGCGCCGTGCGCGTGGCGCGCTGGGCGGCGGTGGCGGCCGAGCGCGACTTCGTCCGACAGGCCGACCGTCGGTCGCTGCTGGCCTGCCTGCGCGACGGCGACCCGGCCAGCGACCTGGTGGCGCGCGAGCGCGTGCTGGAACGGCTGGCCGGCGGCGAACGGCTGCCGCCCGGACTGCAGCTGTTCGAGGAGGCGGCGCGCGAGGCGGTGCGCGCCGCCGACCGTCTGGCACGCAGCGTGACGCGCGGACCCCGCGACGACGCCCGTGCGCCGTTGGAGGCGGTGAGTCGCGCCATGCTGGCGGGCTTCGCGGACGGCGTGGCGTGGCGACCGGACGCGCAGCGGCCGCATCTGCTGGCGGGCGGGCGACGCAAGGCCGTCCTGGACCGGGACTCGCTGGTGCAGGGCGCCGGCTTCGTGCTGGCGCTGCAAGCCGACGAGAACCCGGCGGATCCGGCCACGCAGATCCTCTCCATGGCGTCGCCGCTGGAGGAGGCGTGGGTGCGACAGGCGCTGCCCGACCGCTTCGACACGATGGAGACGCTCCGCTGGAACCCGGCGTCGCGCGCGGTGGAGCGCGTGGAGGAGACGCGCTTCGAGGGAACGCCCGTGGAGGCCACCGCGCGTCCGCCGCGACCCGGGCAGCGCCAGGAGGCGGAGCGGCTGCTGTGGGAGCAGGTGCGTGCGGGCGCCGTGAAGCTGGAGGGCTGGAACGAGTCCGTGGAGCAGTGGATCGCACGCGTGCGGTGCGTGGCGGCCTGGTTCCCCGAGCAGGGACTCATCGCCTACGCCCCCGACGAGATCGAGCTGCTCCAGCTGGAGGCGTGTGCCGGTGCGCACCGCGCCAGCGAGGTGGAGGGACGCGACTGCCTCGCCATCGTGCGCGGCGCGCTGGAGTTCGAGCAGCAGCGGTTCGTGGATCGGATGGCGCCCGCGGACCTGCCGCTCTCCGACGGCCGCCGCATGCGCCTTCGCTACGAGCCGGGTCATCCGCCCCGCGGCGGCGCGAAGATCCAGCAGCTCTACGGGATGGACCGCACGCCCACGGTGGCCGGGGGACGCGTGCCGGTCACGCTGGAGATCCTGGGACCCAACATGCGGCCGCTGCAGGTGACCAGCGATCTGGCCAACTTCTGGTCGGTGCTCTATCCGTCGCTTCGGAACGAGCTTCGCCGCCGCTATCCGCGCCACGACTGGCGCTAGCCGCGACCGGCCTCAGTCCGTGCCCGTGACGAAGCCTTCCGCGCCCGTGTGGCGGCGGACGCCCACGCGCGTGCCTTCGCCCAGTTCGGTGCCCGCGTCCTCGGGAAAGCGCGGCAGGTGCGGAGCCCACGCCTTGGCGCCACGATGGACGTCGGAGATCAGCTGCACCGCCTCGGCTGGGTCGTCGGTGATGTGCATGAGGTTCAGATCCACCTCCGCGATGTAGCCCTGCTTCTCCAGCAGGCTGCCACGAAGCCATCCGAACATCTCCTGCCAGAAGGCGCGGCCCATCAGCACCAGCGGCTTGGGCGTGGCCTTCAGCGTCTGCATCAGCGTGAGCGCCTCGAACAGTTCGTCCAGCGTGCCGAAGCCGCCGGGCAGGCAGACCGTGGCCACGGAGCTCTTGACGAACATCAGCTTGCGGATGAAGAAGTAGCGGAAGTCCAGCGAGAGGGTCTGGAACGGGTTGGGCTTCTGCTCGTGCGGGAGCAGGATGTTCAGGCCCACGCTCCTGCCGCCGGCCTGGAACGCGCCGCGGTTGGCCGCCTCCATGATGCCGGGGCCGCCGCCGGTGATCACGGCGAAGCCAGCCCTGGCCAGTCCCGCGCCCACCTGCTCCGCCATCAGCCAGTAGCGGCTGTCGGGAACCGTGCGCGCGCTGCCGAACACGCTCACCGCCGGGCCCAGGTTGGCCAGCGCGTCCGTGGCGTCCACGAACTCGCTCATGATGCGAAGGGCGCGCCAGCTCTCGGCGCCGGAACTCTCGGATCGGGTGGGGGCGTCCATCTCGCCGCAGGGTATCCCCAAGCGGCACGCCCGCCGGACAACGCAAGTCCATGTCAATCATGCATTTGGACACATCGATTTGAACCGCACCCCCGGTTTTCGCTACGATCGCCCCATGGCACGCCCGACCGCAGGAAAGACCTCGTCCAAGGCCACCCGCAACCCGACCTCCGGAGCCGCAAAGCCCGCCGCCAAGGGCGGTTCGGTGGCCGTCAAGCGGCCCAGCACCATCGAGGCCAAGCCCACCAAGCCTGCGGACATGAACGGCTACCAGACGGCGCTCAAGTGGCTGTACGAGCGCACGGACATCGAGCGCCAGCGCACCGTCCGCTACAGCGACGACGCGTTCAAGCTGGACCGCATGCGCGAGCTCCTTGCCAACCTGGGCAACCCGCACGAGCAGGTGAAGACCGTGCACGTGGCGGGCACCGTGGGCAAGGGCAGCACCGTGAGCATGATCGCCAACATGCTCCGTGCCTGCGGCTACGTGGTGGGTGAGTACACCAGCCCGCACCTGGTGGACGTGCGCGAGCGCATCACCGTCAACGGCAAGATGATCAGCAAGCAGTCCTTCGCGGAACTGCTGAAGAAGGTGGCCAAGGCCGCCGCCAAGTGCTCCAGCGAACCCACCTTCTTCGAGGTGATGACCGCGGCGGGCCTGAAGCACTTCGCCGAGGAGGCGGTGGACATCGCCGTGATCGAGGTGGGCCTCGGCGGCCGCCTGGACAGCACCAACGTGATCACCCCCGAGGTGAGCGTGATCACCACCATCGACTTCGACCACACCAAGCTGCTGGGGACCACGCTGGGCGCCATCGCCCGCGAGAAGGCCGGCATCTTCAAGAAGGGCGTCCCGGCCGTGGTGTTCGATCCGCCCAGCGAGGTGGACAAGGCCTTCCGCGAGGTGGCCGACAAGGTGGGCGCGGACCTGCGCGTGGTGAACAAGGACATCGAGTTCAGCAGCCGCTTCTGCACCAGCGAGGACCTGGGGCCGCACACGCGCGTCTGCCTCTACACCAAGACCAGCCGCCTGGAGCACCTGCCCGTGCCCATGCCGGGCGAGCACCAGAGCAGCAACTGCGGACTGGCGCTGGCGGCGGTGGACGTGCTTCGCAGCCGCGGCTTCGACTGCCCCGAGGACAAGGTGGCCCGCGGCCTGGCCAACACCAAGGTGCCGGGCCGCATGGAGCTGATCCGCGAGCGTCCCCGCATCCTGGTGGACGGCGCGCACAACCCCATCAGTGTGCAGACGCTCATGAAGTGCGTGGGCGCGCACGTGCCCTACGACAGCATGGTGTGCGTCTTCGGCTGCTGCGCCGACAAGGACGTGGGCGCCATGCTGGACAAGGTGAACCTGGGCGCCGACAAGGTGATCTTCACCCGCTCCAGCACCACGCCGCGCGCCGCGGCGCCGGAGGACCTGCAGAAGATGTTCGCCGAGCGCAGCGGCAAGATGAGCCAGGTGGCCCGCACGCTTCCCGAGGCGCTGGAACTGGCCATCCGGGCCGTGAGCCGCGAGGATCTCATCGTGGTCACGGGCAGCTTCTACCTGGTGGGCGAGACGCTCAAGCTGCTCAACCAGGATCGCGAGAAGGCCGAGGCCGGCCGCGCCTGACGCGGTTAGGCTGCTCGCCTTCATGGCCGACTCCGAGACACCGTTCCGCTACGACGCGGCGCTGGCCGACCGCCTGGAGACCGCGTGGCAGCGGCGCTGGGAGGCCGACGGCGCGTACCGCGTGGGCAACCCCGGCGACGCGGGCTTCGACGCCACCAGACCCAAGTTCTTCGTGCTGGACATGTTCCCGTACCCCAGCGGGGCGGGTCTGCACGTGGGCCATCCGGAGGGCTACACGGCCACCGACATCGTGGCGCGCTACAAGCGCATGCGCGGCTTCAACGTGCTGCACCCCATGGGCTGGGACGCCTTCGGACTTCCGGCGGAGCAGTACGCGGTGCAGACCGGCGTGCATCCGCGCGTCACCACCGCCAAGGCCATCGACAACTTCCGTCGGCAGCTGAAGCGCTTCGGCTTCTGCTACGACTGGGGCCGCGAGTTCGGCACCATCGATCAGGGCTACGTGCGCTGGACGCAGTGGATCTGGCTGCAGGCCTACGGCAGCTGGTACGACCCCGCGGCGGGCAAGGCGCGTCCCATCGCGCAACTGGAGCGGGCGATGGCCGCGCGCGACGAGGCGGTGGAGGTGGGCGGCGCGTCGAAGAAGTGGAGCGCGTGCAGCGCGCTCGAGCGGCAGCGATGGCTGGACACGCGGCGCCTGGCCTACCTGGGCGAGCAGACGGTGAACTGGTGTCCGAAGCTGGGCACGGTGCTGGCCAACGAGGAGGTGATCGACGGCCGGAGCGAGCGTGGCGGTCACCCCGTGAAGCGGCTGCCGCTGCGGCAGTGGATGTTCCGCATCACCGCCTACGCGGACCGCCTGCTGGAGGACCTGGCGCTGGTGGACTGGCCCGAGAGCACCCGCGTGCAGCAGGCCGAGTGGATCGGTCGAAGCGAGGGCGCGGAGATCGACTTCGCCGTGGAGGGGTTCGGCGACCTGCGCGTGTTCACCACGCGGCCCGACACGCTCTTCGGCGCCACCTACATGGTGGTGGCGCCCGAGCACGCCCTGGTGCAGGCGGTGGCCGACGGTGCCGGTTCGCTCGACGCGGCCGCGCGCGCCCGGCTTGTGGCGTACGCGCAGGCCAGCCGCGACCGCGCCGACGTGGACCGGCAGGCCGACGGCAAGGAGAAGACCGGCTGCTTCACCGGTCTGCGGGCGCTCAACCCGGCCACCGGCGAGCGCATTCCGGTGTGGACCGCCGACTACGTGCTCATGGGCTACGGCACCGGCGCCATCATGGCGGTGCCCGCCCACGACGAGCGCGACTTCGCGTTCGCCCAGGCCTTCGCGCTGCCGATCCGTCAGGTGGTGGAGATCGCGGGCGAGCCGTTCACCGGCGAGCGCGCCACCAGCGGCGAGGGCGTGGCGGTGCACAGCGCTTCGAAGGCGCTGTCCATCGACGGCACACCGACCGCTCAGGCGAAGCAGGCGGTCGTCGCCTGGCTGGAGCGCACGGGTCTGGGCAAGCGACGCGTGAACTACCGCCTCCGCGACTGGCTCTTCAGCCGCCAGCGCTACTGGGGCGAGCCGTTCCCCGTGGTGTTCGACGAGCAGGGCATGCACCACGCCGTGGCGGAGTCGAAGCTGCCGATCACGCTGCCGGAGCTGGCCGACTACGCGCCCGTGGAGAGCGACACGCCGCTGCCGCCGCTGGGCAAGGCCACCGACTGGGTGAACGTCACGGCGGCCGACGCGGGCGTGGATCCGGCGGCGCTTCCGGCCTCCGCCAAGGTCCGCCGGGAGACCAACACCATGCCCGGCTGGGCCGGCTCCTGCTGGTACTACCTGCGCTACTGCGACCCGGCCAACGCCACGCGCTTCGTCTCCACGGAGGCCGAGCGCTACTGGATGACCGGCCCCGACGGGACGGGACGCGGCGTGGACCTCTACATCGGCGGCAACGAGCACGCGGTGCTGCACCTGCTGTACGCGCGCTTCTGGCACAAGATGCTGTTCGACCTGGGCCACGTGAGCACGCCCGAGCCCTTCGCCAAGCTCTTCCACCAGGGCCTGATCACCAGTCACGCGTACCAGCGCGCCGACCGCACGCTGGTGGCGGTGGACCAGGTGGAGGAGCGGGACGGTGCGTTCTTCGAGAAGGGCGGCGGCCCGGTCACCCAGGTGGTGGCCAAGATGTCCAAGAGCCTGAAGAACGTCATCAACCCCGACGACGTGATCGCCGAGTACGGCGCCGACACCTTCCGCCTGTACGAGATGTACATGGGCCCGCTGGAGGCCAGCAAGCCGTGGAACACGCGCGACATCGCGGGCGTGTTCCGCTTCCTCCAGCGCGCCTGGCGCGTGGCGGTGTGCGAGCGCACGGGCAGTCTGCTGCTGGCATCGAAGCCGAGCGACGACCTGGAGCGTCTGCTGCACCGTGCCACGAAGAAGGTGGCCGACGACGTGGAACGCCTGGCGTTCAACACCGCCATCGCGGCGCTCATCGAGGTGGTCAACGCGGCCACGCGTCCCACGGAGATGACGGATCCCACGCAGGGCGGCATGACGCGCGAGCAGCTGGACCGCTTCACGCGGCTGCTGGCGCCGTTCGCGCCGCACATGGCGGAGGAGCTGTGGTCCAAGCTGGGCCACGCCACCAGCGTCACGCGCGCGGAATGGCCGGCCGTGGACGCGGCCATGCTGGTGGACAGCGCGGTGCAGCTGGCGGTGCAGGTGGCCGGCAAGGTGAAGGCGCACCTCACGGTGCCGGCGGACGCCAGCGCCGCCGACGTGGAGCGTCTGGCCCTGGCCGAGCCGAAGATCATGGAGCTGCTGGGCGGCAAGCCCCCGCGCAAGATCGTGGTGGTGCCGAAGCGGCTGGTGAACATCGTGCCCTGAGCGCGACGCGCCGCGGCGTATGCTGCGGGAATGATCCACACGCTTCTTCTGTCCGTGGTGGTGGCGCTGCAGGCGCCGGTGGCCACCCGTCCTGCCGCTCCCATCGCGTTGGTGCCCGCCGGTTCGCCCCAGGCGTCGGTGGAGGTGCCTGCGGATCTCGCCCGTCTGGCGGGTCCGGACACGGTGGCGGTCCTGTACGTGCCCGACGTGGCGGGCCTGCAGCAGGCGCTCGAGAAGTTGGCCGGCGTGAGCGGCGCCCCGCGCGGCATGCTGCCGAGCGCGTCCGAGCTTCGGCAGCTGCTCCGCCGCGCCGTGCGCACGGATCTTGAAGTGCCGCTGAATCAGCCAGCGCTCTGGTGGATGGAGATGCGCCCGTCGGACGGAGACGAGCCGCCGATGGGCTTCGACGCCATGGTGATGCATCAGGCCTTCCGCATCCCGGGCGCCACCCAGGCCACGGAGAAGGCGCGCGCCGCCGCCGCGGCCGATCCGAAGTCGAAGCCCGCCATGCCGGTGCGTGCGCGTGATCGCCGGGCCGCGGTGAGCGTGCTGCCCGGCGACCTGGTGGTGTTCTCCAGCGACGGCGAGCCCGTGGCGCGACCGGCGGATGGGGGAGCCTCCAGCGCGCTGCTGGAGCGCCTGCCCCAAGGCCAGATCTGCGGGCGCGTGGACCTGGGTCGGATCATGGCGGAGAACGGGGACCAGCTGCGCATGCTGGGCGGCATGGCGGCCATGGGTCTGGGCGGCGGCGGCGTTCCGCCCGACGCCGACGCGGCCGCACGTCGGCGCGCCGACGTGCGTCAGGCCTTCGCCGAGGGCGTGGGTCGCCAGCTGGGCGGCGTGGTGGAAGCGCTGATGCAGCTCAAGCGGGCCAGCTTTGCGCTGGACCTTCGGGGAGACGAGCTGTCCATCTGGACCGACTGGACGCGCGACGTCGCCTTCCCGACCGGTCTGGACGAGCGTCAGGTGAAGGAACTTGCGGCGCGGCTTCCGTCCGGACTGGACGCCTACGCAGGCGCCTCCACCAGCGCGCTGGAGGCCTCGTACGGCGATCGTTTCGTGATCGACGACGTGCTGGCCACCGTGGGCGGCACCCCCGAGCAGCGGCAGGCGTGGGAAGGCGGCGTGTCGCACATGCGGGCGGCCATCGCGCAGGTGGACGGCGGCGTGGTGGGCGGGCTGGCGGCCGGTCCGTCCGACGGTGCCGTGGTGGCGTTCCGCGTGAAGGACGCGGCCGCGTTCCGTCGGGAACTGACCGCGTCCGCCGCGGCCATCTCCGCCTCCGGCCTTGCCGCCGTGAAGGTGAACTCCGGTCCTGATCGCCTGGACTGGGAAGCGGTCCCGGACACGGCGCGTCTGCAGGAGATCGCGGAACTGACGGGCACCTCGGAGGAGGAGGCGAAGGCGATGGTCGAACGGGCGGCGTCTCCGTTTCGTGTGGGCATGACCATCTCCGGATCCGACGTGCTGATGACCTACGCCCGAGGCGAGGCCTCCACGGCGCCCGCGTCGGGTGCCGGCGCCGACCTCCGCGACCGCCTGGTGCAGGGCGATTGGGGCACCATGGACTGGTTCGCCACCGTCGACCTCCGCGGTCTGATCCGGCGGATGGCGAACTCGTGGATGGAGCAGGATCCGAAGGCGGAGTCGCGCGAGGCGGCCATGGCCGCCGTGGCGGAGATGACCAAGGGCGCGCCCACGATCCTCCGTGCGCGGCAGTCCGTGCAGGGCGCCACCGCTCGGCTCTCGCTCTCGGTCAACCTGGCCGAACTCAAGTCGCTCGCGGCGCAGCTGGAGGCGCTGGCGAAGTCCGCGAGCGCCGGCCGGCGTCCCGAGGGGGACGAGGACGACGACGATGACGACGATCACGGCGCGGGCGAGCGCGAAGGCCGCCGCGGCGCCGACGACGGCGCCTGAAGTCCCCTCGCTGCGCGTCCCCCCAAGCACTGAAAAAGACGGAGGCCCCGCTCGCCGGCGGGGCCTTCGTCATTCGGATGCACCGTGAAAGGGTGTGTCAGTGCATCCGACGCTGCCGGGACGCCACGCGAATCGGCACAGGCATGGCCGTGCCCGGCCCCGTCACCCGTTCCAGCGCGCGCTGGAGGGAGCGGAGCAGTCGGGCAAGGAGCGTGGCAATCGACATGGACCGCAACCTAGCCCGGGTCCGCGGGTGCGCAAGATCGATCGAGGCATTTGTCCCACATTCCACGGAACGCGTTCCGTGGGCGCACCCCATAAGATGCGTGCCGCGGTGCCGGTCATCGCGCGACATGAGCGAGAGCGCACCCGAGCCTGAACCCGATCCCAGCGACGCGTCCTCCTCGGAGGACCCGTGGGAACTGTCCGAACCCGCCGCCAGCGGCTGGGTGGTGTTCTGGCCGCATCCGGAGCCACCCACGCGCGACGAGATCGGCAGCGCGTTCGCCGCATGGCTGGGCCATGAACTGGAAGGGGAGAGTCCCGAGGAGTCCGAGGACGGCACCCTCTGGGCGTTCACCTTCCAGATGGAAGGGCTGGAGGTGCCGGCGCTGGTGTGGGCCGAGGATGCGCAGGCGCTGGAGGGCGAAGAGGTGGACGAGGCCATCCGTCGCTGCCGCTGGGTGATCCGGCTGCAGGCGCTGCTTCCGTTCGAGGGAGCGCATGAGGCGTACTTCCGTCTGGTGGCGCTGCTGGCCGCGGGCATCGGGGACGCGCCGGGACTGCTGGACGTGGTGACCGGTCACTTCCTGCCCCGGAGCGTGCTGGAAAGCTCGTTCCTGGCACCGGAGGCCATGCCTCAGGAGTGCTGGCTGTGGCGGGTGAGCGGGGCGGGGCTGGCCTCGCCCACCCAGGAGGGGGATCACCCCACCATGCTCTTCACCACCGGCCTCTGGAGATGTGGACGACCGGAACTGGAACTGCTGGAGCTTCCGGCCTCACATGTGCGCGCCGGACTGATCCTGCTGGACGCCCTGGCTGGCCTGCTGCTGGAGGACCCCATGCCTCAGGCCGGAGAGGTCTTCGAGGCGGGACCGGGGCTGCCCGTCACGCTGCAGCCCTGGCGTGAAGTGGCGGCCACCATGGACGCGGGCGCGCCAGGCTCGGCCGCGTTCCGAGCGGCGGCCGCGCAGGCCGACGAGCCCAGTCCTCTGCTGGGCGTCCGAGCCGTGATCTGCCATCCGGAACCCGTGGGCGCGTATCGCCGCACCTGGACCTGGCCGCGCGAGGCGATCGCCGCCATCGAGAGCGGTCAGGCGGCGCTGTACGCCACCGAGCACTCCACCCGGGCCAGCACCCGCCGCGCGCAGCGACGATGGGAGGCGTTCGCCACGGCGTTCGCCAGCCTTCGCAAGGCCGAGTCCGGCCCGGCGAAGGAGGTGCGCGAGCAGGGCTTCATGGTGCAGGCGCCGCTGGAGCAGGGCGACGATCCCGATCGCGTGGAGCAGGCGTGGTTCCGCGTGGTTCGCTTCGAAGGGGGCAAGGTGGTGGGTGCGCTGCTGGAGAGGCCGCGCAGCCGTCAGGACCTGGACGCGGGCAGCGAGGTCACCCTGGAGGCCGGGTCGGTCTCGGACTGGCGAGTGAAGACCCCGGAAGCGGAGTTCAGCCCGGAGCGCTGGGAGGAACTGCTCAGGGCGGTGGATCGGTTGCGCGGGCTGTGACCACCTGAACCGGAGAGTGCGCCACATGCGACACGCCATCGTCCTCATGCTCGCATCCCTGGCCCTCCCCGCCTGCGGCTACCAACTGCAGGGCCGCGTGGTGGAAGGCGGCTTCGGCACCATTTCGCTGGTGGACGCCGCCGACGATCGGCTGCAGTCGCAGGGGGTGGCGGGGGTCCGTGTGCAGCTGGTTCGGGATCCGCGCCGACTGAGTCGAGAGGTGGTGGCCACCTGCTCCACGGGTCGGGACGGCAGCTTCGCGCTGGAGACCAGGACCTTCGCGGCGGGTTGGACCGACGAGCACTGGGAGGTCATCGCCACCCGGCCCGGATACGGCACCGCGCAGGCGCCGCTGGAACTGCCGGCCAGTCCCGACGCCCGTCGTCTGCTGATCGAGCTGGAGCGAGGCGACGCCCGGGACGCCGGTCCGGCGGCACCCGCCGGCAGCCTCTACGACGAGGCGCAGAAGTACGACCCCACCATCTCGCCGCGTCGCCGCGACTGATTCCCGCGGGGCGCGGCCCGCATCCCGCCCCCTACACTCCCGGCATGCCCGCAAGCCGAAGCCGGAACACCGAGTGGCGCCGCAGCCTCCAGCAGGTGATGGAGAAGGGCGGCGGCCTGGAGCTGGCCGTGGCCCGCACCGCCGCCTCCACCGGCGACGCGCAGGCGGACCTGGTCTGGCGCACCAAGCTCACCCAGCTGGGCGACGACTTCCTGGAAGTGGAGCGTCCGCAGGCGCTGGGCCGCGGCATCGACCTCCAGTCCGGCGTGCAGCTGGTGGCCGCGTTCGTGATCGGGCAGAACCGCTTCACCTTCGAGACCTCCGTGCTGGGCAGCGTCCGCAGCGGCGGTGCGCGTCCGCAGGAGCTGGTGCGTCTCTCGGTGCCGGAGTCCATCGAGCGCTGCCAGCGCCGCTTCGACCGTTTCGACCTGCAGGGCCTGAAGCTGCCCACCGTGACGCTGTGGCCGCTGCTGGACCCCAAGAGCGTGATTCCCGCCGAGCGCGCCAACGAGCTGGCCTTCGAGGCGCTGCAGAACGGACAGAAGCCGCCGGCGGAGGACGCCGCGCTGATGCCGCAGGTGGGACCGCCCATCAACGGCACGCTGATGAACATCGGCGGCGGCGGCGTGGGCCTTCGCGTGGGTCCCGCCGAGGCCGGCGTGCTGGGGCGCCACCGGGTGTTCTGGATGAAGGTGCCGCTGGGCGCCGACGAGCCCGTGCCGCTGGTGACCACCGCCAAGGTGGTGCACACCCACATCGACAGCATGCAGAACACCTACGTGGGCGTGAGCTTCGACTTCAGCTTCAACCCCGGCCACCAGGGCGTGGTCACCGCGCAGATCACCCGGCAGGTGCAGCGGGTGCAGGCGCGGCAGATGCCCAACCGCTGAGCGCGGCGGCGCGGTGCAGCACCGCCGCCTTGGCGTGCGTCTCGCGCACCTCCTGGTCTGGAACCGAATCGCTCACGATGCCGCAGCCGGCGGCGTAGCGCAGGCTCCACGTGTCCGGGCCGGCGGCCTGCAGCGTGGCCGTGCGGATGGCCACGTTCAGCGAGAGCGAGCCGTCCGCGCCCAGCAGCCCGATCGCGCCGAAGCTGGGACCGCGGTCGAAGGATTCCAGCTGGCGGATCACCTGCATGGCGCGCACCTTGGGCGCGCCCGTGATGGAGCCCGGCGGGAAGGTGGCCGC
>CAZKHO010000050.1:0-15831 GCA_964552505.1 uncultured Bifidobacterium sp. | reverse complement strand
TCGCGCGTGCCGCGGTAGAGCATGGTCACGCGAGGCACGCCCAGGCCCTTCACCTCGCGCACCGAGTCGATCGCGGTGTTGCCGCCGCCCACGATCACCGCGTTCTTCACGGCGCTCATGTCGGCCTTGGTCAGCTTCATGTGCTCGATCCAGGCCACGGCACCGTGCACGCCGGGCAGGTTCTCGCCGGGAATGCCGAGCGCGCTGTCGGCGCCCAGGCCCACGCCCACGAACACGGCGTCGAAGTCCTTCTCGAGCTGCTCCAGCGTGACGTCCTTGCCCACCGTCACACCGGTCTTCACCTCGATGCCGCCGATCGCCAGCACCCACTCCGCCTCGGTCAGGCTGCGGTCGGCCTTCATCTTGTAGGGGGCCACGCCGAAGGTGTTCAGGCCGCCGATCGTGGCGCGCTTCTCGAAGATGGTGCACGCGTGGCCCAGGCGACGCAGTTCATGCGCCGCGGCCAGGCTGGCGGGGCCCGCGCCGATCAGCGCGACCTTCCGGCCCGTGGCCTTGCCCGCCTCGAAGAACCGCCAGCCCTTCTCGAAGGCCATGTCGGTCGCGTAGCGCTGCAGCTTGCCGATGGCGATCGGGGGCTGCTCGAGATCGTTGTACACGCACGCGCCCACGCAGAGCACCTCGACGGGGCACACGCGCGCGCAGCTCATGCCGAGGATGTTCGACTCGAAGATCGTCTTCGCCGAGCTGCGCACGTTCTCGGTGGCGATCTTGCGGATGAACTGCGGAATGTCGATGTGCGTGGGGCAGGCGTTCACGCACGGCGCGTCGCTGCAGAAGAGGCAGCGGTTGGCCTCGGCGACCGCCGCATCGCGCATCAACGGAAGCTTGAAGTCCGCGAAGGCCGTTTCGGAGCGTTGGGCGGGCAGCGGTGCGGTCATTCGGACGGAGGTTCATCGGCGGAAGTCCGACGCACCTGAAGTGGAAAGCCTACCGCTGCGGCCCCCGGATTGGAACCGCAACCGCCGATGGATCAAGGAGTTTCGCGGGCGGGTGAAGGCCTACCAGTGCCCATATTGCGGCATGGAGCCGCAGTCCACCACCCACTCGTAGGGCGTGGCGTTGGGAGCGTCCTGATCCACGCTGAAGGTGGTGGGGTGGTGGACGTCGTTGCGCTGCATCCAGTCGACCGTGTTGACGATGTCGATGGCCTGCGCCACCGGCATGATGTAGGAGCCGTAGGTTCGGTCTGGCCGGCAGTTGGCGGGGAAGTAGATGGTGCAGAGCGGCGCGTCGAAGTACTTGGGCGCAGCCGGACGCTTCTCGATGAAGGTCAGGATGGACTCGTTGGCCAGTCGCGTGCGCTGCCAGGTGCACCAGAACGCGTGCGCGCGGCCAGCCAGGCCATGGGCGCCGATCAGCACGGCGGCGCCCATGCACACCGCGACCAGGCCTCTGGTCAGCCGCCGACTCTCCGGTTCCCCTCCGTTCCAGAGGCCGTCCACCACCACGCCCAGCAGCAGGCCCATGGTGGCGTTGGCACCGAATCCGTAGAGCTCCGAGACCGAGCCCATGGGAAAGGTGACCGCCAGCGAGACAAGTCCGGCCGCCAGCGCCAGCGTCACGGGCATCCATTGCAGGCGGCGCTCCGGAGCAGGGCGCAGAACCGTGAATTCCAGCGCCACCAGCAGCAGGACCAGTTCCGCGACGCCGGCCATCAGCGGCAGCGCGCGCAGCGGCAGCGGCGCTTCGCCGTCCGCCAGCGCGTAGAACGGTCCGGTCCCCACGGCTCCCGCCACCGACTGCGCCGCGTTCATCAGCACGTTGAAGCCCAGCTCCAGCTGGTAGCGCGACTCGCTCCTGGCGTCCATGGACTGCGCCATGGCGCCCGTGGCCCATCGCAGCACCAGATGCGCCACCGGCAACGCCACCACCGGCCAGAGGATGAGTGAGGCGCGAAGGCCGGCACGCCGATCTCGGATCAGCAGCCAGGCGGTGGCGCCGATGCACACCAGTCCCACGCCGGCGCTCCAACCGTAGAACGTCTCCTTGACGTTCACTCCCAGCGCGAAGACCAGCGCCAGCAGCCACCACGCCTTCCAGTCCACTCGGCCCTCCACGGCCGCCGCCACAGACCGCCACGCCAGCGCACAGGCCCAGATGCCCAGCGCGGCGGACCACGTCTGCGACCCCGCGTCGATCTGCCATGCCGCGCAGCTGGTGCCGGGCGAGAGCATGGTCCACGCGAGCGCCACGGGCGCCACCCACGGCCGTCCGGGCGCCACCCGCCGGGCCAGCGCCACCAGTCCCCATGCCAGCACGCCCAGGCCGGCCGCCTGCACCGGAAATGCCAGCCACGCGCGGAGCGAGCGCTCGTCGCAGCTGGCGGCCACCGCCAGCTCCAGAGGGCGGAAGCTGGGTGAGTGCCGCCACGCCTCCGTCACCTGCGCCCAAAGCGGTTCGCGATGCGCGGGCACGCGCACGAACTTGATGTCGTCGTTGACGGCCAGCATGCCGCCCGCCACGGGCCACAGCGTCACGAACGCCAGCAGCGCCACCGCCACGATCCACAAGGGGCGCGCCTGATGCCGGTTCGGATCCTGTTCCCGCATGACGGCGCGCATGCTACGACGACGTGGCCCGTCGAATAGCCTTCCATCCTCACCCAGGAGGACCGCATGGTCGAGATCACCGCACGATACGAGGGCAACCTTCGCTGCTCGCTCACGCATGGGCCCAGCGGCGCCACCATCCTCACCGACGCCCCCAAGGACAATCAAGGCGAAGGTGCCGCGTTCTCGCCCACGGACCTGGTGGCCGCCGCGCTTCCGGCCTGCATGATGACCATCATGGGCATCGTGGCCAAGCGGCATGGAATGGACCTGACGGGCATGACCGCCGTGGCCACCAAGGAGATGGTGTCGGCGCCCATGCGCCGCATCGGGCGCGTGGTCACCCGCATCACGGTGCCGCTCCCTGCCACGCACCCGCAGCGCCAGATGCTGGAGCAGGCCGCGCACACCTGTCCGGTGCACCGCAGCCTGCTGGCCGAGGTGGACGCGCCCATCGAGTTCGTCTGGAAGGGTTGAACGGACCGTCGATATCCTGCCTGCCGATGCGGATCCGCCCATCCATCCTTCTGGTGCGCACGCTGGCCCTGCTGGCCTGCGTGGCGCTTGCGGCCTGCGGCAGCGCGCAGCGAAAGCAGTCGCTGGCCGAGCGCGCGAAGCTGAAGGACGCGCGCATGACCGAGCAGCAGCTGGACCAGATCACCAACGAGTTCGCCGACCGCTACTACACGCTGATGCTGTCGGCCAGCGAGCGAGTGATGCGGGACAACCCCAGCCTGCAGCAGCGTCGCCTCATGAACGGACTTCGTCTGCTCAGCGTGAGCAGCATGTACGACATCGCCACCACGCAGGACACGGTCTCGCAGGCCCTGAACCAGATCGTGGTGGTCACGCTGCAGAACTATCTCTGGGTGGACTCGGGACGCGCGCAGGCCATCTGGGGCGAGGAGCGCGCGCAGCATCTGGTGGAGGCGCTGCGCCGCCTGCGCGAGGACGTGTGGGAGACGGCGGGTCGCATCTTCCGACCCGAGCAGCTGGAACTGCTCGACATGCTCATCTCGGACTGGTGGATCAACTCCGGCGGCACCGAGTTCGTGGCCTACGTGCGTTTCTCCGACATCGCAGCCAACCGCGGCAAGGAGCTGATCGACCAGGTCAAGGACGGTGACGGCCTGCTGGAGCAGGTGGACCGCGTCACCGAGCAGGTGCGGCAGGCCAACATGCTGACCCAGCGCACCTTCTTCTGGGCCAAGCGGCTTCCGCTCTTCGCCAACTGGCAGGCCGAGGCGCTGGTCTACGACCTGCTGGTGATGCCCGAGACGCAGCGCGCCATGGCCAACGCCGACGCGCTCTCCACCACGGTGGCCAACCTGCCGCAGACGCTTGCGGACAAGGGCGAGATGGGCAGGCAGCTGCTGGCCCAGTACCGCGACTCCATGCAGGCCACCGGCGTGGTGCTGGACAAGCTGGGGCCGGTGCTGACCAGCGTGCAGGGGGTCACTCGGGAGTCCGGCGAGGCCATGGGCCGCGTGAACGAGGCGCTGCGGCTGGTGCAGGCCATGCAGGCCGAGTCCGCCAAGGCCAACGCCGGCGCACCGCCCGCCAAGCCCGTGGAGCTCTCGGAATACGGCAAGCTGCTGGACCAGGTGAAGGAGAATCTGGTGCAGGCCAACCAGCTGCTGAGCACCACCGAGACGCTCACCGACCAGAAGAAGCTGGCCGAGCGTCTGCAGCCCGTGGAGCACCTGGTGCAGATGCGCATCCGGGAGGTGCAGGGAGCCGCCGACGAGATCGTGACCCGCCTGATGATCGGCATGGCGCTGCTGGTGGGCGGCGTGCTGGTGGCGCTGTTCGTCTTCCGTCGTCGCGCGGCCAAGGGGAAGGAGGCCTGATGCTTCGTTCGATCGCCATCGCCGTGACGTTGGCTTCGGCTGCCGTCGCCGCTCCACAGGGCACGCCGTCCGCCGCCAAGCCCGCCGCTCCCGCTCCGGTCGCGCAGGACAAGCCCTCCAAGCCGCAGCCCGCGGGCGCTCGGCTGGAGGCGCAGCTGGCACAGGAACTGCGGGCGGGCGGCGGCGCCACCGGCGTCAACGTGGCCATCGGGCAGGGCACCGAGGACGTGAACGGCTACACGCCGGAAGTCTCCGCCGAGGTCAAGCGTTTCCCCGAGTACCTGCCCAAGGTGCCGCCGTTCAAGGGCTCGCTGCGGCTGGACGGCTCCAGCAGCATGGCCGGCCTTCTGGGCGCGCTGGGCCGTTCGTACGAAAGCGTCTATCCGGATGTGAAGGTGGAGGTGAAGCAGGGAGGCTCTTCCAGCGGTCTTGCCGCGCTTCGGGCCGGAACCTGCGACATGGCGGCCGTCTCGCGCGACCTGACGCAGGCCGAGGTTGCCGAGATCGAGGCCGCCACCGGCCTCAAGGTCTTCCAGGTGCCGGTGGCCCTGGACGCCGTGTGCGTGTTCGTGAACAGGAGCAACGTGCTGCCCACCATCACGCGCGAGCAGCTCAACGGCATCTTCTCCATCACCCACTCGCTCACCAAGGATCCCATCCTCCGGTGGAGCGATCTGGATCCCAAGTCGCCGCTGGGCGACCAGATGATGCCCATCTACATGCTGTCCATCAGCCACGGCACCATGCAGGAGTTCATGCGCTGGGCCATGCCGGACGAGGGGCTGCAGACCATCACCCGTCGCGAGGAGGTCAGCCCCTCGGCCGTGGTGAACGCCTGCTGCGCGTACCGCACGGCCATCGGCCTGGCTGGCTACGCCAACCGGCAGCCGCGCGCCCGCATGCTGCCCGTCAGCCCGGGCACGGGGCAGGCTGCGGTGGCACCCAGCTTCCGCACCATCCGCGACCGCTCCTACCCCATGTGGCGCCCGCTCAACCTGGTGGTGCTGGCCAAGGACGAGGCCAGCGTGCCGCCCATGTGCATGGACTTCCTTCGATTCGTCTGGTCGGAGTCCGGGCAGGACACCGTGGCCACGCTCAAGGCCGTGGTGACGGACCTGGACCGTCCGCCCGCGCTGATGCGTGATTCGGTGCAGCGGCCGTACACCGCCAACCCGGCGCCGGCGTCCGCACCGGCACGCTGATCCATCTCCAACCGTCCAATGAAAGGGCCCCGGCGTGATGCCGGGGCCCTGTGCTTTGTCAAGAATGTGCGCCGCTCAGGGGCAGGGACCGAAGCTGAGCAGCACCAGCGCCACGTCGCCGTTGCTGACCTGTCCGTCGCCGTCCAGGTCGGTGGCGCAGCCGGTGCACGGACCGAAGTCCAGCAGGATGAGCGCCACGTCGCCGTTGCTCACCTGCCCGTCACCGTCGAAGTCCTCCAAGCACGAGGTGCCGCCGCAGCCCGCGGGCGCGGGCGAGGCCGAGTTGCGTGGCGTGGGTGCCGTCACGATGGTGAAGTCGGCGCTGTTGTTGTCGGTGTCGGTGGCGCCGTCGCCCGCACGCACCGCTCCCGTGGTGACGCTCAGTGCGGCCAGCGCCGTGCCTTCGGGGCAGTTGCCCGTGCCGTAGGAGAGCTTGTCCACCAGCGTTCCCGCCAGTTCGGAACCGCACGCCTTGTTGGAATTCACCGCGTTGAACAGGCCCACCTTGCCGTTGGTGGCGCTCATGGCGATGCTGAAGGTGTAGTCCGCCGTCACCGGCAGCGCACCACCGGCGGAGCTGCCCGTGGCGCTGGCCACCAGCAGGTAGTGGCAGGGCTGGATGGTGCTTCCGGACGGGAAGGTGAAGATGGTGGTGGTGGAGCTGCCCCAGGTGCCCGTGGCCGAGCCGTACTCGATGGTCCAGCCGCTCAGGTCCACCGCCACGGAGCCGCTGTTGAAGAGCTCCACATAGTCCTTGTTGTAGGTGGGGCTGCCGCTGGTGGATCCGCCGCCGCCATAGACCTGGCTGATGCGGACGCCACCGGCGCCGCCGCCACCACCGCCGCCACCTCCGCCGCCACCGCCGCCACCACCACCGCCACCGCCACCGGACAGCGCGACGGTCAGGCCGTAGGTGTTGCGGGTGTTGGACGCCAGGTAGGCCTCCAGGTAGACCCGGGCCGAGGCGGCACCGCCGTTGGTCCAGGTGATGGTCTCGTTGTTGGTGTTGCCGGCGGCGTTCACCAGCGGCGTGGTGGCGCCGCAGGCGTCCCAGAGTCGGAAGTCGATGTCGCCGTAGGCGTGGGTGAAGGTGGCCGTCAGGGTCAGCGTCTCGCCGGCGGCCACGTCGATGGCGTACCAGTCGCTGTTGAGGCGCTTCACCACCAGGCCCGTGTTGTTGCCGGCGGCCAGCACCTTGGCCGCGGCGCAGCTGTCGTTGGGTTCCAGCGCGTCGTCCGCGCCGGCCGCCAGCGAGGCCGCGAAGCCGCCGCTGCTCACCGCCACGTCCCAGCGCCCGTAGCCGTCCGGGCCGGTCAGATTGTTGCACGCGCTGGCGCCGCAGGTGAGCACGCCGTACATCTGCTGCGTGCTCTCCACATAGATGGCGCTGCCGCTGCTGCCGCCTTCGGTGATGCTCTGTGTCCAGGCCACCTGCGACCAGTTGCTGCCGGTGCCGCAGTAGTTGTTGGCCGCGGTCTTGGTGCAGAAGCTGATGTCCTGCTTGTTGCCGCTGGGATGGTGGATGCCCACGCTGGCGGTGCCGTTGGCCGGGTTGGTGGTCATCCAGCCCACCCAGTAGGCGTTGGTGGGCAGCGCGCCCTTCAGCATGAGCAAGGTGCAGTCGCTGGTCTGGTAGGTCTTGACCAGGTCGGCCGCGCTCACGGCCACGCTGGTGCCTGTGGCGCCGCCGCAGGTGTTGGCGCGGTAGAAGAAGTCCACCACCAGGCTGGCCGCCTCGGCCTGCGTGCTGATGCAGTGGTTGGCGGTGGCGAAGTACGGCGTCTCGTCCGCGGCGTTGGTGGCCACCAGCTGTCCGGAGCACAGGTAGCTGGAGCCCGCGCTGGTGAAGGTCATGCGACCGGCGGCGTTCGACTGGTTGGACCACGCCGGGTAGCACGACGGATCCCAGTAGCACTGCGCGGCGGGGGGCATCATGGCCTGGAACACGTCGCGGTAGCCCTGCGAGTACTCCACGCTCTCGAACGGCAGCGCCGTCACCTGGACGCCCTCCGGCACGAACCATTCCAGCCGCGCCGACGCGCCCGGCGTGAAGATGCCCCAGGCCTCGCCGTTGCCGAACGGACCCTGATCCTCGATGGGACCCACGGTCCCGCGGTCCTGATCAGGCGCGTCCATGAAGATCTGCTCACCTTCGCCCAGCTTCACGCCGCTCAGGTGCAGGCGGGCGTTCATGGAGCCCATGCCCTGCACCTCGCAGCGCCAGACGCGTCCGCCCGGCACCGGGATCCACTGGCCGTCGTCCAGCGTCAGCTCCACGGGCCGCTGCACCGCGAAGCGCAGGGGGGTGGGTTGCGGGGTGTTGTCGTCCTCCAGCATCAGGCCCACCTCGTCCACCGGCGGCAGCATCAGCACCGGAGCCCCGATGAACTCCAGCGCGTATCGCTTGCTGAAGCCCTCCAGCTGGGGCTTGGCCGCCGGCTGGGGTGCCCGCGGACCGTGGCCGGCCACGCCCGCGCTCACGGGCACCGAGGCCACCGCGGCGGTGGCGGTGAGGAGGATGGCGGAGAGCACGAAGGGGCGATTCTGGGGCATGGATGGTTCCGCGTGCGTGGGGCGGCCCGGCTTGGGCCGTTTCCACAACCTAGCACCACCTTGGGCCGTGCCCAAGCGCGGCAGGGGGATTTCAGGCGATTCCGGCGCCCGAGGTCCGCCCGGACCTCACGGGCAGGCCCCGAAAGCCAGCAGCAGCAGGGAGATGTCCGCTCCGGAGACCTCGCCGTCGCCGTCCAGGTCGGCGGCGCAGCCCGGGCAGGGACCGAAGTCGAGCAGCATCAGCCCCAGATCGCCGGCGCTGACCTCCTGATCTCCGTCCAGATCCTCCGCGCAGGCGGGGCCCACGCCGATCTGCAGCCCGTACGCGTTGCGCGTGCCGCTGGAGAGGAAGACCTCCAGCAGCAGCGTGGTGCTGGCGGTGTCGTTCACGAAGCTGAAGCTCTCGTTGTCCAGATCGGAAAGCTCTTCGCCCAGCGGCGCGGCGTCACCGCAGCTGGACCAGAGCCGGAAGTCCAGGTCGCCCCGCGCGTGCAGATAGGTGGCGGCCACGCTCAGTCGTGCGCCGATCGGCACCTCCACGGCGTACCAGTCGGGGCTCAGGCGCTTGGCCACCAGGCTGGCGTAGGTGCCGGGCGTGAGCGTGGCGGCGGTGGCGCACGAGTCGTCGGGCTCGAAGGCGTCGTCGCTGCCGGCGGCCATGAACTGCGAGAATCCACCGTCCGACAGCGCCACGTCCCAGCGTGCAAAGCCGTCCCAGCCACCCGTGTAGAAGCAGCCGCTGGTGCCGCAGCTGAGCAGGCCGTAGAGCAGGTGCGACGACTCGTCGTAGAGGCCGCCGCCGCTGGAGCCGCCTTCAGTGACGCCCAGGTTCCAGTTCACCGTGAACGAGGTGGGCGTGGACGGGCAGGCTCCCGCCGTGCCGGTCTTCACGCCGAAGCTGATCGCCTGTGGGTAGCCGTTGGGGTGGTGCAGGCAGACGCTGCTGGTGCCCACCGGAGGTGCGCCCGTCATCCACCCGGACCAGTACACGCCGGAGGGAAGTGCGCCGCGGATCATGAGCAGCGTGACGTCGCTGGCCTGGTGTGTGGCCACCAGGTCCGCACCCGGCACGGTCACGCCGGTGTTCAGGGCGCCGTCGCACTCCGCCGTGCGGTAGAAGAACCGCATGTTGGCGCTGGCGGCTTCCGTGGGTGTCTTGATGCAGTGGTAGGCGGTGCTCAGGTACGGCGTCTCGTCCGCGGCGGCGGTGGCCATGAGCTGGCCCGAGCACATGTAGTTGAGGTTGTTGCGCGTGAACATCACGCGGGCGGTGGCGTTGGACTGGTCGGACCAGGCGGAGAAGCACGAAGGCTGGTTGCGGCACTCCACCAGCGACTGCCGCTCCATCTCCTGGAACACGTCTCGGTACGCATGGGCGTATTCCACGCGGTCGAAGGGCAGGCGCCCGGCCGTGGTGCCGTCGGGCACGAACCATTCCAGACGAGCCACGCCGCCGCGCGCGAAGTTGCCCCAGGCCTCGCCGTCGTCGCGCTCGCCGCGTCCTGTGACGGGGCCGACGCCGGCCGCCGGCTCGGTGGGCGACTCCAGGAAGATCTCCTGACCCGGGTCTAGTCGCAGTCCGGAGAGATGCAGCCGCGAGCTGCTGGATCCTTCGCCCTGGATGTCGCAGCGCCACAGCGTGCCGCCGTTCACGCGCACCCACTGGCCGTCGGCCAGCGTGAGCGGCACCACTCGCTGCACGCCAAAGCGGAAGGGCGCCGGTTGCGGTTCCGCGTCGTCCTCCAGCATCAGGCTCACCTGGTCCACCGGCCCAAGGTCGGTCATGGGCGGTGGCAGGAAGTCCAGGTTGGCGCGTTCGGCGTGACTGGGCACGTGGCTGTCCGTGGGCCTGCCCGGTGCCACGCTGGAGGAGCGCCAACCATGTCCCGGCACGCCGGGTGGCGACGCGGCCACAGCCGGCCAGGCCACGAGGAGCGTGGCGGCGCAACGGGCGATCAGGCTCCGTGCGGCGTGGGGCATGGGTCGACTCTGGGCGGTGATTCGCGGACGGAGCAACCGTACTACTCAAGGCGATGATTCCAAGGGAAAGCGAGGAAATCCACGCCCCGGGCGGATGACCCCACCGGATCGGCGAACCCCCAGACTCCGAGAACCTTGCCTCCCCGGAAGGATGGAGGGGACGGGGAGGATCGGGACCTTCGGCGGCGGATGGCTCCGGAGACGGCCCCTCAAGGACTACCTTCGGGCCCGATGAGCCACCCACCCGTCCTGTCGAGCGCCGTCCTGTCGCAAGGCCCCGATTCCAGCGGTGGCCAACCCTCGCAGTCGCTGGCCCGCACGGTCTTCGCCGGCCTGTTCGGCAACCTGCTGGAGTGGTTCGACTACGCGGTGTTCGGCTTCCTGGTGGGGCCCATCGGCGCGGCGTTCTTCCCCTCGGACGACCCGCAGATGCAGACCCTGAAGACCTGGGGTCTGTTCGCGGTGGGCTTCTTCGCACGTCCCATCGGCGGGATCATCCTGGGACGGATGGGGGATCGCCGGGGACGCCGCTGGTTGCTGACGGTGTCGGTGGCGCTGATCGCGCTCAGCACCCTGGTGATCGGCTGCCTGCCCACCCACGCGCAGATCGGATGGCTGGCGCCCACCATCCTGGTGCTCTGTCGCCTCACCCAGGGCTTCTCCCTGGGTGGCGAGTTCACCGGGAGCATGGCCTACACCACCGAGCATGCCAAGCCGTTCATGCGAGGGCTGATCAGCAGCAGCACCGCGCTGGGCACCAGCCTGGGGTTCCTGACGGGATCGGCGGCCGTGATGGTGCTGGACCTGGCCCTGACCAAGCCGCAGATCGAGGCCTGGGGCTGGCGGCTGCCCTTCCTGTTCAGCGTGGTCATGGCCCTGTTCGGGTGGTGGCTGCGCCGGTCGCTGCACGAGAGCGACGCGGGCGAGAAGGCCAAGGCGATCACCAGCCGCCCGCCCACGCTGGCGGCCATCGCGGCGGACTGGCGTCCGTCGCTGCAGCTCTTCGCCATCGTGGCGTTCTCCAACGCCCTCTACTACTACGTCTTCAACGCCTCGGTCATCTCCGCCAAGGCGGGCGACCCGGCCAACGCGGGCCGGTTCCAGACCGCCAACACCATGGCCCTGGTCTTCGTGGCCATCGGCAAGGTGCTGGGGGGCTGGATGAGCGACCGGGTGGGCCGCCGGTCCAGCGCGCTGTTCTTCACCCTGTGGGGCCTGGCCGTGATGGTGCCGGGCTGGCTGGCCATGACCCACCAGCCCATCGAGCCGAACGCGTTCCTGTGCGCGCAGCTGCTCATGGGGGTCCCCATCGCCATGGCCCTGGGCATGCAGGGGGCCATGCTGGTGGAGATGTTCCCGGTGGCCAACCGGGTGGTCAGCATGAGCTTCGCCTACAGCGTGGCCATGGCGCTCTCCGGAGGCATCATGCCGGGCCTGGACAACTGGTTCACCACGGAGCTGAAGATGCCGGGCGCCACCATGGCGTGGATCGGCGGGCTGGGCGTGCTGGCGGTGTTCACGCTGATCGGCATGCGGGACACCACCGGCCGGGACCTCCGGGTCTGACCGGGGACGCAGCACCGGCCGCGGAAAATTCTTGCGGACCATTCAAGGTTTCCTGAGCGGCGGGTCGATGACGACTCGCTTGCCTTCCGTTCGGCAAGCCCGTCCACAACCCGCACCTCCGACCAACGCCCCCGGTTGTGCCATGCGCACGCCGCGGGCCTGGAGCCCGTCATGTCCGATTCCGGAATCGTTCCTTCGCGCCGCCGCTGGTTGGCCAGCAGCGGCTTCGGCATGCTCGCCCTGGGCGCCGCGCTGGCGCTGGGGTTCGCCTACGCCAGCCAGAGCGTCTCCCGCGCGCTGGTGGCCATGCGCACCGCCAGCACCATCAAGGTGAAGGGCACCGCGGCGGTGGACATCGACGCGGATCAGGCCGCGTGGACCGGATTCATCAGTGCGCGTGGCGCCACGCTGCCCGAGGCCTACGCGCGCCTGAACACCGGCGCACAGCGCCTGCAGAAGTTCATCGTGGACGCGGGGTTCGACGCGTCCGAGGTCACGCTGGACTCGGTGGAGACCAAGTCCACCAACGCCCGTGACACCAAGGGCAACGAGCTCTCGCGCATCGAGAGCTACACGCTGACCCAGTCGCTGACGGTGCACAGCGCCAAGGTGGGCAAGGTCAAGAGCCTCTCCGAGCATGTCACCGAGCTGATCAAGGAGGGGCTGGAGATCCGGTCCGGCGCCCCGCAGTTCCTGCTGGGCAATCCCGACACCGTGAAGCGCGACCTGCTGGCGGAGGCCACCCGCAACGCCTACGAGCGCGCCAACACCCTGGCCCGCGGCAGCGGCGCCAGCGTGGGCGCCCTGCAGAGCGCCTCGCAGGGCGTCATCAAGATCACCGCACGCGGCCAGATCGACAACAGCGACTACGGCCGCGACTACGACACCAGCACCATCGCCAAGACCATGCGCGCGGTGGTCAGTCTGGAGTACGCCATCGAGCGGTAGTCCGAGCCCTTCCCGGGGGCGTCACGAGGGTCATCCATGGGTTGGCGGCTCCGGCGGCTGTCGGAGGCTTCCGGAGCCGCTACCTTTTCACCCATGGCCAAGGCCTACACGCCAGGACTCAAGGTGGTGGCGCACTGCGCGTTCCACGCCCGCCGCGCGCTGCCCACGCAGGGCCAGGTGCTGGTCTCGCAGGGCGACCGCGTGCAGGGCTCCACCGTGGTGGCGCAGACCTTCCTGGAGGGCGACGTGACGCCCATGAAGGTGGCCAACCTGCTGGGCTGTCAGCCGCGGGACCTGCCGGGGCTGATGCTGAAGAAGCCGGGCGACACGGTGGCCAAGGACGAGGTGATCGCGCGAAGCAAGGGCGTCTTCGGCCTCATGAAGACCGAGGTGAAGGCCTCCGCCGCGGGCACCGTGGAGAGCGTGAGCGACTCCAGCGGCCTGGTGCTGCTGCGCGGGCCGCGCCAGCCGGTGCAGGTGCTGGCGCATGTCCCCGGTCGCGTGACGGAGGTGCTGCCGGGTGAGGGCGCGGTGATCCAGGCCGACGCGGCGCTGGTGCAGGGCATCTTCGGCGTGGGCGGCGAGACGCGTGGCCCCGTGGCGCTGGCCTGCCGCGCGCCGGAGGAGGAGCTGCACGAGGACCTGATCCGTCCGGAGATGAAGGGGTGCGTGGTGGTGGGCGGCGCCCGCATGACGGCCACCGCCATCGCGCGCGCCAAGGCGGTGGGCGCGGCCGCGGTGGTGAGCGGCGGCATCGACGACGCCGATCTGCGCGACTTCCTGGGGCACGATCTGGGCGTGGCCATCACAGGCAGCGAGAAGTGCGGACTCACGCTGATCGTGACCGAGGGCTTCGGCGAGATCGCCATGGCGCGGCGCACCTTCGACCTGCTGGCGGGGCATCGCGGACGCCAGGCGTGCGTGAACGGCGCCACGCAAATCCGTGCGGGCGTGATGCGGCCGGAGATCGTGGTGCCGCTGGACGCGGCGCCGGCGGGAAGCGGTGCGGCGACCGACGTGGACGGCGAACTGGTGGTGGGAGCGCCGGTCCGGATCATCCGTGATCCGCACTTCGGCGTGATCGGCAAGGTGGCCGCGCTGCCGGAGAAGCCTGCGCTGCTGGACAGCGGCAGTCGGGCGCGCGTGCTGGAGGTGGCCCTGGAGCACGGCGGCACCGTGACCGTGCCGCGCGCCAACGTGGAACGCATCGAAGGCTGAGTTCGCGCTACATTCCGCGCATGCCCGCAGCGCGCGAGAGGCCGCGACGGACCAGCGGCCGCCGAAGGTGGACGGCCGTGGCGCTGGGCGCGTGCCTGGGCGCCGCGCGGGCGTCGATGGCGGCTCCACAGGCGCCTGCACCGGACGCGCCTCCAGCCAGCGCCGAAGAGTCCACCCCGTTCCTCAACGAGAACCGACTCCCGCTGCTCGCCTGGATCGTGGGCATCGCCGCCGCCACCACCATCTTCGTGGCGCGCTCGCGCCGCGGGAAGCCGCCCACCATCCGACGCATCGCCGCGCTGGAGGCCGTGGACGAGGCCATCGGCCGAGCCACCGAGATGGGCCGTCCCGTGCTCTTCATTCCGGGCATCCAGGACATGGACAACATCCAGACGGTGGCCGGCATCACCATGCTGGGCCGCGTCGCGCGCACCGCCGCCGAGTACGACTCCGTGGTGGAGGCGCCGGTGTGTCGTTCGCTGGTGATGGAGGCCGCGCGCGAGGCGGTGCAGGCCAGCTGCCTGGCCGCGGGACGCGCGGACGCCTACCAGCCCGACCGCATCAACTACGTCACCGACGAGCAGTTCGGCTACGTGGCCTACGTGGGCGGCAAAATGCTGCGGGAGAAGCCCGCCGCGTGCTTCTACATGGGCTGCTTCTTCGCGGAGAGCCTGATCTTCAGCGAGACCGGCAACGCCATCGGCGCCATCCAGATCGCGGGCACGGCCGAGAGCAGCCAGCTGCCGTTCTTCGTGGCGGCCTGCGACTACACGCTGATCGGCGAGGAGTTCTTCGCGGCCAGCGCGTACCTCAGCGGCGAGCCCGACCAGCTGGGCACCCTGCAGGCGCAGGACTCAGGCAAGGTGGCGGTGATCGCGTTCGTGGCGCTGGGCACGGCGGCGGCCACCGGGGCCGCGCTGGCGCCGTCCTGGGCGTTCATGGGATCGCTGGCGGCGCTGCTGCAGAAGGCGATGGGTGGCTGACGCATGCTGCTGACGCGCGTCATTCCCATGTGGATCGCCATCGCGGGCGGCTTCGCCATGCTGGTGAGCGCGTTCGTGAAGCCCACGGAGGGGCTGGGCGAGAACTTCGCCGACGCGTTCAACGTGATCGCCGCCATCGCCAGCGTGCTGGGCGCGGGGAGCCTGCTCAAGGCCAACCTCTCGCAGATCAGCCGGCGCGAGCAGGGGTGGGGCTTCGCGGTGGTGGTGCTGGTCACCTTCCTGGTCACCCTGGTCGCGGGTCTGGGCAAGGTGGGCGTGCACCCCAGCCATGACTTTCCGCAGGCCGCGTGGAGCGGCAAGCAGGAGACGGCCGACACGCCCTTCGGCTGGCTCTACGAATACGCCATGGTGCCGCTCACCAGCACCATGTTCGCGCTGCTGGCGTTCTACGTGGCCAGCGCCGCCTTCCGCGCCTTCCGCGCCAAGAATCTGGAGGCGGGTCTGCTGCTGGGCACCGCGTTCATCGTGCTGCTGGGACGGACCTTCGCGGGCGTGGTGCTCACGGGCTGGCTGCCGGAGTGGGCCAGCGGCCTGCGCCTTGAGAATCTCAGCGTGTACGTGATGCAGGTGTTCAACACCGCGGGCAACCGGGCCATCATCATCGGCATCGCGCTTGGCGTGGCGGCCACCAGCCTGCGCATCCTGCTGGGCGTGGACCGCAGCTGGCTGGGCGGCGGAGGAAGCCAGTCATGAACCTGGTCGACCGGCTGAACGCGCTCGACCGCCGATGGGTGTTCCTGCTCATGGGTCTGTCGGTGGCGGTGCCCATCCTGTGGATCGGTCTCACGGGCCGCACGCTGCCCGAGACGGCCACGCCCGCCGCGCACGCGGTGTTCAAGGTGATCGACGACCTGCCGGCGGGCAGCCGCGTGCTGTTCGCCTTCGACTACGACCCCGCGAGCGCGGGCGAGCTGCAGCCCATGGCCACCAGCCTGATGCG
>CAZKHO010000049.1:0-16221 GCA_964552505.1 uncultured Bifidobacterium sp. | reverse complement strand
GCGGCGCGCAGCTTGCAGATCTCCTCGAAGAACTCGTTGTGGCTGTTGAAGAAGAACGAGAGGCGCGGCGCGAACACGTCCACATCCATGCCGCGCTTCAGGCAGGCCTCCACGTACTCCATGCCGTCGCGCAGCGTGAAGGCCAGCTCCTGCGTGGCGCTGCTGCCCGCCTCGCGGATGTGGTAGCCGCTGATGCTGACGCTGTTCCACTTGGGCAGGTGCTGGCTGGCGAACTCGATCGTGTCCACCACCAGCTTCACGCTGGCCTCGGGCGGATAGATGAACTCGTTCTGGCTGTGGAACTCCTTCAGGATGTCGTTCTGCAGCGTGCCGCCGAGCTTGTCCCAGCCGATGCCGCGCTCCTTCGCCATGGCCAGGTACATGGCCCAGATCACGCACGCGGGGCCGTTGATGGTCTGGCTGACCGTGACCTCGCCCACCGGAATGTCGGCGTAGAGCCGGTGCATGTCCTCGATGGTGCAGACCGCCACGCCGCAGCGGCCCACCTCGCCGGCGCTGAGCGCGTCGTCGCTGTCGCGGCCCATGAGCGTGGGAAGGTCGAACGCGGTGGAGAGGCCGGTGTTGGCCTTGGTTCCCTTCGCGTTCTCCAGCAGGTACTTGAAGCGCTTGTTGGTGTCGTCGGCGCTGCCGAAGCCCGCGAACTGGCGCATGGTCCAGAGGCGGTTGCGGTACATGGTCTTGTGCACGCCGCGCGTGAACGGGAACTGCCCGGGCTCGCCGATGCGCGCGTGAGGCCTGGACGGATCCTTGGCGTCCTGCGTGGGCACGGAGGTGGGGTCGTAGCGCTCCTCCACCACGTAACCCGAGAGCGTCACCGTCTCCGGATCGACCGCAGGCTTGGCGGCGGGCGTGGCGTGCGCGTCGGGGGTGGTGCGGGTGCTCATGGGAGGCTCCTTCGGCGGTCGAATGCTAGGGGATTCGGCGCCGCTCCCCAACCCCCGCGGTTCCCTAGCATCGCCCCTTCGTGTCCCACCGATCCCGCCGTCACTCGCTGATGCTGGTGGCCTGCTTCGCCTCCGTCTACCTGATCTGGGGCAGCACCTATGTGGGCATGAAGGTGGCCGTGACCCGCATCCCGCCCATGCTGCTGGGGGGCGGCCGCTTCCTGGCGGCGGGACTCTGCCTGCTGGCGCTGGTGGCGGCGTTCGGCGGCGTGAAGACCGCGTGGCTTCGCGACCTTCGTCACTGGCGCACCGCCGCGCTCACCGGGGGCTTCATGATGCTGGGCGGCAACGGACTGCTCTGCGCCAGCCTGCAGCGTCAGGTGCCCAGCGGCGTGGCGGCGCTGATCGTGGGCGGCACGCCCATCTGGATGATGCTCTTCGACCGCCTGCAGACCGGGCGCGGGTGGCCGCCCGCGCGCGTGCTGGTGGGCATGGCGATCGGCCTGGCCGGCGTGGGGACGCTGGTGAGCGCGTCGCTGGCGGAGACCAGCCTGCGCGACCACATCGATCCGGTGGGCGCGCTCATGGTGCTTGGCAGCACGGCGCTGTGGGGCTACGGCAGCATCGTGGGCCGTCCGCTGCCGCAGCCGCCCAACGCCTTCGTGGGCAGCGCCATGCAGATGATCGTGGGCGGCCTGCTCATGCTGGCGGCCAGCGCGGTGGTGGAGCGCGGCGGGTGGGCGCCGGTGGCGGACATCCCGTGGAACGACCGCGTCTGGGCGGCGGCCGCGTACCTGGCGTTCGCCGGCTCGCTGCTGGGCTTCAGCGCCTACATGTGGCTCATCCGAAACGCCAGCGCGGCGGCGGTGGCCACCTACGCGTACGTGAACCCGCTGGTGGCGGTGATGCTTGGCTGGCTCATGCTGGGCGAGTCCGTGGCGGCGCGGACGGCGCTGGCTGCGGCGCTGATCCTGGGCGGCGTGGTGCTGATGCAGACGGGGCGAAGGCACGATTCGGGCGAGCATCGACCCCGGAAGGCTCCGGAGGCCAAGGCATGAAGCGTGCCGCTGGGCCGGTTCGGCGTCCGCCGCTGCGGATCGAGCGCGTGCGCAACGGACGCGGGCTGCTGGCCAACCGCCACTTCCGTGCGGGAGACCTGATCACCCCGCTGGCGGGTCGAGTGCTGTCGGCACGCGCGGTGTGGAGCTGGTGGGATCGCGATCCGCGCCGCGCCGCCAACTGCATCCGCTTCGACGCCGATCGTTATCTGGATCCGAGCGGCGAGTGGGGCGAGTTCGCCAACCACGGGTGCCAGCCGAACGCCGCGATCATGCGCGAGCGCGGCCGTCTGGTGCTGCGCGCCCTGCGAGCCATCCGCGCGGGCGACGAGGTGCTGCACGACTACAGCACGCTGCTGGGCGCGGACGACGTGTGGACCATGCGGTGCAACTGCGGGGCGCGAGCGTGCCGAGGCACCGTGCGACGGTTCGATCGCCTTCCGTCCGCCACGCTTCGGCGCTACGCGGCGGCCGGTTGGATTCCCGCGTTCATCCTTGCGACGGGCGACAGCGCAGCCTGAACCGCCGCGGGCACCGACCGCCACCCCTCACACCGCGAAGTACTTCGCCTCGGGGTGATGCACCACGATCGCGCTGGTGCTCTGCTCGGGATCGATCTGCCAGTTCTCCGTCAGCCTGCAGCCGATGCGCTCGGGCTTGAGCAGTCGGAAGAGCTTCTCCTGATCGCTCATGTCGGGGCACGCCGGGTAGCCGAAGCTGAAGCGGCTGCCGCGGTACTTCTGCGTGAAGAGCTCCTTGATGCGCGGGCTGTCGTCGTGGCCGATGCCCAGCTCCGCACGGATGCGCTTGTGCCAGAGCTCGGCGAGCGCCTCGGCGCACTCCACGCCCATGCCGTGCATGTACAGGTACTCGGTGTACTCGTTTCGCTCGAAGAGCTGCTTGGCGCGGTGGCTCACCTCCACGCCCATGGTCACGCAGTGGAACGCCACCACGTCGCGCTCCTTGGCGCTTCGCGGCCGGAAGAAGTCGCTGATGCAGAGCCGCTGCCGGCCGCTCTGCCGCGGAAAGCTGAAGCGTTCCAGCTCGCGCTCGGGGTCGGCCGGATCGAACACCACCAGGTCGTTGCCCTCGCTGGCGCACGGGTAGAAGCCGTACACCACCGCCGGGCGCAGGATGTGCTCCGACCTGCACTGCACCTTCAGCCGGTCGAACACCTCCTGGGCCTTCGCCTCCAGCTTGGCGTACTCCGCGTCGTCCAGGTCGCCGCGCTTGAAGCCCCACTGTCCGCGGAAGAGCGCGGTGGTGTTCACGAACGGGTAGATCTCGTCCAGGTCGATCGACTCCACCAGCCGGTCGCCCCAGAACGGCGGCTTCGGCACGGGCAGGTCGGTACGAACCTCGCTGCGCTCCGGCGCCGTCGCCGTGCCCGTGCTGCCGCCCTCCAGCCGCTGTCCCACCTTCGCGTCCACTTCCGCGCGCTTCGTCAGGCGCGACTTCACCTCGGCGTCGATGCGGCCCAGTTCGCCGCGCGCCATCGCCTCGCACACCGCGAGCCCCTCGAACGCGTCCTTGCCGTAGTAGAGCGGGCCCTGATACACGCCGCGCAGGTGGCCTTCGCAGTAGTGCCGCGTGAGCGCCGCACCACCCAGCAGCACGGGCACCGTCACGCCCAGGCGGTTCATCTCGTGCAGGTTCTGCTCCATGATGGTCACGCTCTTCACCAGCAGACCGCTCATGCCGATGCAGTCCGCGCCCGTGGAGCGCCAGGCGTCCACGATCTGCTGCAGGCTCTGCTTGATGCCGATGTTGTGCACCTTGAAGCCGTTGTTCGACAGGATGATGTCGACCAGGTTCTTGCCGATGTCGTGCACGTCGCCGGCCACGGTGGCCAGCACCATGCTCGCCTTGGGCTTCTCGGCCACGCCGCTCCTGGCCATGTGCGGCTGCAGGTGCGCCACGGCCTTCTTCATCACGCTGGCGCTCTGCAGCACGAAGGGCAGCTGCATGGTGCCGGCCGCGAAGAGCTCGCCCACGGTCTTCATGCCCGCCAGCAGGTGGTCGTTGATGATGTCCAGCGGCGGGTACTTGGCCAGCGCCGCGTCGAGCGACGCGTCCAGGGCGGTGTCGTCGCCGTCCACGATGTGACGCTGCAGGCGCTCCTCGATCGGAAGGTCCGCCAGCCCCTTCTTCTCGGTCACCTGCTCCACGCCGTCGGGGAAGAGCCCGATGAAGTGCAGCAGCGGGTCGAAGTCGGCGGGCTTGCCCTGCGGGCGCTCGGCGCCGCGGCGGTCGAAGATGAGCCACTCGGCCGCCTCGCGCTGCTCCGGCGGAATGCGGTTGAGCGGCAGCAGCTTGCTGAAATGCACGATGGCCGCGGTCAGGCCGCGCTGCCGCGCCTCGTGCAGGTACACGCTGTTCAGCACCGCGCGCGCGGCGGGCTTCAGGCCGAAGCTGATGTTGGAGAGGCCCAGCAGGATGCCGCACCTGGGGAAGCGCTCCGCGATGCGCTCGATGCCGCGCAGCGTCTCCACGCCCAGCTTGCGATCGTCCTCGTTGCCGGTGGCGATGGTGAAGGTCAGCGGATCGAAGAGCAGGTCGCTCTCGTCCAGCCCCCACTTCCGCGTGTACAGGTCATGGATGCGCTCGGCGATGGCCAGCTTGCGCTCGGCCGTCTTCGCCATGCCCGCCTGCGGGTCCTCGTCGATGGTCAGCGCCACGCACGCCGCGCCGTAGCGCTTCAGCAGCGGGCAGACGCGGTTCATGCGCTCCTCGCCGTCCTCCAGGTTGATGGAGTTCACGATGCAGCGGCCGCCCGCGCGCTTCAGCCCCTCCTCCAGCACGCCCGCCTCGGTGCTGTCCAGCATGAGCGGCGCGTTCACCTGCCGCACGATGCGGCTGGCCACCTCGCCCATGTCCTTCACGCCGTCGCGGCCCACGAAGTCCACGCACAGGTCGATCAGGTGGCTGCCGTCGCGCATCTCCTCGCGCGCCATGCCCACCAGCTGGTCCCACTGCTCCTCGTCCAGCAGCCGCTTGAACTTCCGGCTGCCGTTGGCGTTGGTGCGCTCGGCCACGATCAGGAAGCTGTTGTCCTGCCTGAACTCGGTGAAGCCGTAGAGGCTGCTGCATCCGGGCGCCTGCGGCTCCAGCGTCCGCGGCGTGCGGGCGCGCCGCTCCCCCACCACCTCACGCAGCGCGTGGATGTGCTCGGCGGTGGTGCCGCAGCAGCCGCCCACGATGTCCACCTTGAACTCCTCCACGAACCGCCGCATCGCCTGCGCAAAGCCGGCGGGCTGCAGCGGATATTCGGTGCGGCCCTCCACCAGGACCGGCAGACCCGCGTTGGGCACCACGCTCACCGCGCGGTCCCAGTGCCTGGTCAGGTAGGCCACGTGCTCCGCCATCTCCACCGGGCCGGTGGCGCAGTTCAGCCCCAGGCTGGCGATGGGGAACGGCTTGAGCGCGTTCACCACCGCGGCCATGTCGCTGCCCAGCAGCATGGTGCCGGTGGTCTCCATGGTGACGCTCACCAGCAGCGGGATGTGATGGTGCGAGAGCCCGCGCTCCGACAGCGCGTCCAGACACGCGTTGATGGCGCACTTCACCTGCAGCAGGTCCTGCGCGGTCTCGATGATGAAGCAGTCCACGCCGCCCTCGATGAGTCCCAGCGCCTGCTCGCGGTAGCTGTCCAGCATCAGGTCCCACGTGGTGTTGCCCAGCGTGACCAGCTTGGTGCCCGGGCCGATGCTGCCGGCCACGAAGCGCGGACGATCCTTGGTGGCGAACTTCTCGCACGCCGCACGCGCCACTTCCGCACCTCGGCGGTTCAGTTCGCGCGTCCACGCCACCATCTCGGCGTCGAACTCCGCGCCCACCAGCTTGTTGGCGCCGAAGGTGTCCGTCTCCACCACGTCGGCGCCCGCCGCCAGGAAGTTCTCATGGATGCGCTGGATGACGTCCGGACGGCTCTTCACCAGGATGTCGGTGCAGTTGTCGCGGCCCAGGTAGTCGGCGGGCGTGCAGTCGGCGCAGGCGTGGATGCTGGTCCCCATGGCGCCGTCGAACACCAGCACACGCGAGCCGAGTGCGTCAAGGAAGCGGCTGGACATCGTCGGGAAGGTAGAAGCGAACGCGGCTTCTCACAACCGTGCATCCGGATATACGGATGCTGATCCATAACGTCCTGTAAAAACGCTATTTCGAGGTCCTCCATGCGGGGAAGAACAATCGGACGCCCCGCTCGGCTCGCCAACCGCCCACGGTCGCGCAATCCCGCGCACACTGGCCCGCCCCGATGAATCCCACGGCCCGATCCCGGCTCCGCGCCCTTCTGGCCTGCGCCCTTCTCTCCTTCACCGGCTGCGCCTCCGCACCTCGGCCCGGCGGAACACCCATCGATGGCGCCACGGCGCACGCCACCTTCGAACAGGTCTGGAGCTCGGTGGACACCGGCGACGCCGACGCCGCGCACGGTGGCGTGGACTGGAAGAAGGTGAAGGCCGAGTTCGAACCACGCGCGGACGCCTGCACCACCCGCGAGCAGCTCCGCGACGTGCTGGACCAGATGCTGTCGCGGCTGGGCCGAAGCCACTTCGGCATCGCCGGGCGCCCCGGCAGGTCCTCCGGCAGCTCCAACGCCGACGCGTCCGCAGGACCGGGGACCTTCGGGCTGACCCTTCGAAGGATCGACGGCGCATGCGTGGTGACGGATGTTCGGCCGGAATCACCGGCCGCAGCCGCCGGCGTGCGCCCGGGCTGGACCGTGGTGCGCGTGGACGGAGCCGATCCCCTCCCGCCCGAACCGTCCGGCTCCACCGCCGGTCCCATGGCGCGCTACGCGTCCGAGTCGGCCGCGCAGGCGCTGGACCTGGGACCTGCGGGTTCGAGCGAGCGCTGGGATCTCCGAGACGGCGAAGGTGGCGCGCACACGCGGACCCTGACCCGAGCGGCCCGCCACGGCGCGAGCTCGCAGCTGGGCGCGCTGACCGTCCCGGGGGCGGAGTGCCGTGATCGGCTGCTGACGCCGGAGGAACTCGCCGCGATGGGCGTGCCCACGGACCTGCGGATCGCCGTGATCACCTTCAACATCTGGATGCCCACCATCGCCGCCGACATCGACGCGGCGGTGGACCGCCACCGCGAAGCCGACGGCATGGTGCTGGACCTTCGTGGCAACCCCGGCGGCGTGGGCGCCATGAGCATGGGCGTGGCGGGCCACTTCCACGACGACACCGACAGCCTGGGCACCATGCGCACGAGGGACGCCACCTTGGAGTTCCGGGTGAACCCTCGACGCAGCACCGCCGACGGCCGGCCGGTGAAGCCCTTCGCGGGACCGCTGGTGATCGTGGTGGACCCGCTGTCGGCCAGCACCTCGGAGATCTTCGCGGCCGGCCTCCAGTCGCTGGGGCGCGCGCACGTGGTGGGACGCCCCAGCGCCGGCGCCGCGCTCCCGGCGCAGATGCGCGAACTGCCCAGCGGCGACGTGCTGCTGTTCGCCTTCGCCGACTTCACCACGCCTGACGGCCGCCACATCGAGGGCGCGGGCGTGCAGCCGGATCAGATCAGCGGAGCGCATCCGACGGACTGGTCCCATGGCGTGGATCCGGACCTGCAGGCCGCGGCACGACACGTCTCGAAGGCGCTGCGCGACCGAGACTGCCATTGAGCGCCCGCGCGAAGCCTCCACCGCCACCTATGCTCCCAAACATCATGAAGCGCCTGCTCCTCTCTCTGCTCCTCGCTCTTCCCACGTCGCCCGGCGCCTTCGCGGGTGCCTCCGCCCCACAGACCGCTCCGGGAAGGGCGCCCGCCGATCCGGCACCTGCACCGGCACAGGCGCCGCAGATGCCGGCCTCGACGGCTCCCGTGGACCCGCCCAAGGACCTCCCGGCCGCGGCCGAGATCTTCAAGCGGAGCGTGGCGGCGATCGGTGGCGAGGACGCCGTGCGCCGACACGGGTGCATGCGCGTCAAGGGCCGCCTGGCCGCCAAGGCCATGGGCATGGAGGGCCCCATGCAGATCCTGATGCTGGCGCCCAACCGATACCTGACCACCATCGACATGGGCGGCGTGGGCCGCATGGAACAGGGATTCGACGGCACCGTGGGCTGGTCCAAGAACGGCGTGATGGGCACGCAGCTGATTCAGGGCAAGGCGCTGGAGGAACTCCGCCGCAGCGCCGACTTCTTCAAGGACGCCGATCCCGGGCGCCTCTGGAGCAGCGCCACCACGGTGGGCGTCACCGACTTCGCCGGCCACCGCTGCCACGAGGTGGCGGTCAAGGGAGACATGGGCGAGGGAAGCCTCTTCTTCGACGTGGACGGCGGCCTGCAACGCGGCATGCGGCTGTCCGTGGAGACTCCCATGGGAAAGATGCCCACCACCACGCGATACCTGGAGCACAAGACCTTCGACGGACTGCGTGTGGCCACGCTCTCCGAGATCGAAGCGATGGGCGCCGTGCAGACCATGACCGTGGACAGCGTGGACTTCGATCCGATCGATCCGAAGCTCTTCGAGCAGCCGGCCGACGTGAAGGCGCTGGTCGCGTCCGGCAAGAGCGGCGCCCCACCCAAGGCCCCCGGTTCCGGAGCGGCCGGCCGCCAGGCGCCCAAGGGCACGCCGAAGGTGGGCACGCCTCCCAACTCTTCACCACCCGCGCCCGGAACGCCGCCTCCCGCCGGCCGTCCGTGATCACCTGTGCACTCGTCGCGGTCCTGCTGACGCACTCGCCCCCGGCACAGGCGCCGCCCGCGCCGGCCCCGGGTGCCGAGGCCGCGCCGCAGGATCCCACGCCCGCGCAGATCTTTGCGCGTGCTCTTGCCGCCGTGGGACCGGTCCAGTCCTTTCCCTGCCTGCGCGCGGAGGGGTCCATCGAGACGCCCGAGTCCCGAAGTGCACTCACCATCGTGTGGGACGCACGCCCGCCGCGACGCATCGTGGTTCGCGAGACGCTGGCCGACGGCCGGGTCGCCGAATGGGGCTGCGACGCTCGTCGCGGCTGGATCCGCGTGCCGGGCCGCGAGGCCCCCGTGGAACTGGAGCCCGTCGCCGTGATGGCGGTCCGCGCGGCGCTGGTGCCCTCCAACATGGTGATGGCGTTGGCCGACCGCTTTCCCATCCGGACGGCCGTCACGCCGGAGACGCTGGACGGCGTGCGCTGCCTGCGCGTGGACCTGGAGGATCGCGACGGACTGCCGGGAGCGGCGTGGTTCGACATGGAGACGGGGCGACTGCGCGCCTTCCGCTCGCAGGCCTCGCGCGAGGACACCCCGGGACTGACCACCATCGAGGCGTGGACGGAGGTGGGTCCGTTGCGGCTGCCGTCGCGCCTGACCTGCCGCAGCGGCGACCGCGTGACCCGCACCACCTTCACCAGCCTCTCGGTGGAGGCGATTCCGGACGCGGCCTTCGCGCCGCCGTTGCCTCCGCCACCGCCGTCACGTGACTAGTCGTCCGGACCACCCGCCGCCAAGGTCTCGTTCGCAGACGCGACCGATACACTTCGCGCCCCATGTCCGTCGTCCCCACCATCCGACTGCAGGACGTGCAGAAGCGATTCGGTGGCACGCACGCGGTGCGCGGGGTCTCGCTGCAGGTGGAACGCGGCAGCGTGTGCGGCTTCCTGGGCCCCAACGGCGCCGGCAAGAGCACCACCATCCGCATCATCATGAGCATCATCCTGCCCGACGCGGGCACGGTGGAGGTGCTGGGCGGCAGCGCGCTCGACGCCAAGGACCGCATCGGCTACCTGCCCGAGGAGCGCGGCCTGTACCGCAAGATGCGCGTGGCCGAGTTCCTGCGCTTCATGGCGCGGCTCAAGGGCCTGGGCCGCGCAGAAGCCGACCGGCGCATCGGCTCGTGGCTGGAGCGGCTGGACCTTCCGGGCGTGAGCCGCAAGCGGTGCATGGAGCTGAGCAAGGGCATGCAGCAGAAGGTGCAGGTGATCGCGTCGGTGCTGCACGACCCCGCGCTGCTGATCCTGGACGAACCGTTCAGCGGTCTGGATCCGGTGAACGCACGCGTGCTGGCGCGGGAGATCCGTGCCATGCGCGACGCGGGCACCACCATCCTGTTCAGCACCCACCAGATGCGCGCCGCCGAGGACCTGTGCGACCGGGTGCTGCTGATCCATCGCGGCGAGAAGCTGCTGGACGAGACGCTGGCGGAGATCCACCGGCGGTTCGACCCGCGCACCCTGCTGGCCGAACCCATGGGCGACCGCGCGCAGGCCGAGGCGGCGGCGCGCGGCCTGGACGGCGTGGCTTCCAGCGCGTGGCACGCCGAGTCCCGCGCCCTGCTGGTGCAGCTGCGGGAGGGTGCGGATCCGCAGGACGCCATGCGTCGGCTTCTGCAGGCCTGCCCCATGCGGCGCGTGGAACTGCGGCGCGTCTCGCTGGACGAGGTGTTCGTGCGGCTGGTGGGCGGCGACGCGGCCGTCCTCGAGGCACAGGAGGCGTCCGGTGACTGAAGGCTTCTCCATGCGACGCGCCCTCACCGTGGCCTGGCGCGAGTTCAGCCACACCGCGCTGACCAAGGGCTTCCTCATCGGCGCCGTGGGACTGCCCATGGCCATCTTCCTGCTGGTGCCGCTCATCCCGTCGCTGGCCCGAAGCACGCCCCGCCCCATCGAGGGCACCATCCTGGTGGTGGACCGGCTGGGAGGTGGCGCGCGCGCGCTCGAGACGTCCCTGCAGTCGCCCGAAGAGCCGTTCCTGGGCCGCGAGGATCCGCTGCGTGGCCCGGTGGAGGTGAAGGCCGCGGTGTCGGCGCTGCCGGCCGACGCCGACGAGGCCGACGCGCGCGCCCAGGTGGCCCGCGGCCAGGCCACGGCGCTGGTCACCTTCACGCGCGACGCCGACGGCGAGCACGCCACGCTGGTGGTGCCCAGCGCCAGCCCACCGCACCACACCGCGCGCCTGGAGTCCGCCGCGCGGCAGGCCGTGCTCCGTGCGCGCGCCGCCGCGGCCGGCCAGGACTACGACCGTCTGCGCGATCTCATGCACGCCGACCGTGTGCGCGCCTCCCGCATCAGCCCGGAGGGCGAGGTGGCGCAGGAGTCCACGGAGCTGCGCGTGCTGGTGCCCATGGGCTTCATGATGCTGCTGTGGATCGCGGTTTTCACCAGCGCCAACTCCCTCCTCACCACCACGATCGAGGAGAAGAGCTCGCGCGTGATGGAGGTGCTGCTGAGCGCCGTCAGCCCCATGGAGCTGCTGGCCGGCAAGCTGCTGGGACAGGCGGCGGTGAGCCTGGTGATGCTGGCCATGTACGGCGTGGCGGGCCTGAGCACGCTGGGTGCGTTCGCCATGATGGACGTGGTGCCGCTCTCGCACCTGGCGTGGTTCCTGGTGTGGTTCCCCGTGGCGTACTTCATGGTGGCGGCCATCATGGGTGCCATCGGCAGCGCCGTGAGCGACCTTCGCGAGGCGCAGTCGCTGGTGGGACCGGCCATGGTGCTGCTGATGGTGCCGCTGGTGCTCTGGCTGCCCATCGTGGAGAACCCCAACGGGACGCTGGCGGTGGTCTTCAGCTTCATCCCGCCCGCGTCGCCGTTCGTGAACATCCTTCGCCTGACCGCGGCCAGCGAACCTGTGCCCCTCTGGCAGAGCGTCTCCGCCGTGGCGGTGGCGGTGGCCTGCGTGGTGGGCATGGTGTGGGCCGGCGCGCGCGTGTTCCGCGTGGGCGTGCTCATGCAGGGCAAGACGCCCACGCCGCGAGAGCTGCTGCGCTGGGTGCGGGCACGCTGAGCGGGACGGTCCACCCGTCGCCTAGCCTGCCACCGTGGGCCGCGAGACGTTGATCCTGCTGGGTTGGGTGGCCGGGCTCGCCTTCGTGGCGGGCATGGTGTGGGCCACGTGGTGGGCGCTCTTCGCGGACCGCTCGCGCGGCGCCCGCCGCTGCCCGCGCTGCTGGCACGAGATGGACCCGGGACGCGGCCCGTGCACCTCGCTGCGCTGCGGCGAATGCGGACACTGGGCCGTGCGTGAACGCGACCTCCTGCGCACGCGGCGTCGATGGACGCTGGCCGCGCTGTTCACGCTGGCGCTGCTGGGTGGGACGGTCGCGCTGCGGCTCCGCATCGCGCAGGACGGCTGGTGGACCATGGTGCCCGACCGTGCGCTGGTGGCCGTCAGTCCCTGGCTGGGCGACGGCCAGGACGCGTCCATGGTCCGCGGCTGGCTCCGCGAGCGGCTGCTCTTCGGACGACTGAGCCCCGCCACCGCCGTGGCCATGCTGGAGCTGGTGCGCCAGGGCGACGATTCCGCGCCTGCGGGCACCGAGGCGTGGCGACGCCGCTACCGCGTCTGGGTGGACGCGCTCCGCAACCCCGAGTTCTGGCGCCGCTTCCGCGAGGCACCCGGCGTGCTGGAGGCCGCGGCCTCCATCCCGCCCATGATCTCGCTGCGGCTTCCCGACCGCGTCCGCGCAAACACGCCCCTCTTCACCCGCACCGCGCTGGAGGACTGGCTGCCGGACGACGTGTCGCTGCGGCTGGAGATGGTGGCGGTGGAAGGGCTCCCGCTGCAGCCCGACGCGCGCCAGGCTCTGGAGGCGCGTCGATGGGTGCGACGACCCTTCATCGGATACACCGACGGATTCGCGGTGGCGCTGGGACCGCTGCCCCCCGGCCTGCATCAGGGATCCGTCCGCTGGCGCTGGACCGCCGTCGACGGCGACGGACGCACGGTGGGATCGGGCGAGACGGTCTCCCGCGTGCGGCTGGAGGCCATGGAGGACATGCCCACGCTGCAGCCGCTCTCCGACGCGGAACTGGACGCGCGCGTGCGGGACGCGTTCTCGCCGGCCACGCTGCTTCGCTCCACCGGCGACGATCCGTCGTTCGCGTTCAGCTACCGAACGCTGGCCACCGGAACCGACTCGCTGCGCGACGTGGCGTTCGGCGTGGTGGTGGAGGCGTGCGAAGACGGCGTGCCGCGGCGCACGCTGCGGGTGTGGTGGAGGCACGGCGGCCCGGGCCTCACGGCCAACGAGGAACCGCTGGAGGACGCGTCGCGACTGCTGGCGGCCGAGTCCTCGCCGGCCTGGACCCTTCGCGTCCGGAGCGACCCGGCGCTGGCGCAGCGCGGATCGGACCTGGATCCCGACGCGCCGGCCACACGCTTCTGGCAGGGCGCCTTCGAACTGCCGCTCACCGTGGAGGATCTGCGGCGCGGCCGCGCGGCGCGCCCATGGCGGATCGAGCGTCTGGCACCCGCTCCGCCGGAGACGCCGCCCGTCGCGCGATAGCATCGCGCGCATGGAACGCAACCTCTGGGCCCCGTGGCGCATGGCGTACATCCAGGGTCTGGAGCGCGAGGCCCAGGACGCCGGCAATGGCGCGGGTTCGTCGGAAGCCACCAACTTCCTGCTCGCGGCGTGGAGCGATCCCTCCGCGGACCTTCGTCATCATGTGGTGCACCGGAACGCGCACGGTCTGGTGATGCTCAATCGATATCCCTACACCAACGGTCATCTGCTGGTGGCCCTGGGCGACCCGCGGCCGAGGCTTCTGGAGTACTCGCCCACGCAGCGCGCGGCGTTCTGGGCGCTGGTGGACGTGGCGGCGGCGCTGGTGGAGACCGCCCTGCAGCCGCAGGGACTCAACGTGGGAGTCAACCAGGCGCGTGCCGGCGGCGCCGGCCTTCCGGAGCACGCGCACGCGCACGTGCTGCCGCGATGGAACGGCGACACCAACTTCATGGCCACCATCGCCGGCGCACGGGTGATCCCCTCCTCGCTGGAGGCCATGGCCGACAGCCTTCGGAAGGCCCTGCCCACGGCGCTGCGGATGGCGGCCGCCGACCCGGACCACGGCTAGACTGGGCGTTTCGCGACCTCTCGCCCCGCCGGGTGGCGGGCCGACCATGCACTCGAACCGATGCGAACTCCCAGGGTTCCCCACAATCCAATGGCTGCGTCGATGACCATGCCTCACGGCCCCTCGCGGGACGGAGTGGAAGGTCGGGCACGATGGCCGGGGATCCCACGTTCAAGCGGGGGTTCGAGTTTCCTCGTCGTCCCTTGCGGCCTCCGGGCCGCCCCTCCGGCGGGGCGAGGGGCCGCGGCCTTCCTGCTATCCTCCTCCCTCCCATGACCCGCATCACCCTTGCGATCACCGCCATCGCCGCGCTGGCCGCCTGCCAGGCGCATCCCACCTACCTGCCCAGCGGCGACCTCGCGCAGCCGACCGAGAAGGACAAGGAGGCCGGCGGCATCTACGACGTCAGCTTCAAGGCGATCAAGAACAACCCCTCGCCCGAACTCATGGGCATGAACGAGCGCCCGCTCGACGTGCAGCGCAACATGGCGGTGAACGGCGACCAGACGGGCCGCATGTTCTGGAGCGACCTTGGACGCATGTGGTTCGCCGATCAGCCCAGCCCGCTCTCGCCGTATCCCACGGTGAACACCTCCGGCAACCCCTGAGCCCGCTCGGCCAGGCACCTTGGACTTCTGCGGCCCGCCTCTCCGGCGGGCCGCTCCGTTTTTGACCGTGCCGTGCTTGGGGACCCGATGCAACGGGCCTACAGTGGCCGATTCGATGCGCGAGACCGCACCCATCCCGCCTCGCGGCGTCGCGGCCCTTCCCGGGCTGCGACATTTCCACGCGAGCAGCGTCCCTGCGTTCGCGCGTCCGGCCTACCTGCGCGAGCTGCTGAGCTGGGCCTTCCTGCCGCTCTTCCTGGGCGCCATCGAGGGCGGCGCGCTGGGCGTGGTGGTCAAGAAGGCCTTCGCCGGCTCGGGCGTGCCGGAGGTGGAGCTGAACTTCGCGGTGGCGGTGGTGAGCGCCGCCCCCAACGTGGCCAACCTCACCAGCTTCCTCTGGGCGGGGCTGGCGCGCGGCCGGCGCAAGGTGCCGTTCATCGCCTCGCTGCAGACCTGCACCGCGGCGTGCGTGGCGCTGATCGCGGCCATGCCCGAGAATCGCTGGGGCCTGTGGGGCCTCTGCCTGCTGGCCACGGTGGCCCGCGTCACCTGGACCGGCGTCATCACGCTGCGCGCCGCGGTCTGGCGGGCCAACTACCCGCGCGAGGCCCGGGCGCACATCGCCGGCAACATGGCCACGGTGCAGTCGCTGGTGCTGGCCCTGAGCAGCTGGGTGCTGGGCGCCGGGATGGATCTCTCGCCACGCAGCTTCCACGTGCTCTTCCCGGCGCTGGCGGTGCTGGGCATCGTGGGCAACGTGCTCTGGCGACGCGTGCCCATGCGGGGCGAGACGCGCGCGCTCCGAGCCGAGGCGGAGCAGGCGGACGGCGGCGCGCGATTCGATCCGGCGTCCATCGTGCGCACCCTGCGCGCCGACCCGCCCTACGCGCGCTTCATGCTGTGGATGTGGGTCTTCGGGCTGGGCAACCTGATGATCGGCGCGCCCATGGCCATCATGCTGGAGGAGGAGATGCACGCCTCCTACACGCAGGCCATCCTGGTCACCACGGTGATCCCCCTGGTGGTGATGCCGCTGGCCATCCCCTTCTGGGCGCGGCGTCTGGGGCGATCGCACGTGGTCGACTTCCGCGCGGTGCACGCGTGGAGCTTCGTGGCGGCCACCGCGCTGCTCTTCGTGGCGGCGCTGCTCCACTCCATGACGCTGTGGTTCGCCGCCAGCGTGGTGCTGGGCGTGGGGTTCGCGGGCGGCAGCCTGGCCTGGAACATCGGGCATCAGGACTTCGCGCCGCCCGAGCGTGACGCCGAGTACATGGCCGTGCACGTCACCCTGAACGGCCTCCGCGGTCTGGCGGCCCCGTTCCTGGCGGTGGGCCTCTACGAGGGCCTGAAGGCGTGGGGCGGCACCCCGTGGACCTTCGCCGCCTGCACCCTGGTGAACGTGGTGGGCGCGTGGGGATTCGTGGCCCTGCGGCGGCAGCGCCGGCACCGGGCCGCGACCCTGGTGGCCGCATCGGCCTAGGCCTTCGGGCCGACCCCGCTTTCCGCTACACTCGACGACCCGGCGCTTCGCGTCGGCGCCCTGGTCGCGTGACCCGGGCATCCGCACCCAGCCGGCCTGCCGCACGCGTGGCAGCGGCGCATCCCCGCACCCCTTCCACTTCACATGGTCAACCACAACCTCATCGAAATGCTGGCCCTCGAGGCCGACGCCGCCGACCGCATGCTGAAGGACGCCTTCGGCGCCTCCAGCGACATCGAAACCATCCTGGGCGACGAGCTCGCCAACGTCGGCACCGGGAACATCGTCAAGGGCAAGGTCGTCGCCATCAGCGGCGACTTCGTCATCGTGGACATCCGCGGCAAGAGCGAGGGCCAGGTCGAGAAGGCCGAGTTCGACGAGGCGG
>CAZKHO010000048.1:5336-16274 GCA_964552505.1 uncultured Bifidobacterium sp. | reverse complement strand
CGACACCGCCGCTGTCGTGTGGCGGCGGTCCGCGGCCTGACCCTCCGCGACCGCCGTCCCACGACCGACGAACGCCGGGCTCCGCAGGAGGCACGCGGAGCCCGGATTTCGTTTTGGACCTTTGGACGGTCTCAGCCCGGACGTCGCTGACGGAGCAGCGCGTCCACCTTGCGCTTGAGCAGCCGCACGCGCAGCAGGCTCTTCACGCGGGTGGTGAGTTCCAGCTTGTTCACGGGCTTGGTGAGGAAGTCGTCGCAGCCGCACTCCACGGCGCGCTCGAAGTCGCCCACCTCGTTCAGGGCGGTGACCATGATCACCACGGTGTCGCGCGTGCCGGGCGCGTCCTTCAGACGACGGCAGGCCTCGAAGCCGCTCATGCGCGGCATCATCACGTCCAGCAGCACCAGGTCCGGCTGGCGGCGGGCGGCCACCTCCAGCGCCTCGGCGCCGTCGCGCGCCACCTCCAGCGTGCAGCCCAGCGGTTCCAGCCACGCCTGCATCAGCTCCAGGTTCTGCTGGTTGTCGTCCACCAGCAGCAGCGTGGCGGCGGCCAGGTCGCTGTCCTGCAGGTCGGCGTCCAGGTTCTGCGCGGTGTCGCTCATGGGCGAGGATGCTAGCGACGCGGCGACGCAAGCAGGAGCCGGGCCACCAGGGCCACCGGGTGCATGGGCTGCGCGCCCGTGGCGTGGGCGATCTGATGGCGACAACTGGTGCCGGGTGCGGCCACCGTGGCGTGCGGCGCGGCACGGACCGGCGGGAACACGCCCAGCTCGCCGATGCGAAGCGACAGCTGGTGCCGGTGCGCCGCGTAGCCGAACGATCCGGCCAGACCGCAGCAGCCGGAATCCAGCACCCGCAGCCGGTCGCCCAGGAAGCGCCGCAGCAGCCCCGCGCTGGTCTCCACGCCCCACAGCGCCTTCTGGTGACAGTGCCCGTGCAGGATCACGGCGTCGGGGGGAGGCGCCGGCACGCGCGGCCGGGCCGGATGGTGATCCCATTGGCGGTCCAGGAACTCCTCCACCAGGAAGGTGCGCGAGGCCAGCGCCCGCAGCGCCTCGCCATCCACGCCCATCTTCAGGTCCATCCAGTCGTCCTTGATGGCGCTCACGCACGAGGGCTCAAGCCCCAGCAGCGCCACCGCGCTCTCGCGGCGCATGGCCTCCAGCACCGCCGCCGCCGTGCGCGCCACCTCGCGCGAGGCCTCCGCCAGCATGCCCACGCTGATGAGCGAGCGGCCGCAGCAGCCCACCTCCGGGATGACCACGCGATATCCGAAGGTCTCCAGCAGTTCCACCGTCAGTTCACCCAGCCCCGGCTCACCGTAGATGGCGAAGCAGTCGGGGAAGAGCAACACCGTGGGCGCGCCCACCGGCGCACGCGTGCCGCGTCGACGCAGCCACGCGTCCACCGCCGGGCCGTACTGGGGCAGCGGGCGGTCCGGATGGAAGCCCAGCAGCCCGTTCAGCGCGCGCCGCACCGGTCCCAGCGCCAGCAGCGCGTTCGCCACCGGCCAGAGCCGCGAACCCCACCGCTGCGATCGCCGCACGCGACCGATCAGCCGCGTGCGCCACGGCACGCGCCCCGCCTTGGCGAAGCCCTGCGCCGCAAACTCCGCCTTCAGCTTGGAGATGTCCACGTTGCTGGGACACTCGCTCTTGCAGGCCTTGCACGAGAGGCACAGGTCCAGCGTGGCCTGCGTGCCGGGATCCTGCCAGTCGGGCGAGCCCACGGCGCCGAACTGTCCGGTGACGGCCAGCCGAAGCGCGTTGCCCCGACCTCGCGTGGCGTGGCGTTCGTCCAGCGTGGCACGGTAGCTGGGACACATGGTGCCCCCCGGTTGCACGCGCCGACAGAGGCCCGCACCGTTGCAGGCCTCCACGGCCGCGTCGAACCCGTGCTCCCGCTCGTAGCGGAAGAAGGTGGCGGTGGCGGGCACCGGCACCTCCGCGGCCTCCGGCCTCACCCGAAGGTGCCGCACGATGGCCTGCGGATCGCCGGTGTCGACCAGGTTGCCGGGATTCATCCGTCCCTGCGGATCGAAGACGGCCTTCACCTCCCGGAACGCCCGGCACAGTTCGGGGCCCATGACGCGCTCCAGCAGCGGCGTTCGCACGCGACCGTCGCCGTGCTCGCCGCTGAGCGCGCCACCGAAGCCGGAGACCAGGTCGGCCACCTCGGTGGCGATGGAGACCATCTGCGCGCGGCCTGCCTGGTCGTGGATGCGGACCAGCGGCCGGATGTGCAGGCAGCCCACGCTGGCGTGCGCGTAGTACGCCGCGCGCGTGCCGTGCCGCTCCACGATCCGGCGGAAGCCGTCCACAAAGTCGGACAGCTTGGCCGGATCCACCGCGGTGTCCTCCACGAAGGTGACCGGCTTGCGGTCGCCGGGCACGCCGTGCAGCAGCGGCTCGCCGGCCTTGCGGAGTTTCCACGCCTGGGCCAGGGTCCGCGGATCCTCGTGTCGCTGCATGGGAACGCCCGGCAGCGCCGCGGCCAGGCGATCGAAGCCCGCGCGCACGGCCTCGATCGTGTCGCCCTGGAACTCCACGTACATCACGGAGCCCAGCGCGCCCGAGGGAGGCTTCGGCAGCACCTCCACGTACTGGCGGTACTCGGTGTTGGCCATGGCGGTCTCGATCACCACGTCGTCCACCAGTTCCACGGCGCTGGGACCGCAGGACAGCATGGCCATGAGCGGGGCCAGCGCGGCCGGCACGCTGTCGAAGCCCAGGATGGCCAGGCCCGTGCACGTGGGCTTATGCACCACCTTCAGCGTGGCGGCCGTGACCATGGCCAGCGTTCCCTCGCTGCCGCACACCAGCGTGGCCAGGTTCACGCGGTCGAACGTGCCGGGCGTGCTCCGGTCCAGCTGGTCCAGCAGCAGGTCCAGGTTGTAGCCGTCCACATGCCGCTTGATGGCGGGGATGCGTCGACGGATCTCCTGACGGCGCGGCAGCGCGATGGCGGCCAGGCGCTCGGCGATGGCGCGCTGTCGCGGATCGCGCTCGCAGGAACCCTCGGACAGGTGCATGGCGGTGCCGTCCGGAAGCACCACGTCCAGCGCCAGCAGGTTCTCCACCGTCCGGCCGTACAGCAGGCTGCGCGCCCCGGCGGAGTTGTTGCCGATCATGCCACCCAGCGTGGCGTGGCTGCTGGTGGCCACGTCCGGCCCGAAGAGGAGCCCCTTGGGAGCCAGTGCGACGTTCAGCTGGTCCAGCGTCACGCCCGGCTCCACCCGAGCGGTCATGGCGCGCTCGTCGATCTCCAGCACCGCCCGACAGTGCGCGCCAAAGTCCAGCATCACCGCGCGGTTGACGCACTGTCCCGCCAGACTGGTGCCGCCACCGCGTGGCAGCACGGGCAGTCCTTCCTGCGCGCAGAACCGCAGCAGCGGCTGCACGCCCTGCGTGGATCGCAGCACCACCACGCCGATGGGCTCCACCTGGTAGATGCTGGCGTCGGTGGCGTACAGCATGCGGTCGTGCCGGCCGAAGCGCACCTCCCCCACGCCCAGCGCGCGAATGCGCTCGGCCAGAGCGGCGCGTGCACGCTCGTCCGGACCCAGCACGGGCAGCGCGACGCGGCGGCCACCGTCCATGGCGTGGACTTCGCTCATGGTCTGGCGGGCGGTCGATCACCCGGTGCGGGAGCGTCCGAAGGCACGGGCGTGGTCACGCCGGGCGCCTCCTTGGCACGCGGCATCACGTCCTCCACGCGGTCCACGCGTCGGCGGCCCTGAATGGGAGGCGACCAGAGGCCGGACTCCGCCTCCACGGGCTCGAAGCGCATGCTCCAGGTGATGGAGCCGCCCGCGGGCACGCGAGGCCCTGCGTCCAGCGTGCGTTCCGCCGACACCAGCCGGGGTTCGGCGCCTCCGCGGAACGCCAGCGACCAGCAGCCGCGCGCACCCTTGAGTCGGACGGTGACCAGCGCGGCATCGCCGGAGCCCGGCTCCACCGCGGTCACCTGCAGGTCGCCCATGTCGGGATCCAAGCGGCTCAGCGCCGTCTCTTGCGGCTGAAGCGTCATCGCCGGCTGCGGCCAGGGCATCTCCGCGAAGCAGGCCTGCCACTCGCGAGCTCCCTCGCGGGCAGGTCGGTCCACGGCCGCGTCCCCGTCCGCATGCCCCGCCTTCAGACGACCGGCGTCCATGACCACCGTGAGCCCTCCTCGGCGCAGCGCCACCTTGGGCACGGACGCGTCCCACGCCAGCACGCAGGGCTCGGAGACCGCCATCCCCTCGCGACCGCCATCACGCACCGTCACGGAGGTGGCCACGGCCGCCGCCGCGGGCGCGGCACGCCACGCCCGCAGCAGCTGCTGCGCGTTCGCCGCCGCCGACGCGTCCGCCTGCGCCGTGGCCAGCCAGAGCAGCGCGGCCGCCGCCGGCATCAGCCCTTGCCTGCGGGAGCCGGCGCGGGCGCCGGTTCCACGGCGGATGCGGGCTTGGACGCGGGCTGCAGCGCGGCTTCCGCGGCCTTCTTCAGGTCCTCCGTCATGGACGGCGAGTACCCGATGTGCAGGTGCGCGATCTTGCCGTCGCGGTCGATGATCGCCGAGAAGGGAATGCCCTGCACGCCGTAGGCCTCGGCCACCTTGTCGTCGGCGTCCAGGATCACGGGGAAGCCGAAGGCCTTCTTCTTCCAAAGCTCGGACACCTTGCCCACGCGCTTGTCGAAGCCGGGCTCGCCTTCCATGGTGTTCACGCCGAACACCTTGATGGGCTTTCCGCTCTCGGCGGCCCACTTGGCGAACTCGTTCACCAGCGGCAGGCCGCGCATGCAGGGACCGCACCAGGTGGCCCAGAAGTCCAGCACCACCACGCTGCCCTTGAGGGACGCCAGGCTGACGTCCTTGCCGTCCAGGTCCTTCATGGTGAAGTCGGGAGCCGGCTCGCCTTCCTTCAGCTTCATGGGCGGCTCTTCCGGCGCGCCCTGTCCCTGCGGCGGCTCGGGCATCAGCTTCTCGATGGAGTCCACGGCCTGCCGGCCCTTCGGATCGAAGGTGATGGGCTTGGGAAGATCGGTGTCGTAGGCCGTGCTGGTCACCTCCATGGTGATGGGCAGGCGGAATCCGGGAGGAGCTCCGGGCGGCTCCACCACGTACGTCACAGCGGACAGGCGACCGCCGGCCGGCGCGATCGCCACCTCGATCTCGCCCGATCCTGCGCCCTTCAGGAACACCACGTCCGGGCCGGATCCGCCGCCGGCTCGGAAACCGGTGACCTTGGCGTCCGGAACGAACTGGCCGCCGATGCAGCTCACCACCTGGTCGGCGGCCCCGCCGCGCAGCGTCACCTGCGGCGGCATCGAACCGCCGCCGAGCGCCGCGGTGATGGCCTCCGAGAACGTGCCCGGCTGGGTCACCTTCAGGTACTTGCCGGGAATCTCCATGGGCTCCAGATAGAGATCGTCGCCGATGCGGGTGATCACCGCCCCGCCGTCGGAGATCCGCACGGCACCCTTGGGACCGAAGGAGAACGTCATCTCCTGCTTCTGCTCGTTGCCGGGGATCTTGATGGACATCACCACCCGATCCTCGACCGCCGCCGGCTTGGTGTAGGCGGCCACAAGTCCCGCAAGGGCGCCACTGCCCTTGGCGGCGGCCTCGGGCGTGGTCTCCTCCGCCTTCCAGCCGGCGCTCAACGGCTTCACCTGGTCGAAGCCGGGCGGGAGATCCATGGGCGCGTTGGGCGGCGGCGCCCCGGGATCGCCCTGCGGAGCCGCGGGCGAAGCGGGAACGGTGGGGACCGCGCCTCCCTGCGCAAGCGCAAGGGAGCTGGACAGCGTGAGGGCGAGCGACACGAGCGGAATGCGCATGGATCTCTCCGGCGAACTTGCCGTTCGCCGATCCCCTCCCGGGCCTTTCCCGCGATCACTTCGAAAGCGATCCGAAACGGGCGAGCGCCACCGGGCCAAGATCGGCGAGGAGGGAGTGTATCGGCCTGCCGGAGCGTGGTTCGCGCCAATCCGGCGCCACCTGCGAAAGCGGCATCAGCACAAAGGCGCGCCGATGGAAGCGCGGATGCGGCACGCGCAGCCCCTCCAGCTCGATCACGGCGTCGCCAAACAGGATCAGGTCCAGGTCGATGGTGCGCGGGCCGCCGTGCGCGCCGGCCTGTCGCGTCCGGCCAAGCGCGCTCTCCACCTCCAGCAGTCCACGGAGCAGCTGCTCGGGCGTCCGCGCGCAGTCGCCCACCGCCACCGCGTTCAGGAAGGCGTCGCCGTCCCCCGCAGACTCGGGTGGCGTCTCGAAGGCGTCGCTGCAGCGCAGCTCCGTCAGCAGCCCACGCGAGCGGATCTCGCCGGCCGCCGCGCGCAGGTGCGCCAGACGGTCGCCCAGGTTGGAACCCAGCGCCACGGCCGCGCGCACGGCTTCAGGCACCTTCGGGCCACTCCCAGATGAAGGGCACGGCGAAATCCTGGGGCGTGGCCACCGCCAGCCGAAGCAGCGCCAGCGCCGTCTTGGCCGCGCGGTCACGGACGATGGCGCGCTCGCCTGGGAATCGGAACCGCCGGACCGCATCGAAGCCGGGCCCGTGCACCCCGATGAAGACGGTGCCCACCGGCTTGGCCTCGCTGCCGCCGGAGGGCCCTGCCACGCCCGTGATGGAGGCCGCCCAGTCCGCGCCCAGGGCACGCGCCGCGCCCGCGGCCAGTTCCTGCGCCACCGGGCCGCTCACGGCGCCGTGCGTGTCCAGAGAGTCCTGCCGCACGCCGCAGAGGTCGCGCTTGGCCTGGTTGGCGTAGCTCATCACACCGCCGCGGAACCAGTCGCTGGCGCCCGACTCCGCCGTGACCATGGCGCCCGCCAGACCTCCGGTGCAGCTCTCCGCCAGCGCCAGCGTGTGGCCGCGCGCCCGGAGCGCCGCCCCCAGCGCGCCGGCCAGCGTCACGGAGCCTCTGGCAAAGGCGAACGGCCTCCACAGCGACTCGATCTCCGACAGTTCCTGCTCCATCGCCGCCACCGCCGCCGCCGCGCCGGTGCCACGCACGCGCGCCGAGACCACGCTGCCGCTGGCCGTGGTGCCCACCAGCGGATTGCGGTCGCGGCGCATGCGGTCGCCCAGACGCTCCGCAAGGAAGCTCTCGCCCTGCCCGAACGCATGCACGGTGCCGGTGGCCATGGCCAGCGCCGGCAGCATGGGAAGCACGAAGCGCTCGAACATGGGCTCCATCTCCCGCGGCGGGCCCGGCAGACAGATCACCGTGGCGCTCCCCACGCGCGCCTGCAGTCCGGGCGCCGTGCCGAAGTCGTTCCGAAGGCATGCGGCGCCGGAGGGGCGCATGGCCTGCCGGCGGTTGATGTCCGGCATGATGCGACCGCGGTCGCGGAACCACCGGTCGAGCAGCTCCAGCGACGGCGGATCCAGCACCAGCGGTTGCGCGTCGCCCATGGCGGCACGCAGCGCCTCCCGCGTGAGGTCGTCGTCGGTGGGTCCCAGACCACCCGTCACCAGCACCAGCTCCGCCACCGACGCCAGCTCGCGGAGCGCCGTCTCCTGCGCGGTCACGCAGTCGGGCACCACGCGGAACTGCACGCAGCGCACGCCGCGGTCCGCCAGCCGGCCCGCCAGCCAGCGGGCGTTGGTGTCCTGGGTCTGGCCCAGCGTGAGCTCGTCGCCGATGGAGAGGATCGCCGCGTTCATGCCGTGCCCTTGGCCTTCGCCTGCGCCACGATCCATGCGTAGTTCTCCTGGAAGAAGTCACGCCAGCGTCTTCGCAGCGCCTCCGCCGGCTCGTCCTGCGGGTGCCACAGGCCACTGGATCTCCACCCCCCGCGCAGCCACCCGTCCCGCAGCGCGCGAAGGCCGGCGGGATCGGCCAGCGGCCTCGGGCCGTCCGGCGTCTCCACCGTGGGCAGCGCGTCGAAGCGTGCAAGCCACGCGCGCAGCTCCGGGTCCGTCACCTGCGCGGCCGTGACCACGCCTCCGGAGGCGGGCCACGCCGGATGCCGGGTGATGCACGACCACGCCTGACGGAGCGAAGGATGCACGTCCATGGCCATGGCCGCGAACAGCACCGGCAGGAACGCGCGCATGGCGGGGTCGGCCTGCGTGGGCGCCGACGCCTCCGCATACGGATTCACGCGGTCCACGAAGCCCTGCGCGCCCTGGTCGTAGAGCGAGCGCATCACGGGCATGCGTCGCAGCGCGAAGTCCCGCGGGCCGCCCGGCGCGCCGGGCGGAAGCTGCCAGAGCCGCTGGCCCTCCGGCGACAGGCAGAACTGGACGAACCGCTCCGCCGTCCGCCGGTGCGGCGGATTGCGGAGCATGCCCACCGGGTCGGGATCGACGGCGGCCTGACCGTGGGGCACGGTGAACTGCACGCGGCCCTGCGCGGCGGCGTCCTTGGTGGCGCGTGCGGCGTCGTCGATCACCTGCGCCTGCAGACGACCGTAGAAGTCGATCGACACCGCCATGGCCGCGTCACCCGCCGCCACGTCGATGGGGCCGCGCGGTCCGCCTGGCGCGAAGGTGCGCGCGTTGGCGGCCGCCCTCCGCAGGATGGCCAGACCGGGCTCCCATCCGGCACGCTGCACCATGCTCTCGAAGGCGGTGAGCACGCTGCCCGACTGCGCCGGGTTGACCAGCGTCACCCATCCCTGCAGCCGCGCGTCGGCCAGGTCCGTCCATCCCGTGGGCGGATCCACGTGCAGCCGCGCCAGCACCGGCCCGTTCCAGACGATGCCGAAGGTGGCGAGCGCGGTGCCGTACCAGAAGCCCTCGGGATCGAAGAGCCGCTGCCCGGCCAGTTCCGGCTGCGCGTAGCAAGCCTTCCGCAGCGGCTCCGGAAGCTGCAGCGGTTCCAGCACGCTCGCCGCGCGCGTCTCCTGCCCCACCTGCACGGAGACCGGGCGACGCAGCGTCTCGAACTCGTAGCTGCCGCCGCCGAAGAGCACGTCGGCATCGCCGCCCACCGGCACACCTTGCCGCAGTCGCGCCTCCCAGGCGCTCTGCAGCGAACGACGGATCTCCACCGCGCCACCGGGCGCGCTCCAGATCACCTGCGCGGGCTCGCCGAAGCGATCCTGATGCCACGCCGCGAAGGCGCGCCCAAATTCCTGCCGCACCTGCTCCGCGTGCGGCGTGATCACGATCACCACGTGCTCCCCGTCCGTGGACGCCGCGGGACCGGCGCCACCGCCCACCAGGAGCGGCGCGGCCAGCAGCGCCGCAAACGCCACCGCCAGCGCGACCAGCCGGCTCACGCGGGCACCCGCGACGCCAGCGCCTCGGCCAGCTGGTCCCGGAGCGCCTTGGCTGCCTCGGCCACCGCGTCCGCCCACGCACCTGGTGCGGTCTCGTGCGCGTAGATCACGCTGCGGCTGGCCGTCACCAATGCACCCTGACCACGCGCGTCGAAGCAGGCCAGCACGTCCTCCAGTCCGCCGCCCTGCGCACCATAGCCCGGCACCAGGAACGGCACGTGCGGCAGCTGCGCGCGCAGCGCCGCGGCGTCGGACGCCTTGGTGGCGCCCACCACCGCGCCCAGCGCGCTCCATCCACTCCCACCCACGCGCGAAGCGCCGCAGGCCGCGGTGAATGCGCCCACCATCTGGGCAACGGTGCGTCCGTCCGCCATGCGCGGCGACTGGATGGTGTCGCCGGAGGCGTTGCTGGTTCGCACCAGGCCGAACACGCCCAGGCCCGCCTTGAGGAACGGATCGAACGCGTCCGAACCCAGATACGGACTGGCGGTCACGAAGTCGCACTTCAACGGACCGGCCGCGGCCGCCGCGTAGTGCTCGCTGCTCACGCCGATGTCGCCCCGCTTCCAGTCCAGGATCACCAGGAAGCGACCGCGCGCCGCCGCCAGACACCGCTCCAGCGCCGCCACGCCCGCGCTGCCGTGGCGCTCGAAGCAGGCGGACTGGAACTTCACGGCCGCCGCGAACGGCTCCACCGCTTCCAGCAGCCGCAGGCACCACGACTCGATCGAGCGCACCGGATCCGCGCCGCGCACCGCCGGCGGCAGGCGTTCCACCACCGGGTCGATCCCCACGCAGGAGGGGCCGCCCCGCGTACGGACCCACCAGGCCAGTGCGTCACCCGCATGTTCCGGACGGCTCATGGAGCGGATCCTAGCGGGCAGGGCTACGATGGCCGCGTGACCCACGACGCCGCCGAACCCGCGCCTCGAGCCCTGCATCTGGACCGCGCACGCGGTCTGCATGTGACCTTCCACGACGGCACCGTGGCGTTCCTCTCGCTGGCGCTGCTGCGTCGCATGAGCCCCAGCGCGGAGATGCGGGCGGAGCGCGAGGCCATGGCGAAGAATCCGCTGCACGTGCTCTCGCCGCGCCAGGCGGCGGCCGGTCCGCTGGCGGCCGAAGGCGCCGAACTGGTGGGCAACTACGCCCTGCGCATCCGCTTCAACGACGGGCACCAGACCGGGCTCTTTGGATGGAACCTGCTTCGGGAACTTGCCCAGCAGGCCCCCGCCGATCCCGACGCTGCAACGTCCCGCTGAAACGCGGTTTGCGACGACGGCGGCGGGCCACGCCCATGGAGACGCGCGCTCGGTCCCCGCAAATATTGAGGCTTCGGCGCGTGCGAGACCGATATCACACGCACCTCGGTGGTGCGAGGCCAACCCAGCATCTTTCTCCCCTCCGCCCCGCCGACATGCATTGCAATCGGCGGGGTTTTCACGTGGGGTGGGCGCCGCGTCAAGGGTGGCGTGGTAAGCCACGCGCATGCCGCTCCCGTCGCTTGCCGCGTGCCTGCTGACACACGCCCTTCTTGCCTCGCCGCCCACCTTCCTCTTCGAGGGCCCCGGCGCCATCGACGAGCAGGTGACCATCGCTCCGGCGCGCGAGAAGCCCTTCCGGATCGCCATCCTTCCGGATCGGACCACCGGGCGCGACTGGGGACTGCCCTACCTGGAGGCCGCCGTGCGCGACCTGAACCGCATCCAGCCCGACGCGGTCTTCACC
>CAZKHO010000048.1:0-5236 GCA_964552505.1 uncultured Bifidobacterium sp. | reverse complement strand
CCTGGAGGCCGCCGTGCGCGACCTGAACCGCATCCAGCCCGACGCGGTCTTCACCGTCGGCGACATGGTGCAGGGCTACACGCGCGACGAGGCCGAGTGGGATCGCCAGGCCGGCGTGTGGAAGTCCGTGACCGCCGGTCTGGACGCGCCGCTCTACCCGGTGGCCGGCAACCATGACGTGATCTCCGGCAGCCGGGTGGCCGGCGACCGCACCTTCGGCGACCGCTACCTGCGCACCTTCGGGCCGCTCCGCTACATGGTGGAACTGGAGGGCGCCAGCGTGATCGCGCTGTTCAGCGACGAAAGCTTCGGAGACGGCGGCGTGAAGCTCTCCGACGGCCAGATCGGCTGGATGCGGAACTGCCTGGCACGCGCCAAGGATCGCGGCAAGCCGGTGGTGGTGCTGATGCACCGGCCGCTCTGGCGCACCGAGAGCGTGAAGTGGTTCGAGCGCGTCCATCCGGCGCTGGTGGAGGCGGGCGTGCGCGCGGTGATCGCAGGCCACTTCCACAGCCTGCAGGACGACGGCGTGCGGGACGGCGTGCACTACGACATCGTGGGCACCTGCGGTGGCAGCATCGACCAGCATCCGCTGGCCGGGCAGATGCAGCACCTCACCTTCGTGCAGGCGCAGGCGGACGGAAGCGTGTCCATCTTCCACCAGCCGGTGGGTCTCACCCTGCCGGTCGACTTCGTGGTGCGTCAGGATCAGGACCGGGTGTTCGCGCTTCGCGAGAAGCCTGGATCACTGAAGCTTTCCGGGGCGCTGGCCGATCCCACGGATCCCGCGGCCCCCACGGAAGGGACGGTCACGCTTCGCGTGAACAACCCGCTGGACCGCCCCATCCAGGTCACCGTGCGACCGTGGACGGCGGGCGAGATCTGGCCCGTGCAGGGCGAGCGCTTCACCAGCCGCACCTCGATCGACGCCTTCAATCCGTTCACCGTGGACGCCAGGACCGCGTACCGCCTGGCGGACATGGCGGCCGTCACCGTCCCGGCGGGCCAGAGCCTGGACCTGCCCTTGCCGTTCCAATGGCCTCACCTGGACGCGCCGGCCGCTCCGCCCACCCTGGTGGTGACCGAGCGATTCGTGGACACCAAGGGCCGTGAGGTGCCCGTGCACCAGTGGCTGCGACCGCCGATCCGACGCACCGTGACCGCCGCCCGCGACGACGCGGGCGCCCGCCGTTGGCCGCTGCATGCGTGGGTTCCCTCGCCCTACGACACGCTGGAAGCGGATCCACGCGCCTCCTTCCGCCTCTCGGCGGATGGACGCACCCTGACCGTCCGCGTGGAGGCCTTCGACGCCGTGCGCGCCGCCGCCCCGTCCGACCGACGCACACCCGAGCAGCGCATGAAGGATCCGGGCGGCGACGCCTTCCGCGTGGAGTGGAAGGACGACGGCGGCGACCACTGGCTGCTGGCCGAGCCGTTCACGCCGTACACCGCGTCCAACGTGACCGGACTGCAGGCCGAACTGCGCACGGGTGAACAGCCCGGCGGCGGCTGGTGGGCCGAGGCTTCCATCCCGCTGACGGCGGGCGCGCCGCGCCAGCTGAACGTGGGCGTGGCGGACAACGACCAGACCTACCACACCCAGTGGCGCTGGCTGGCGCCCGCGGATCTGCCCGCCGGATTCGCGGCGCCCCGGCAACCTTGACGGAAGGGCCCCGGCCCGGATTCAATATGGACGCACCGGATCGGATTGCCCCACTTCAACCGCAAGGAGACCCACCCATGAAGCGCATCACCATCGCCATCGCCTGCTCCGCCCTGCTGGGCCTGACCGCCTGCGGCGGCGGCGACTCGTCCAAGAAGCCCATCACCAAGAAGGACCAGAGCAACGTGAAGCCCTTCGGCGGCAGCGACGGCAAGGAAGCTCCGCCACGCATGGTCGAAGGCCCCGACGCCGCGAAGAAGCCCTGATCGGCTCGCACGCATCCAGATTTCACCCGCCGGCCCCGCCATCGTGCGGGGCCGGCGTTGTTTTGGACCTGCCGTGACCGCGTCAGCGCACCGGCACGCGCGCCTCGCCGGCGCGGCGGCGGACCCACTCGAACGCTCCCGGGCTGACCAGATGCTCGTCGGCCCCGGCGTGCGAGAGGTGCTCCTGGATGGCGCCGTACACCAGGCGGAAGGCCTCGCGCGGATTGCCGCTCCGTTCCATCGCCTCGGCCAGCTTGACGCGCCCGATGGACGGATCGAAGAGCTCCTCCACGCGGATCGGCTTCTGCCCGGGCCGCATCGCGGCCTTCAGTCGCGCATCACACAGCTCGGCCAGCATGGCGCCGGTCCACTGCAGGCGATCGATCAGGTTCTGCTTGTCCAGCCGCGCGCCCCGGTGGAACTCGCCGTCCTCGCGAGCGGCCATGTCGCCCAGTTCCTTCGGCAGCAGCAGCTTCACCGCCAGCCCGTGCTGCTGCAGGAAGCGGCTGGAGAGGAGCGGCCAGACCAGGCTGCGCATGCGCTGCGGGTCACCGGCCACGCAGGCAGGCTCGTCCACGCGATCCACCAGCACCGCCACGCCACCGTAGCCCGCCGCGTCCAGCACGCGCACCAGCCGGTCCAGCATCACGTACCGCGAGTCCTCGCCACGATCCTGCGGCAGCGAGGTCTCCAGCGTCTCCAGCGGCAGCAGGTGCAGGCTGCCCTTCCAGCCGCGAGCGTCTCGCTGCAGCACGCGCACGCTCTTGACCAGCCGCCGCGCCACGCGGGCCACGCGCGCGCGGCGCATCACCCATCCCCAGCCGGCCATGAGCCCGCCCATCGCCAGCACGGCGGCGGGCACCACGAACGACCATCGTGGCGGCTGCCCCATGCCGAAGAGACCCATCAGCGCAGCCATGGAGAGGAGCAGCACGCTCCAGGTGCCGGCCAGCGCCGCGCCGCTGGAGCCGCCGCAGCCCATGGCGCCGCGCAGGCGCCGGGTGCGACGCACGGCCGCCGAGGGATGGTCGTACACCGTCTGCAGCAGGAGCAGGTCGCGGCGGACGGCCACGGGCGCCTTGCGCAGTTCCCGACGAAGGCGGCCCACCTTCAGCAGGTCCGCGCCCGGCATGCCCAGCGCCTGGTCCACCAGCCGCGGCACCACGCGGTGCAGCATGGCGTCCACATGGTCGCTGAGGCGCATCGCCTCCAGCGACGCGCCCGGTTCGCGCAGCCCGTCGTGGCGGGCGATGGCGGAGAGCATGGCGTCGAAGTCGTCGTGCGGGATCACCAGCACCTTGGACACGCCGCGCCGGCCGTTCCAGGCCTCCAGCGCGCGCTCCATCTGCAGCCGCAGCGCCGTCTTGCCCGCGCCTCGCTCGCCAAAGACCACGGTGGGCGACGGGTGCCCGGGATCGCCCAGGATCTTGGCGAAGTCGGGGTGCTTCCACGCGTCCGCGGCGCGCACCAGCACCGCGTCCTGCACGGCGTCCTCCGCCGCGAAGGGGTTGGTGGCCAGCCCGTGCCGTTCCAGGAATTCCTCGGCGTTCATCGCGCGCTCTCCCTCGTCAATGCGCCACGCGCCTGCCCAGGATGGGGCTGAGCGCCTCCACCATCCGCGCCGTGGTGGTGGCGTCGCGGCTCTCCAGGTTCAGGCGCAGCAGCGGCTCGGTGTTGCTCATGCGCACGTTGCACCACCAGTCGCCGGCGTCCAGACTCAGCCCGTCCAGCTCGTGCGCGCTGGCCTTGGGGTACGCCTTGCGCAGCGCGCGGAGCGCGCCGGCCTTGTCCTCGTTCTCGAAGTTGATCTCGCCGCTCTGCGCGAATCGACGGAACGGCTTCACCAGCTCGCCCAGCGGCTTGCCGGACTGCACCATGGCGTTCACCGCGGCGATGAAGGCGCGCGCACCGCTGTCGGTGTCGAACATGTCGCGGAAGTAGAAGTGCCCGCTCAGCTCGCCGCCGATGGGCGCCTGCACCTCCGAGAGCTTGGCCTTCATGAAGACGTGTCCCACCCGGCTCTCCACCGGGACGCCGCCGGCGGCCCGGATGGCCTCGGGCACCGCGCGGCTGGAGCGCAGGTCGTACACCACGGCGGCGCCGGGGTTCCGCTTCAGCTCGCCGTCCACCATGGCCGCCAGCAGCAGGTCGCAGCCCACGGGCGTGCCGGTCTCGTCCACCACCATGCATCGGTCGGCGTCGCCGTCGAAGCAGACGCCCAGGTCGGCCTTGCCCTGACGCACCGCCTGGCGCACCTCGGCCAGGTTGGCCTCCACCAGCGGATTGGGCTCGTGCACGAACTCGCCGCTGGCGTTGTCGAAATGGATGCGCTCGATGGAGAGCCCCTTCACGCCGTCGAACACCTTCGGCACCATGGTGCCGGCCATGCCGTTGCTGGCGTCCACGGCCACCTTGAGGCGGCGGCTGCCGTCCAGCAGGCGCGGGTCCAGCAGTCGCAGCAGGTGCTCGCGATAGGGCTTCCAGAGGTCGCGCGACTCCCGGTGGCCACCGCGCGGCTCCAGCTTCTCGCGCTCGACCAGCGCGGCCATCCGCTGGATCTCCGTGAGACCGGTGTCCTGCCCCACGGGCTTCGCCTTGGCGCGGCTGATCTTGAAGCCGTTGTACTCGGCGGGATTGTGGCTGGCCGTCACCTGCACGCCGCCGCAGCAGCCGAGGTGGTTGATGGCGAAGTAGACGAAGGGCGTGTCCACCAGCCCAAGGTCGATCACGTCCGCGCCAAAGTCCTGCATGCCCTGCATCAGCGCGTCGCTGAGCGCCGGGCTGCTCTTTCGCATGTCCCGACCCACCGCGATGTGGCGGCTCATGGGGTCGTCCAGCCCCGCGGCCGCGGCCTGCCCCAGCAGGAACTCCGCCGTGCCGTATCCGATCTGCCACGCCAGACGCTCGTTCAGGGGCTTGGGATAGACCGCGCGGACGTCGTAGGCCTTGAAGACTTTGGCAAGCATGGGTGGCGGGCGGAAAGCGGTTCCTGGGTCCGAAACGGGGGTCCGACGATGCTACTGGCATCGGACCAAGGGCATGGACGCACCCCCCCGGCCCCGGTACACTCGCCGATTCGCCCGGATCCGTCCTGCGGACCCGCGGCGACGGCCTCCACGCGCCGTGGACGGAGGCCGGCACCGGGGTTCCGCCGCGTGGCGGAGCCCTCCCCGTCACCAAGCGCCCAAGCGCGGACCGATCCACGGTCGACCTCCGCCGGTGTCGCTGCTGCCATCGAGACGAAAGGACCCCCTGATGTCGTCACTCGCCAAGGAACTCGTGGAGTCGGGCATCCACTTCGGCCAGC
>CAZKHO010000047.1:0-16324 GCA_964552505.1 uncultured Bifidobacterium sp. | reverse complement strand
TGGCGCCGTAGGTCATCACGCTCTCGCCACCCAGGCAGATGGCGATGGGCATGCGCTGACCCAGCTTCTTCCAGCTGCGCCAGTGCGAGGCGCCGTCATGGTGCAGGTGCCAGTGCATGGCCAGCGAGGTGGGGCCCAGCAGCTGACTGCGGTACATGCCGATGTTGTGGCTGGCGGGCTTGGCGGCGTCGCGGTCGTCGGCGTGCACGGTGTGCATGCCGGCCAGCGTGATGTAGCGGCCGCCACCGCCCGCGGTGCCCGACTGCTCGGCCGAGAGCGGGTAGCCCACCGCGCGCGGGTCACCGTCCAGCGGCCAGCACTGGATGATGGGAAGACGTCGCAGGTCCACTTCGCCGCGCGAGGCCAGCTTCACCACCTCCTGGCAGCGGCCCGAGCGGACCGCGCGCGGCCCGATGCGCAGCAGCGGCAGGAACTCGCGGGCCTTGGCCAAGGCCTCGCGCAGCGAGCGCGGCGGCTGCGGCTTGGTGAGGCTGGCGATGCGGTCGGCGATGGACTCCAGTCCGCGCGGGTGATCCTCCACGCCCAGCGCCATCTCCATGCGGCGCGCGCTGCCGAAGAGGTTCATGGCCAGCGGGAAGTCGCAGCCTTCCACCTTCTCGAAGAGCACGGCCTGGCCGCCCAGCGAAGCGCCCACCGGATCGAACTGCGCCGCGCTGGCGGACGCGCCGGCGCAGCGGCTGCGGGACTGGCGCTCCGCCACGCACCCCGGCACCAGTCGCGGCGACACCGTGCCGCGCACGCGCGCCAGTTCGCCCGCCCGCTCCAGCGCCAGGATGAAGTCGCGAAGCGTGCGGTGGGCCATGGAGGGCGGATTGAAGGAGGTTTCGGGCGCGGGGGCAAGCGGCCCCGGGCGCTTCGGCGATGGATTGGCGCAATCCGCCGGAATTTGGGCCCGAAGTTCGGGAAGGGCCTGCAGGCGCCGTCAGCATGGGCCGGTCCGGGACGCGTGTCCTGGGAGACGCCTCGGGATGCAAGGAGGGCATCGATGAAGGAGATCCGTCGGATGGTGTGCGTGTGTGCGATGGTCATGGCGGGGATCGGCGGCACGGCATGCACCTCGCAGGAGGTGGAGGTGCGGCAGCCGGACGGCACCGTGCAGACCTACCGGAACATCGCGTTCCACCCGCATTTCGACATGCGGCCGGACCAGATCACCGTGCGGGATGCCGGCAGGACGGACGACGGATTCCCCGTGGTCCAGATCCAGCGCAAGGACGGCAAGGGCGGCATCGTGTTCAAGGTGACGCCACCCGATGGCGAGCCGCTCTACTTCGAACCCACGCCGGTGCAGAAGTCCATCGGCACCGGGACCGTTCCACCCAGGACCACGGACACGCCGGTGAAGCCGGTGCGTCGCGCGGCGGGCTTTCAGGCCCTGCGCGTGGAGGCGGACCTCCTGCTGGACCGTGCGGCCCTGCTGGGGCGCCTTGTGGCCGACGGCCCTTGGCAGCCGATCGCGCAGGGTTCGCTGGCGCGGGTGGCCACCGCGGCCGCGGCGGAAGGGCTCCTCCCGCTGGACCTGGACAACGCCTTCGGTCACTGGCGCATCACGGCGGACCGCCGCTTCCCGATGGTGACGGTGCGGAAGGACGGAGGGGTGGCGCAGGTCCGAGCGATGGAATGATCGCCCACGCGGAGGCGTGGGGTCCGATGCGGTCGCATCGGGCCTCACGCGCTTCGTGGCGCGGCTTGCAAGGCGCCGCGCCGTAGACTGGCGCCGTGCCCGAGGCGCCCATCGACATCTCCGGCGTGCGCAAGACCTACCGCGGCGGCGTCCACGCGCTGCGCGACGTCTCGCTGCGGGTGGAACCCGGCGAGATCTTCGGCCTGCTGGGTCCCAACGGTGCCGGCAAGAGCACGCTGGTGAAGATCCTGCTCACGGTGGTGCGTCCCACGGCGGCGGGGGGGACGCTGCTGGGTCGGCCCGTGGGCGACAAGTCGGCGCTGGCGGGCGTGGGTTACCTGCCCGAGCAGCATCGTCTGGCGCCGTACCTCACGGCGCGGCAAGCGGTGGAGTTCAGCGGCGCCATGTCGGGCGTGCCCAGGCCGGACCGGCGCCGCCGAGCGGATGCGCTGCTGGATCAGGTGGGCCTTCGTGACTGGAAGGATCGACGCGTCTCCAGCTTCAGCAAGGGCATGCGGCAGCGCGCGGGGCTGGCTGCGGCGCTGGTGAACGATCCGCAGCTGATCTTCCTGGACGAGCCCACCGACGGCGTGGACCCGGTGGGACGGAAGGAGATCCGCGACCTGCTCTTCGAGATGCGCCGGCATGGGCGCACCGTCTTCCTCAACAGCCATCTGCTGGGCGAGGCCGAGCAGCTCTGCGATCGCGTGGCCATCCTGCTGCAGGGACGCGTGGTGAAGCAGGGGCGCCTGGCCGACCTGCAGGCCGAGTCGTCCGGTCAGCATCTGACGGTGCGCTGGCGCGGCGCGCCGATCGTACTGCCAGGATGCGACGGTCCCCGACCGGACGTCTCGGACGCCACGGTGACCGCCTACCGCATCGAAGGCGCCGATCCCGAACGCGCGCAGCCCGCCATCGACGCGGCGCGCGCGGCCGGGGGCGTGGTGGTCTCGCTCACCTCCTCGCGCGAGCGCCTGGAGGATCTCTTCATGAAGGCCGTCATCGATCCCGCCACCGGCCTTCCGCCTCCGCCGGGAGCCGCCGCATGACCGCCTTCACGGCCATGCTGGTGGACACCTATCGCGAGCTCGCCAGCCGTCGGCTCTTCTGGCTCAGCATCGCGCTGTCGGCGCTGGTGGTGCTGTCGTTCGCGCTGGTGGGCATCAACGAGCGCGGCATGACCGTGCTGGGCTACACGCTGGAGATCCCGTTCCTGAACAGCACGGTGCTGCAGCCGGGCGAGTTCTACAAGCTGGCCTTCTACGCCATGGGCGTGCGATTCTGGCTGGCGTGGCTGGCGTGCCTCCTCGCGCTGGTCTCCAGCGCGGGTCTCTTCCCGGAACTGGTCTCGAGCGGCACGGTGGAGACGCTGCTCTCCCGGCCTGTCCCGCGACATCGGCTCTACCTGTTCAAGTTCCTGGGCGGCATCGCCTTCACGTCGCTGCAGGTGACCGTGTTCTGCGCGGCCAGCTTCCTCGTGATCGGCATCCGCGGCGGCGCCTGGGAGCCGGGCCTCTTCCTGGCCGTGCCCATGGTCACGCTGCTCTACTCCTATCTGTTCGCCATGTGCGCCCTCATCGGCACCGTCACGCGCAGCGGCATCGCCGCGCTCCTGCTGACCGTGCTCTTCTGGGGGTTCCTGTTCACGCTGGGCACCAGCGAGCAGATGGTGAACGGGTTCCGCATCGGCAAGTCGTTGGAGATCTCGGCCATCGATCGACTCATCGACCGCCGCCGCGAGAAGGATCCGGACGCCACGGTGAGCGACCTGGAGGCGGAACGCACGGGACATCAGGCCGCGCTGGCCACGCTCACCACCGCACACCGCATCCTGTACGCCGCCAAGACCGTCTTCCCCAAGACCGACGAGACCGTCGACCTGGTGCAGCGCTGGATGGTGGACGCCGCCAACCTGGGTGCGGTGGCCGAGGACGAGGTCGAGGAGACGCCCAAGCCCGCGCCGCGCCGTCGCCGCGGCCCCGGCGGCAACTTCGGAACCCTGCGGGCGAAGGAGAGCACGGTGCTGGCGGCCATCGCGGACGACCAGCGTTCGCGCGGCGTGCCGTGGATCGTGGGATCCTCGCTGCTGTTCGAGGCGGCGGTGCTGGCCTGGGGCTGCAGGATCTTCTCGCGGCGCGACTTCTGAGCCGCCGGCCGGCGCTCAGCGTGGCGCGCCCAGTTCCGCGGCACGCGCCTGCGCGGCCTGGACCGCGCGTCGCACCAGCGGCTCGAAGTCGCCGGACCGAAGCGCCTCCAGTCCCGCGAAGGTGGTGCCGGCGGGACTGGTGACCGCGGCGCGAAGTTCCTGGGGAGCTGCGCCCGCACGCACGCATGCCGCGGCGCCCTCCACGGCCCCCAGCGCCAGTGCGCGGGCCTGCGGCGCCGGAACGCCGGCCTCCTGCGCCGCGCGCTCCAGTGCCTCCATGAACAGCGCCACAAAGCCCACGCCCGATCCGCAGGTGGCCGTGGCGGCGTCCACCTGCATCTCCGGCATGGGCACCACGGAGCCCACGGACCGGAAGAGGCTCTCTGCGAAGGCCGCGTCCTCGGCAGCCATGCCCGACGGCATGCACAGCGCCGTGGTGCTGGCGCGCTGCGCCGCGGCGATGGTGGGCATGGCCCGGATCACCCGGTCCGTGCCAAGACGCGCGCCCAGATCGGCCGCGCGCCATCCACCCATCACGCTGATCACCAGCGCCCCGGGCTGCATCACGGGTCGTTGCGCGGCCATCTCCGCGAAGACCTGCGGCTTCAGCGCCAGCAGCACCCGCGGCGCGGCGTTCATCACCTCGGGCCACTCCGCCAGCCGCACGCCCAGCGAGAGAGCCTCCTGGCGACGGGCCTCGCTGCGCGCCCAGACCACCACCTGCTCCGGGCGCACCACGCCGGCGGCCACCGCGCCGCGCACGACGGCGGATCCCAGCTTTCCAAAACCTGCCACGGCCAGGGCGTGCATGGGTCCATTGTGCGGCAAATCGACCGCGGGCGACGGGGTCGCCCGGCGCCAGGCGCTACCATTTCCGCCCATGTCCACGCCGGCCCTTGTGACGCTGGATTTCGAGGAACCGATCGCCGAGGTGCAGCGCCAGATCGACGCCCTCGAGCAGAAGCCCGACGCCGACCGCTTCGCGGACGAGGTGGCCACCCTCCGCCAGGCCCGGGACAGCCTGCTCACCAAGATCTACGCCAACCTTTCGCCGTGGCAGACCGTGCGCGTGGCTCGCCATCCGCAGCGTCCACAGACCCTGGACTACGTGCGCATGATCTGCCGCGACTGGTGCGAGCTGCACGGCGACCGCCGGTTCGGGGACGACCCCAGCATCGTGACCGGGTTTGCGCGCATCGGCAGCATGAAGTGCCTGGTGGTGGGGCATCACAAGGGCCGCAGCACCGAGGAACGCATCAAGTGCCGCTTCGGCTGCGCCAATCCCGAGGGCTATCGCAAGGCGCTGCTGAAGATGCAGATCGCCGAGAAGTTCCGCCTGCCCATCGTGACGCTCATCGACACGCCCGGCGCCTACCCCGGCCTGGACAGCGAGCAGCGGGGCCAGGCCGAGGCCATCGCGGTGAACCTGCGCGAGATGAGCCGGCTTCGAACGCCCATCGTCTGCTGCGTGATCGGCGAGGGCGGCAGCGGCGGTGCGCTGGGCATCGGCGTGGGCGATCGCGTGGCCATGCTGCAGTACAGCTGGTATTCGGTGATCAGCCCCGAAGGCTGCGCGGCCATCCTCTGGAAGAAGGCCAACGAGCAGACCAACACGGCCGCGGCGTCCGCGCTGGCGCTCACGGCGGAGGCCAACCTCCGGAACGGTCTGGTGGACGCGGTCATTCCGGAGCCGCATGGCGGCGCCCATCGCGACCCTCAGGCGACGGCAGATCGCCTGCAGGGATGGATCGTGGATGCAGTCCGAGAACTGCAGCGCATCGCGCCGGAAACCCTTGTCCGGCTTCGTTTTGAGAAGTTCCGATCGATTGGATCTGTCGCCTGAATGCCGCTTCGGGAATCTTCCTTCCCATGCGATCCGTCCTCTGAGGACGGCCCCAGTTAAAGAATCTGTTTCCAACGGATTCTTGCACGCAATCATTTGCCATCGATTTGGATGGGGGTACTGTGGCCCCTGCGAGGGTCCATCGGACAAGGGGATCTTGAAGGGGTGTGGAACAGGGTGCGCCTGATCAGGCGACGCCCAAATGCGTGTTTGGGCATTTCCTGGTCTGAAATCCTGGAATGTTCCCATGTCCGACTCCGTCGACATCACGCCCTCCTTGCCGCAGCTCTTCGAGAGCATCTACGGCCGACTCAAGGAACTCAGTGCCCTCTGCATGCGGTCGCAGCCTGCGGGACACACCCTGCAGCCCACCGCGGTGGTGCACGAGGCCTTCGTGAAGCTGGCGGAGCGCGACGCGTCCGACTTCAAGTCCGAGGAGCACTTCCTGGCCACGGCCGCCACCGTGCTGCGGACGGTGCTGGTGGATCACGCGCGGCGCCGGCGCACCAAGAAGCGTGGCGGCAACGCGTGGCGAGCCTCCACCGACGAGTTCCAGCCCATGGATCCCACCGTGGAGGTGGGCGGCGTGCTGGCGCTGGAGGACTCGCTGCGGGCGCTGGCGGAGAACGATCCGCGCGCCGCGCAGGTCGCGGAACTTCGCATCTTCGGCGGCATCGCCATGGAGCAGGTGGCCCGCATGCTGGACGTCAGTCTGGCCACCGCGGACCGTGACTGGCGCGTGGCGCGCGCCTGGCTGGAGCGGCAGTACGACGTGTCGGTGCGGCAGGCTTCGGCCAGAGGCGAGGCGGCATGACTCTGGCGGCGGTCCCATCGGATCGCTGGTCCATCGTCCGCGGCCTCTTCGAGGCCGTGTCCGCGCTGGCCGACGCGCAGCGGAAGTCCTTCCTGGACTTCGCGTGCCCTGACGCCTCCATCCGCAGCGAGGTGGAGTCCATGCTGCAGGCGGACCAGACCTCGTCCGCGTGGGAGATGCCCGGCGACCGGAACGTGAGCGCGCCCGTGGAGGCGCTGCCCGTCATTCCGGGGTACCGCCTGGAGCGCGAACTGGGCGCGGGCGGCGCGGGCAGCGTGTATCTGGCGCTGGACGCCGAGGGCCGCCGCGTGGCGATCAAGGTGGTTCGATCCGTGGGCTCCGGAAGCCAGGCGGTGCAGCGGTTCCGGCAGGAGTGCCGCGCGCTGGCCCGCCTGTCGCATCCGGGCATCGTGCAGCTGGTGGAGACCGGCACCGCCGCGGGCGGCCTGGTGTACCTGGTCATGGAATTCGTGGCCGGCGTGTCGCTGGACCGGTGGGTGGCCGAGGCGCGCCCCTCCGTGCAGGCGTGCATGCGGCTGCTGGGTCAGGTGCTGGACGCGCTGGCGCACGCCCACGACGCCGGCGTGATTCACCGCGACATCAAGCCCCACAACGTGGTGGTGACGCCGGAGGGCCAGCCCAAGCTGGTCGACTTTGGCGTGGCGCGCCTGGTGGGGGACGAGGGGCGGCGCACCGGCTTCCGAACCGAGACCGGACACCTGGTGGGCACCTTCGCCTACATGAGCCCGGAGCAGGCCGACGGCCGGAGCGAGCGGATCGGCGTGGCGAGCGACGTCTACCAGTCCGCGCTGCTGCTGTTCGAGATGATCGCGGGCCGCCTGCCCTACGACACCGACGGTCGCAGCGCCGCCGGACTGCTGCGGGCGGTCCTGATGGAGCGTCGCATGCGTCTGGACGAGATCTGCCCGCAGGCTCCTGCGGCGTTGGTGGAGCTGCTGGACCGCGCGCTGGCCATCGCACCGGAGGGACGTCCCTCCACGGTGCGTGCGTTCGCCGCGGAACTGGCCTCGATCGGCTGACGGAATCGTCGGGAACGGGGGCCGCTGCGCACCTGCGAGCGGCGCCCGAGCAGCGGTCACGCCAGCCCTCCCAGGCGTTCTCGAAGGCGTTCGGATCCTTGGGGGATCAGCCGGTGTGGCGAAGGCCTTCGCGCACGGCGGCGGCCTCCACGCCCACGCCAATCACCATGGACGCGCATCCCTGGACGCACGCGGTGAGCACGTAGCGCCCTGCGGGCAGACGCATGTGGTTGGCGTCCACGCCGCGCGCGATCAGGTCTGGAATCACCAGGCGGCCGAAGGCGTCCCACACGCAGGCCTCCGCCCGGTCGCCCTGCACCAGCGCCCAAGCCGGCAGCGCGGGATGCTCGGATCCAGTCAGTTCCCATCGCACTTCCAGATCCGCGCGCTCCGGTCCGGAGAGCACGGCGTGGAAGCCACCGACGGCGGTCACCAGTTCCACGCCGGCCGCCGAGGCGTCGGGGCGCAGCACGAAACGTCGCCCGGGCTCGGAGATCCTGAGGAGTTCCCGCCGAACCGGAGCTCGGTCGGGCAGCCAGAGTGCCAGTTCGGCGTCCAGCGTGGCCACGGCCGCAGCGGCAGGCAAGGTTGGGTGGAAATGCCTTCCCATACATCCTCAGGAACGAGATCCGTGGCGGCCACGCGTCATCGCGGCGGGAGATATTCCAAAGTCCAGGCGAAATGCCCGTGAACAGGGGGTCCGAAAATGCGGTCCGGCCCGGAGCGGGATTTGCAGGATTTCCTGAGGGATGGGGAGCTTGATTCGCGTTTCTTGGAGTGCCCGCGCATGCGACCGTTGGCATGCCGCTGGGCGAGCTTGCGCGCCGAGTCCCCTTTCTCGGCCGAAACCCCCGGCGCCCCCTTTTCGCCGGGGGTTTTTGACTTTTGGGGTGCTCCCAGCCTTGGATGGGCGGCCATTTGACGCGGCGAAGCCGCGCTTCGACAATCCTCCCCCCGCCGGAGGGGCCTCGGCTCTCGCCGAAGGCCTCCACGCCTCACCCCCACCCCCGGACCGAACGTGCCCAGCAAGAAGCCAACTCGGAAGCCCGTCGCCAAGGCGAAGCCGGCCAAGCCCGCCAAGCCTGCCGCCGCGGCCAAGCCGTCCATGAAGCCGCTCGCTCGGGGCATGAAGCCCATCCATGCGGCCAAGCCTGCGGCGTCCGTGGTGCCGTCGTCGCCGCCGCCTCCCACCAAGAAGCATCCCAATCGCGTGCCTCCGCCGCCCATCGGCAAGAACGCACCCCGGCCCATGCCCAAGAAGGAGCCGGTGGAGGAGAAGGGCAAGAAGACGCCCAAGATCGACTACGCCACCGCGCTCAGCGTGGCGGCCGTGGCCGTGCAGCAGAAGGCCGACTCGTCCGGCTACGTGATGGTCAACGGTCGCCGCGTGCGCATGCTCAGCGGCAAGGCCGCGGCCACCACCAAGAAGACCAGCAAGTCGGCGGCCGCGGCGGCTGCCGCCAAGGCCAAGGCCGAGGAGGCCGTGGACGTCTCCGCCATCCGCACCAAGCTCAGCGAGAAGGACCTGGAGGCGTACCGCGAGGTGCTGCTGCGCAGCCGCTACGAGCTGGTTGGACGCGTGGACAGCCTGGAGGACGAGGCGCTGCGTTCCAGCGGCGGCAACCTCAGCAACATGCCGCTGCACATGGCGGACGTGGGCACGGACACGTTCGACCAGGAGTTCGCGCTCAATCTGGCCGCCAGCGACCGCGAGAAGCTGAACGAGATCGACGCCGCGCTGCAGCGCATCGCCGACCGCACCTACGGCGTGTGCCAGATCACGGGCAAGACCATCCCCAAGGCGCGTCTGGACGCCAATCCGCTGGCCAAGCACACGGTGGAAGCGGCCCGGCTGGTCGAGCGCGGCGTGGCTCGGTGACGGACGCGCGTCCGGTGGTGAACCAGCCGCAGGTCCCGCACTCGCCGGCCTGGCGCAGTCCAGGCGCGTGGGCGCTGCTGCTGCTGATCGCGTTGGCGGGACTGGGAGCGGACCTGAGCAGCAAGGCATGGGCGTTCCGTTCCGTGGCGGACGAGCCCGTGGAGCTCTCGTATGACCAGATCGCGGGCAACCCCGGGTACCGCCTGCCGTGGCATCCGGGCGTGCGCGTCCTTCCGGGCGACCTGCTGGACTTCCGGCTGGTGCTGAATCACGGCGCGGTGTTCGGACTGGGACAGCAGAAGCGGCCGGTGTTCATCGCGTTCACCGTGGTGGCCGTGCTGGCGGCCGTGGGGGTGTTCGGCTGGTGGACCACCGCCCAGGCGCGCTGGTCGCATGTGGGCATCGCGCTGGTGCTGGCCGGCGGGCTTGGAAACCTGTACGACCGTCTGGCCTACGGTGCAGTGCGAGACTTCCTGCACATGACCCCGCGCTGGCACCTGCCGTTGGGCATGCACTGGCCCGGCGGGAGCGACGAACTCTTCCCGTGGGTGTTCAACGTGGCCGACGTGCTGCTGCTGGCGGGCATGGCCCTGCTGCTGTTCACGACGGGTCGGCCGGCGGCTGGAACGGCCGGATCGCCTGCTGCAGGTCCTGCGGACCCTCGGTGAGCGGCATGGCCATGGAGAGGTCGTAGGGCCCGATCGCGGTTCGACGGATGGAGAGGCAGTGTCCGGCCAAGCCCAGCGCCTGCGCCAGGTCGCGCGCCAGACTCCGCACGTAGAAGCCCTTTGCGCAGCGGATGGAGAGCCGTGCCACCGGCCAGGCGTAGTCCGTCAGCGCCAGTTCATGCACGGTGACTTCCCGGGGCTTGGGCTCCACCGGGTCGCCGCGGCGCGCCAGGTCGTACGCGCGTCGGCCCGCGATCTTCACGGCGCTGAAGGCCGGCGGCGCCTGCTGGAACGGGCCGCGGAACCGGGTCAGGGCGGCCTCCACCGCGGCGCGGTCGGGTGGGGGGCCCTTCCGTTCCGCGGGCACGCGCTCGCCTTCGGCGTCCAGCGTGGCGGTGGTGGCGCTCAGGTCGATCGCGGTCTCGTAGCGCTTCTCAAGCCCCATCAGGAAGGGGATCTGCTTGGTGGCGCGTCCGATCGCCACCAGCAGCACGCCGGTGGCCAGCGGATCCAGCGTGCCCGCATGACCGGCCTTGGCGCCGCCCAGCGAGCGGCGCACGCGCTCCACCGCGCGCATGCTGGTCATGCCGTGCGGCTTGTCGATCACCAGGATTCCCTGCAGGGCGGCGTCCATCGCTTGGCGCATGGTCGCAGAATCGCGTACCGTGCGCGAGGCGATTCCAGCCCTCCCGCAGGGGGGGCGAAGGCCACCAACCCGAGGTGCACGTGTCCCAAGCCCGTTCCAGCGACAGCCCCAGGGAGCCGATCGCCATCCTGCTGGTGGACGACCAGCCGATCGTGGTGGCGACCGTGACGCGGATGCTGCAGCGCGAGCCGGGATGGAAGGTGCACGCCTGCACGGAGGGCTCCAAGGCGGTCGCCATGGCCCGGGCGCTGCGACCCGCGGTGATCCTGCAGGACCTGACCATGCCGGACGCGGACGGCCTGGAGCTGATCGCCACCTACCGGAAGGATCCGGAACTTGGCTCGACGCCGGTGCTGGTGCTCTCCGCCACCGAGGCGGCGGAGACCAAGGCGCAGGCGTTCGAGCGTGGTGCCGACGACTACGTGGTCAAGATGCCGCCCGAGGCGGAGCTGGTGGCGCGCGTCCGTCACCACGTGCGAGTGCATCAGGCCGAGACCGAACGCAGCCGGGCCGCCCTGGAAGTGGCCCGCAGCGAGCTGGAACTGCGCGCCCTGAACGAGGCCAACGTGACGCTGCTGGAGCAGGAGCGGGCCCACCTGGCCACCTTCGAACGGGTGACCCGTCTGCTGAACGAGGTCACGGACCTGGACATCATGCTCAAGCGCCTGCTCTCCGAGGCGCGCGCGCTGCTGGCCTGCGAGGCGGGCAGCATCCTGCTCCACAAGGACGGGCACCTGGTCTTCACCTACGCGCAGAACGACGTGCTCAACGTGACCACGCGCTTCCCGGATCCACGCCGCAGCCCGGTCTGGCTGCCCGTCGACCGGAGCAGCATCGCCGGCGCGGGCGCGGTGGACGGCATGGTGGTGGTGCAGGACGCCTACGCCATCCCCGAGTCGGCGCCGTTCCGATTCAACCGATCGTTCGATCGCGCCACCGGCTACCGCACACGCGCCGTGCTGGTGGTGGCGCTGCACGATTCGCAGGGCCGGCTCCTGGGCGTGCTGCAGCTGATCAATCCGCGGCCCCAGGGTGCGCACCACTCCGCCGAGTTCACCGACGACGACCGGAAGGTGGCGCAGCAGTTCGCCAACCTGGCCGCGGTGGGCCTGGAGCGCTCGCAGAAGCAGGCCACCTGGATCGAGCGTCTCATGAAGACCGCCGAGATGCGCGATCCCAAGGAGACCGGCGCGCACGTCAAGCGCGTGGCCGAGGTGAGCGCGCGGCTCTTCGTGCACTGGGCGCAGCGTCACGGCCTCTCGCGCGAGGAGACCGACCTCCGGCTGGACCTTCTGCGCCCGGCCGCCAAGCTGCACGACCTGGGCAAGGTGGGCATCGAGGACAGCATCCTGAAGGCAGAGCGGCGCCTCACCGACGAGGAACGCGCGGTGATGCAGACGCACCCCGTGATCGGCGCGGAGACGCTGGACCATCTGGAGTCGGTGCTGGACGAGGCCATGGCCGACGTGATCCTGTACCACCAGGCCAAGTGGGACGGCACGGGATATCCCTCGCACGAGGCGATCGTGCGCGTGATGAACCGCCTGGGGCGTCCGGCGGAGCGGGTGGGGGAGCCCAAGGGCGAGGGCATTCCCCTCTTCGCGCGCTGCGTGGCGCTGGCGGACGTCTTCGACGCGCTCATGAGCAAGCGCGCCTACAAGGAGCCGTGGCCGCCGGAGAAGGTGCGCGACACCATCGCACACGACGCGGGCACGCACTTCGACCCGGAGCTGGCGGGACTCTTCGTGGAGCACTTCGACGAGATGTGCGAGGCGCACCAGATGTTCTCCGAGGAGTCGGCGGCGCCGCCTGCGGCGCGCTGACTCGTACACTGGCGTGATGGAACAGGCGGTCCAACCGGTGCAGCCGAAGGAGCAGGGCGGATGCCCCGCGCTGGTGGCCGCCATGATCGGCGCCTGGCTGGCGCTGCTGCTGGCCGCCGGACTCAACGCCGGCTGGCTGTTCAGCGCGCTGATGAAGGCGGGCCTGCAGTTCCGAAGCGCCTCCAGCGCCTCGCTGGACTCCGAGGAGACCGGCCGCGTGATGGCGGGCGTGCTGGCGCAGCCAGGATTCGTGGTGGTGTTCCTGACAGGCCTGGTGGTGGGACCGCTCAGCGCCCTGCTGCTGCTGCGAGGCGTGGGCCCGAAGCGCCCCGGGGCGCGGCGACCGGTGGCCACTGCGGCGCTGCTGGCCTTTGCGGGTGCCGTCGGTCTGGGCCAGCTGTGGATGGCGCGAGGCATCGCCGAGCTGGCACTGGAACGCACGGAGGCGATGGTCTCAGGTGACTCGGCTCGAGCGGACGCGGCTCGGGCGGACCTGGACGCCAGGCACCGCAGCAGCGAGACGGTCTACGCGGCGCAGGTGGGCATGGTGGCGGTGGCGGCCGTGCTGCTGGCTCGCCGGCCGCGGCACTGACGCGGTGGCCGCGGGGCGGCTACGCTCGTTGCCCTCACGGAGACCCCCATGCGCATCGCCCTCGCCCCCGGAGACGGAATCGGCCCCGAGATCATGGACGCCACGCTGGAGCTGCTGAAGGCGGCCGGTGGCGCGCAGGCGATCGACTTCGTGCCCGTGGAGATGGGCAAGGCCTGCTTCGACCGCGGGCTGAGCCGCGGCATGACCGACCAGGCCATCGAGCAGGTGGAGGCGTGCGGACTGCTGCTGAAGGGCCCCATGGAGACGCCCAAGGGCGGCGGCGGCAAGTCCATCAACGTGACCGCGCGGAAGATGTGGAACGCCTTCGCCAACCTGCGGCACTTCCGCACGCTGCCCGGCGTGATGACGCCGTACAGCCGCTCCGGCATCAGCGTGGACTTCTTCATCGTGCGCGAGAACATCGAGGACACCTACGGCGGCATCGAGCACCGGCTCACGAACGACGTGGTGCAGTGCAAGCGCCTCATCAGCGCGCCCGGCAGCGACGCGGTGCACCGCTTCGCGTTCGAGACGGCGCGGCGGCTGGGCATCCGGAAGGTGCACTGCGGGCACAAGGCCAACATCATGAAGATGACGGACGGCCTGTTCCTGGAGCGCTTCAAGGCGGTGGCCGCCGACTACCCCGAGATCGAGACGGCCGACGTGATCGTGGACGCGCTCTGCATGAACCTGGTGATGAAGCCCCAGCAGTACCGCATGATCGTGCTGCCGAACCTCCAGGGCGACATCGTGAGCGACCTCGCGGCCGGGCTGGTGGGCGGCCTGGGCTTCGCACCGAGCGCCAACATCGGCAACCACATCAGCATCTTCGAGGCGGTGCACGGCACGGCGCCGGACATCGCGGGCAAGGGCGTGGCCAACCCGTGCTCGCTCATCCTGAGCACCATCATGCTGCTGCGCCACGTGGGCATGATGGGCACCGCCGCGCGGCTGGAGAACGCGCTGCTGGCCTCGCTGGAGCAGGGCGTGCGCACCGGCGACTTCGGCGACGCCGCCAAGCCCGCGCTGGGCACCATGGAATTCGTGCGGGAAGTCGCCAGGCGCCTGGGTCAGAAGCCCACGCTGAGTCCAGCCGTGCCGGATGCGGAAGACCGCGTCACCTTCAAGCCGCCCGTGAAGCCGTTCAGTGCCGCCGCGGTGCACACCTTCGGCTCGCGCGAGACGCGCGTGGTGGGCGCCGACGTGTATCTGGACGCCACCAGTTCCGCCGCCGACCTGGCGCCCACGCTGGAGGCCGTGGCCAAGGGCACGCCCTTCCGTCTCACGCTGATCTCCAACCGCGGCACGCAGGTGTGGCCGTCCGGCAGCGTGTACACCGACTGCGTGGACTACTGGCGTGCGCGCTTCGAGAAGCGTCCGGACGCCGGCGAGGTGAGCCAGGCGCAGGCGCTGGCGCTGCTGCAGGCCGTGGCGATGAAGCAGACCGTCTGCAGCTACGAGCTGCTGCGCACCTTCGACGGCAAGCCGGGCTTCAGCCTGGCGCAGGGTCAGTGATGCCCGAGTGGCTGCGGCGCCTGGGGCGGCACCTCCGAGAGCACACTGAACGTCATTGGCAGGCTCGCTGCCTCACCTGCGGCACCCGATTTCCGCTGCCGGGCATCCGGTACCGGGCCGCCGGCAGGCCGGTGAAGCTGCGACCGTGCCCCAGCTGTCGTCGGTGGCGCTGCTGCCGTGTGGAGCCCCGGAACCCGGAAGACACGGGGGCGGGCGGCGCCATCGGCTAGTGTGCGCGCTCGATGCAGCACGACGCGCCCCCCGTTCCGGCCATCGTCTTTCTTGAAACCGGATGCACGACCGGGACCAGCGAGGGCGCACCTCCCACCGGCCACGCAGGGACCTCCTCTCCAGGGAAGGTCGATCCGCCGACGAGCGGCCCTGCGGTGACCGTGCCGGAGTCCAAGGCGCAGCCGGTGGACGTGTTCGTGGGCGGCGCCGACGGCCATGCGGTCTACCGCATTCCGTCCATCCTGCGACTTTCGGACGGCATGCTGCTGGCCTTCGCGGAGGGGCGCGACTCCGGATCCGACAACGGTTCCAACGACCTGGTGCTTCGACGAAGCGAGGACGGCGGCGCCACCTGGGAACCCATGCAGGTGGTGCTGGATCTTCCGGGTCGGTCGCTGAACAACCCGTGTGCCGTGCAGGTGACGCGCGGCCCGCACGAGGGGCGCGTGCTGCTGATGTTCCAGTCGTATCCGACGGGGTGCGGCGAAGGATGCGTGAAGCCTGGGACGGATCCGGCTTCGGCGTGCCTCACCCTGCTGGTCCACTCCGACGACGGAGGCAGGCACTGGAGCCCGCCGACGGACGTGACCGCGCAGGTGAAGCGCGGCGCTCCGGTGACCAGCGTGGCGGCGGGACCCGGCGTGGGCATCCAGCTGATGAACGGCGCGCGCGCCGGTCGCGTCCTGATGCCGTTCAACCAGGGACCGCCGGGCGACTGGCGCGTGTACGCCGTCTGCAGCGACGACGGCGGCGACACGTGGACGATGGGGGAGGTGGCGCACGAGGACGGGCACGGACACGCCAACGAGGTGCAGTTCGCGGAACGTGGCGACGGCACCGTGGTGCTGGTGGCGCGGCAGTTCGGCGGTGGAGCGCAGCGGAAGACGGCCGCCTCCAGCGACGGCGGCGACCGTTGGACCACGTTGAAGCCGGCGGTGGATCTGGTGGACCCTTCCTGCATGGGTGGGCTGATTGCGCTGCATGCCGGCCCGGGAGACCGCATGGTGTGCACGGGACCCGCAAGTCGGTCGAAGCGCATGGCGGGGCGTGCGTGGTTCAGCGACGACGGCGGTCGCTCCTGGCCACGAAGCCTGCCGATCGCGGAGGGCAGCTTCGCCTACAGCGTTCCGGTGCAGCTGGGCCCCGATCGCATCGGCGTGCTGTTCGAGCGCGACGACTACGCGCGCATCTCGTTCGCCACGCTGCCCATTCCCGAACGCTGATCCGGCCGGAGGCCGGCCGAGGCATCACGACTCCACCAGGCGAAGAACCGGAAGGCGAAGGATTTGCACGCCCGCCACGCGGGCGTCACGCATCCTGTGTGCGGCGCTTGGGCCGCACGCTCGGCCGGCCGAAGGCCGGACGAGGCAGACCGGCTCCCAAAGCGAAGAACCGGAAGGTGAAGCCTTCCGGTTCTGAGCGAGGGGAGTCGGGCTGACAGGATTTGAACCTGCGACCTTTTGACCCCCAGTCAAACGCGCT